>VBCG01000194.1 GCA_005881895.1 Betaproteobacteria bacterium
TTCCCGAGAACGCCGTGATGGCGATGATGGCCGGTGCGATGACGATCCACAACATCCAACCCGGACCGCAGGTGATGACGTCCAATCCAAGCCTGTTCTGGGGCTTGATCGCGTCGATGTGGATCGGCAATTTGATGCTGGTCGTGCTGAATCTTCCATTGATTGGAATATGGATCAAGCTGTTGACCGTGCCGTATCGCCTGCTCTATCCCGCGATCCTCCTGTTTTGCGCAATCGGCGTCTACACGGTGAACAACACGAGCTTCGACGTCATGCAGACGGCGTTCTTCGGTCTTCTCGGCGTTGTGTTCATGAAACTTGAATGCGAACCAGCGCCCCTGTTGCTGGGTTTTGTGCTCGGTCCGATGATGGAAGAAAATCTTCGGCGCGCCCTGTTGTTGTCGCGCGGCGATCCGTTCGTATTCGTCCAGCGCCCGATCTCTGCGGGTCTCCTCATTGCAGCAGCGCTGCTGATCGTCGTCATCGGACTGCCCAACATCCGCAAGAAGCGCGAGGAAGCGTTTCAGGAAGCGGTGACTTGAACGACGAACGCTCTCCTGTCGGTGCAATCCCCGCATTCGACTGGGCGTTGCCGTATCCATCGCGGCGACAACCGATATTTGCGCAAAGCGTCGTGGCGACATCGCAGCCGTTGGCAACGCAGGCAGGAATCGCGATGCTCGCGCGCGGCGGCAATGCGGTCGATGCAGCATTGGCCACTGCGATTACGCTGACGGTCGTCGAGCCTTGCAGCAACGGCATCGGCTCGGACCTGTTCGCAATCCTGTGGGACGGCCGACAGCTTGTCGGGCTCAACGCATCGGGACGCGCGCCTGCCGCGTGGTCCCCGGCGCGCTTTGCCGGGCGCACCGCGATGCCACAACGCGGTTGGGACACGGTGACAATTCCGGGTGCCGTTTCGGGCTGGGTCGCGCTATCAGAACGCTATGGGAAGTTGCCGTTCGACGACCTTTTTGCGCCGGCGATACGTTATGCCCGCGATGGTTATCTCGTGTCACCGGTCGTCGCGGAAAAATGGCGTGCCGCGGCGGCGATTCTTCCGCACGATCTTGGCTGGGACGATCACTTCATGCCGCGCGGTCGTCCTCCGCTGCCGGGTGAACGGTTCTCGAGCGCCGCCATGGCGTCGACACTCGGCAAAATCGCGTCCTCGCGCGGTGAAGCGTTCTATCGCGGCGATCTCGCGACGGCGATGATTGCGCATTCGCGCGCGAACGGCGGTGCACATTCTTCCGCGGATTTCGCGGCACACGCCTGCGATTGGGTTGAGACGTTGGCGCTCAACTACCGCAACGTGACCGTCCATGAAATTCCGCCCAACGGACAAGGCGTCGCCGCGCTGATCGCGCTCGGCATTCTCGATCATTTTGATCTCGGCGCCGATCGGCCGGATTTGGTCGCGAGCCAGCATCTGATGATCGAAGCGATGAAGCTCGGCTTCGCCGATGCGCATCGTTTCGTCGCGGATATTCGCGCTATGAAGATTGCGCCGGAAGCATTGCTCGATCGCGCCTATCTCGCCTCGCGCGCCAAGCTCATCGATCGATCGCGGGCACAGGACTTCGGTCCCGGCGACCCGCCGCGCGGCGGCACCGTGTATCTGTGTGCCAGCGACGAAAGCGGCATGATGGTGTCGCTGATCCAATCGAATTACATGGGCTTCGGGTCCGGTGTCGTCGTGCCCGGCACCGGCATCTCGCTGCAGAATCGCGGCGCCGGCTTCGTGTTGGAAACCGGACATCCGAACGAAGTCGCCGGCGGCAAGCGACCGTTCCACACGATCATTCCGGGCTTCGTCACGCGTAACGGCGCACCGCTGGCCACGATCGGCGTCATGGGCGGGCCAATTCAGCCGCCGGGGCACGTGCAAACGTTGGTGCGGATGTTCGACCACCGGATGAACCCGCAAGCCGCGCTCGATGCACCGCGCTGGAAAATCAATGCCGATCGATCGATCGACCTTGAATCGACCGCCGCTCCTGAGCTACGCGCCGGATTGATCGCGCTTGGGCACCGAATGACTTCGATTCCCGACACGTACATGGATTTTGGCGCCGGCCAGTGCATCGTCAAGATCGACAGCGGTTACGTTTCCGCGTCGGATTCCAGGCGCGACGGTCAAGCCGCGGGACTCTGAAACTATTTGCGCGCGTCTGTGGGCACGCCGCCGCGCGGCCAATCGTTTTTCCGCGCGGCAAAATCGGGCCGCGGTTTCGATGTGAAGTAGGCGGCGATGTCATACGCCTCTTGATCGGACAGCGTTCCGGCGTTGCCGAGCGGCATCTTCGCTTGCACAAAGCCGGCGGCAACCGAAACGCGCGCCATCCCCGCGCCCACATTGAACGACTGCGCACCCCATAGTGGCGGAAACACGTACGCGCTGTCCGCACCCTGCAGACCTTGACCCTCGGCGCCGTGGCACGCCGCGCACTTTGCGGCATAAAGCGACTCGCCGCGTATAGGATTCGGCGGCGAAGGCACCGCAATTTCCTTGAAGCCGCGGCCCCGCACTTCGACGCCCGTCGGCACGCCCTCGGAGAGCCATGCGATGTACGACAGCAACGCAATCATCTCGCGGCTGCCGGCCGGCAGCGGCTTGCCGTTCATCGATCGCTCGAAGCAGTCGTTGATGCGTTCGGTGAGCGATTCGACACTACCGCGACGCGTGCGATATTCGGGAAAAACGCCCCACAAGCCCGCGAGCGGCGCGGCGTACGCAACGCGGCCGGCATCGAGGTGGCAGTTGGCGCAGGTGAGTCCGTTGCCGACGAATCCCGCCGCCAACGCGCGGGTATTCGTGACCAGCGATTGACCATAGCGAACGGAGTCACCGAGCGGGCCGGTTGGCAGCGCCGTCTTCGCGGGTGGCGATAGTGGCACGGGCTCGGCCGCACGTGCCACGCCCGCGAACGCGATGCAGGACGCAATCAGTGGGATCAACCGCCGCGCGACCGCTGACGACACTGAACGGACGCGTCTCAAGCGGACTGCTTCTTCATCGTGGACAGCGGCAACAGCTCGGGCAGGTCGATGTGCTGGCGATTCGGCTCGGGCGCAGTGAGCGGCGCCGTTGCGCGCATCGTGGAGAGACTTCGCCGCGCAAGCTCCTGGTAGCTTCGCGTCCCTTCGACCTTCCACGCGAGCTCGGTATCCGAGAGCTGGCGGACGATTCGCGCGGGTATCCCGGCGACGAGTGTGCGCGGCGGCACGATCATGCCGGCCTTCACGAATGCCATTGCGGCAACGAACGCAGATTCACCGATCGTCGCGTTATCGTTGATGACGGCGTTCATGCCGACGAGCGCGTTGCGCTTGACGATGCAACCGTGGAGCACGGCGCCATGGCCAATATGTCCTTCTTCCTCGACGATCGTGCCGACACCCGGGAATCCATGCAACACGCACGTGTCCTGAATGTTGGCGCCGTCGCGCACCTCGATATGGCCAAAATCGCCGCGCAAGCACGCGCCCGGGCCGATGTAGCATCCGGCGCGAACGATGACATCGCCGATCAGCACGGCGGTGGGATGGACAAATGCCTCGGGATCGACGACCGGCGTGACGCCGTTGATCGAATAGACAGTGAGCTGCACGGTGGCCACTTTTTTCGCGAGTGGTCCGATGTTACCGCAGTCACACAAGAAGCGATCTAAGACTGTTCCGATGCTCTTTCGCGCGTACGCTTCGCCTCGCGTGCATCGAGCGCTCGCCGCAAGATTTCGGCCGGCGTGTCCGTGGTCAGATCTTTGTCGAGCTCGAGCTCGACGCGCTGACGCAGCGGCTTCGAAAATGCGCTCCGCAACTGGCCGAGGAATGCCGGCGCGGCGATGAGCCAAAGCCGCTCGAAGCGTTGCTCACTTCGAGCATGGTCGAGAAATTCGCGCAAATCGATCGCGAAAAGGTCGGTCTCGTGCTCGCCGAGCGATTCGCTCGCGGTGGCGCTGTGTCCCTGGTCCCACTCACCCTTGCCGTAAAAGCGCCCGGCTGCGTCGCTGTCGAGATCGCGCTCGTGCGCACGGCCCGAGGGATTGGCGAACGCGGCGCGCTCAATCGGCCGATCGCGTTCCGACCGGACTTCGAGAATGCGGGCACGGGTTCGATTTGCTACGAGCAACCACGTAACTTCCATTGGTGTACCCCCACGTTGATGCGACACGCGCGATGCCCAAGTGGTTCCCTCTGCTCTGGCCTTATCCCAGCCATCGGCGCGCGTTCTCGAACATCCGAAACCAGGGCGACGTCTCGCCCCACTCGTCCGGATGCCAGGACATCTGCGCGGTACGCCATACGCGCTCGGGATGCGGCATCAGAATCGTGCAGCGGCCATCGGCCGTCGTAAGCCCCGTAATGCCCTGCGGCGATCCATTCGGATTGTAGGGATACGCCTCGGTTGCACAGCCGCGATGGTCGATGAACCGCAACGCGACGAAAGGCTGCGCTACGGTCAATTGCTTCGCGTCGCGGAATTCCGCCAGACCTTCGCCATGCGCCAACGCGACAGGAATGCGGCTGCCTTCCATGCCGCTAAAGAACAGCGACGGCGTACGCTGCACTTCGAGCAGCACGAAACGCGCTTCGAATTGCTCCGACGCATTGCGAACGAAATGCGGCCAGTGACCGGCGCCGGGCACGAGCTCGCGCAGATTGTCCATCATCTGACAGCCATTGCAAACACCCAGCGCAAATGAATCGGACCGCGCAAAGAACGCCGCGAAATCGTCGCGTAGCCGAGCATTGAAGAGGATTGATTTCGCCCAGCCCTCGCCGGCTCCGA
>VBCG01000142.1 GCA_005881895.1 Betaproteobacteria bacterium
CTCCTGAATCTTGCGCGTGAGCGTGTTGCGCCCCCAGCCTAACCATGCCGCGGCCTCCATCCGATGTCCGCCGGTGTGCGCGAGCGCCCGACGGATCAGTGTCTTCTCGAATTCCTGCTCGAGTCGATCGCCGACGCTGCGCTCGCCACGCAGCAGCGCCTGCGCAAGCTCGCGATCGAGCGCCTGCTGCCAGCCGATCTCCGCCGCGATGCCGCCTCCGCTACGCCCGATCTCGCGCACTTCGGGCGGCAAGTCGGCAAGTTCAATCCGTTGGCCGGGCCCCATCACCGTCACCCAATGGCAAACGTTCTCGAGCTGGCGAACATTGCCGGGAAAAGAAAATGCCGCGAGGACTTTCAACGCATCGTCGGATAACGTCTTCGTTTCGACGGCCAGCTCGCGCGCGCTCTTCTGCAGAAAGTGACGGGCCAGCGGCGCGATGTCCTCCAGGCGCTCGCGTAGCGGCGGCAAACGCAATCGCACAACGTTCAGCCGGTGGAGCAAATCTTCTCGAAACAGTCCCTGTCGCACGCGCTCTTCCAGATCCTGGTGCGTCGCCGCGATGATGCGCACGCTCGCCTTCTGCGGCGCGTGACCGCCGACACGGTAGTACTCGCCATCCGATAGCACGCGCAAAAGTCGCACTTGAAGATCAGCCGGCATGTCGCCGATCTCGTCCAAGAACAGCGTGCCGCCTTCCGCCTGTTCGAAGCGACCGCGACGCAAGCTCTGCGCGCCGGTGAACGCGCCGCGCTCATGGCCGAAAAGCTCGGATTCGAGCAGGTCCTTGGGAATAGCCGCGGTGTTGATTGCGACGAACGGCCCGGCGGCGCGCGGGCTGTGCCGGTGCAACGCCCGGGCAACGAGTTCTTTGCCGGTGCCCGATTCGCCGGTGATCAACACGGTGGCATTCGATTGTGACAGCCGGCCGATCGCGCGAAATACTTCCTGCATCGCCGGCGCCTGACCAAGCATTTCCGGCGTATCGCTGCCGACGACGCCGTTCGGTGCGGTCGTGTGCGTTTCCGCCGTCGCGCGGCGGATCAGCGCGAGCGCGTGATCGACGTCGAAGGGCTTCGGCAGATATTCGAACGCGCCGCCCTGAAACGCTGCGACAGCGCTGTCGAGATCGGAGTACGCCGTCATGATGATCACCGGCATTTGCGGATAACGCTCCTTGACCTTATTGAGCAGCACGAGCCCCGACTCGCCCGGCATGCGGATGTCAGAGACGAGCACCTGCGGTTGGCTGATCGCCAACGCCTGCAGCACTTCGTATGCCGATGAGAACGTCTTGTACGCGATGCCCTCGCGCGCGAGCGCCTTTTCGAGCACCCAGCGGATCGAGCGATCGTCGTCGACGATCCAGACGGCTTTCGTGCCGTCGCTTTTCGGCGGCTCGTAATCGTAGGCGTACATCTTTTCGTCCATTTCTTTAGGTGGAGACGGCGCGAGACGTCTCGAGCGGCAGCAGAACGGTAAACGTCGTCTGCCCCGGAACGCTTTCACATTCGATGTTGCCGCCGTGCTGAGCAACAAGCGTTTGCGCGATCGTCAGACCCAATCCGCTGCCGCCTTCGCGGCCCGATACCAATGGATAGAAGATCCGGTCGCGAATTTCCGGCGCAACGCCCGGTCCGTTGTCCGCGACAGCAACCTTCAATGCCAGTCGATGCCGCCGCTTTGCCAACGTGACGCCGCGCGCAACGCGCGTTCGCAGCGTGATCTCCGGCACGCGGGTTGTTCCCGATAACGCCTGCGCCGCGTTCTTGACGATGTTGAGCAATGCCTGCGTCAGCTGCTCCGCGTCGGCATCGAACTCCGGCAGGCTTGCGTCGAAGTCGCAACCGATCGGGATCGACGGAAACTCGGCCTGGACAACGCCTTTGATGCGCACGAGCAATTCGTGCACATTCGTGCGGCGGTAAGACGGGAGCCGATGCGGCGTCAGCAAGCGATTGACCAGCGATTGCAGGCGGTCGGCCTCGCCGATGATCACCTGCGTGTATTCGATCAGCTGCGCGCGATCGAGCTCGCGCTCGAGCAATTGCGCGGCGCCGCGAATGCCGCCGAGCGGATTCTTGATCTCGTGCGCGAGGCTGCGGATCAATTCGCGATTCGCCTGTTGCTGCTCGAGCAAGCGTTCCTCGCGCGCGATCTTCAATTGCTGATCGATGTGCCGGAACTCGAGCGCGAGTGGGTGATCGCCGCCTTCGACCGGCGATACGGTGCAGGTCAGATGCAGCTTCGCCTTTCCTGCGACGCTGAGCTCGAGCTCCTGCTCGGTGTAGGACGCGCCGGACGCGGTGGCTTTGTCGATCGCGGCGGAAAGCGCGGGAGCGTCGCCAAAAATTTCATTGACGCGCTGCCCGATGAGCTTGGTGCGTGACATTTCGAACAGGTTTTCCGCGGCGGGATTCGCGTAAGCAATGCACCGATCGAATTGCAGCAGGAATACCGCCGTCGCGAGCAGCTCGAGACCCGAATACGCTGCGGGTGCGTCGGCAATGACCGGCATCGGGAAAAGGCGCAACTTCAATGCGACACCCACATCCGGAGCAGCCACTCCGGTGCACCCGCACAACGCCGATTTCTTAGCAATATCTGCGCCGAGTGTCGCACGCGATGCTCAGTGCATGTTGCCGAGCTCTTTCTTGAGCGCTTCGATGTTCCGCTCATGCAATTGCACGGCCTGCCGAAGCCTTGAGATGCGTTGCCGATATTTTTCGGCGTCGGCCTGTTCTTCGGGCAGCGGCGCCGGCGCGCCGCTTCCGTACGCCGCGCGCGCGTCGGCAAGAAATTTCTCTTCGGCAGACAGCTCATCGCTGAGCACCTTGCGGCGGAGATCGTCTCGTCCCTTCTGCGTTTCGCCGTCGACTCGAGGAAATCCGGGCGGAGAAACAACCGGGCTGTCCGTGCGGCGAACGGTGCGCTCAGGCGCGCTCGCACCGCTTCCACCGCTAATCCCCTGCAGGTTGAAGAACGCGTCGCTGCCCGACGCCGTGACACATTTGTACAAGCCGCTGCTGATGGCGACGGGCTTGCTGTTGCATCCCGATTCGCGCGCCTTCTCGGCGAGCGATGCAGCGGCGCCATCGCCCGCCGCGAGTGCGCAGACGGACGCGCAGCACCACACGAGTGCGCGACAGCACCAAATCCCGGCAACGGCTTTGACACGTCCAATCATGCGCCCCAGTGTAACCGCCGTCCCTCTGAGCCAAAAGGGGCGGGTTATCGGCCCGCCCCTTCGACTCCGCTTGGGAACTGCGTGAAACCGGCGCGCCTCTCGCTACAAGCTGTAATACATGTCGTATTCCACCGGATGCGTCGTCATCCGGAACCGTGTGACTTCCTCCATCTTGAGTGCGATATACGCATCGATCATGTCGTCGGTGAACACGCCGCCACGGGTCAGGAACTCGCGATCCCGATCGAGATTGTCGAGCGCCTCGTCGAGCGACGCACACGGATGCGGAACCTTGGCCGCCTCTTCCGGCTCGAGGTCGTAGAGATTCTTGTCGATCGGATCGCCGGGGTGAATCTTGCTGTGCACACCGTCCAATCCCGCCATCAGCATCGCGGAAAACGCGAGATACGGATTGCAAGTCGGATCGGGGAAGCGCACTTCGATCCGGCGCGCCTTCGGGCTCGACACGTAGGGCACACGGATCGCCGCCGAACGGTTGCGCGCGGAATAGGCGAGATTGATCGGCGCTTCGAACCCCGGCACGAGGCGCTTGTACGAATTCGTTCCGGGATTGGTGATCGCGTTCAGCGACTTCGCATGCTTGATCACACCGCCGATGTAATAGAGCGCGAGCTCGGACAGGCCGGCATACCCGTCGCCCGCGAACAGGTTCTTGCCGTCCTTCCAGATCGACTGATGCACATGCATGCCGGAACCGTTGTCGCCGACGATCGGCTTAGGCATGAACGTCGCCGTTTTGCCGTACGCGTGCGCGGTGTTGTGCACGCAATACTTGAGGATTTGCAGCCAGTCCGCGCGTTGCACGAGCGGAGCGAACTTGGTCCCGATCTCGTTTTGGCCAGCAGCCGCGACTTCGTGATGGTGCACCTCCACTTCGACGCCCATCTGTTCCATGGCGAGGCACATCGCCGAGCGGATATCCTGCAGCGAATCGACCGGCGGAACCGGAAAATAACCCCCCTTGATCGGCGGGCGGTGACCCATGTTGCCGCCCTCGAATTTTTCTGCCGATGACCAAGGCGCTTCGGCAGAGAAAATCTTGCAATAGCTCCCCGACATGTCGACCGACCACTCGACGGCGTCGAAGATGAAGAATTCCGGCTCCGGGCCGAAGTACGCCACGTCGCCCATGCCAGTCGACTTGAGATAGGCCTCGGCGCGCTTGGCGAGGGAGCGTGGATCGCGCTCGTACCCTTTGCCGTCGGACGGTTCGATCACGTCGCAGGTCAACAGCAGCGTCGTCTCGTCGAGAAACGGATCGATGTTCGCGGTGTTCGGATCGGGCATCAGCAGCATGTCGGATGCCTGGATGCCCTTCCATCCCGCGATCGACGATCCGTCGAACGCGTGCCCCAGCTCGAACTTATCGGCGCTAAACGCCTTAACGGGCACCGAGACGTGCTGCTCCTTGCCGCGAGTATCGGTAAACCGGAGGTCGACGAACTTGACCTCTTTCTCCTTGATCAGCTTCAGCACGTCGGCGGGCGTGGTCATGCAGGGTCTCCTGGGATAAAGACGAGGGCTGAACGCACAAACTCACTGCGTCGCAAAAGCAGGCGCAGATTCAATAGCGAGAAATATGCCATATGGCGGACCGCTGCAAACCCCCGCTTCGGTGCAATTTTTCCACAAAACGACGGTGAACGATACGGGACCTGCACCGCATTGGTACAAGGTTCTGCCTCTTCGCGTCGATTCGGTGCGTTTGCTAAAGCTGGCCGCAGAGCGGCTATTGCGATGCACCACGGTCCGCGCCGGGCATTAGGGATAGAACAAATACAGCCGATAGCCCGCCTGCGTCGTGGCGCTCGCGTCGACGAAAAGCTTAACCAAGAGCTCGCCATTGGCTGGAATGCCGTTCGTGATTTCGGCTGTCCCGCTCGCGTATTCCGAAGGCGCGAGCGCACGACGGACGACGACCTGATCGTTCGAATCCGTGAGCGTGAGCTCGAGGTAGGGGTAGGCCAACGCGATCGTTGCGCGGTTCCGTATCGTGGCAGACAGGATGAGCAAGCCCTTGTGGGCCGGATCCGTCTGCAAATCCGACGCGTCGATCGCCAGGCCGGCGATATCGCGGGGAGGCCGAATCGCGCAGCCGGCGGCTCTGCAGAACAGCGTAAGCCCCGGCTTGGAAGCTGGCCAGTGCGCGGCCAGCGCATCGCGGAAGTGGAAGAGTGCTTGCCCGATCAACAACGCGACCAAAACCGGAACGGCGACAGCCCACATTCGCCGTTCCAGACGTGTTTTCTGCCGCGGCCTTTTGTCCGAGGTGAATCGTTGTGCGGCGTCTGTGTCGGTGATCGTTCGGATTGTGCCTTTTGGCGTCCGCGTGACATCGGGTGCATCGGTTCGAAACGACGGCTCGGGAATTGCGCGCGAGGAGTCGGGCACCGGGTCCAGCGCGCGGGCGCTACGCAGCGTCACGGTCGGCGGCCCCAACGCCAAGTCGTCCGGCTCCATGCTTTCGCGCGGCAGCGGCGCAAGCGAGATCATCTGTGCATAGCCATTGAACACGGTCCGGCAGTGGCCGCAGCGAACTTGCCCGTCGCGCAGCGCGAGTTGCGCCGGCGTGACGCGAAAGACCGTCAAGCAGCCGGGGCAGCGCGTGTATTTTTCGTCGACGGTGGACATTCCGAAATTCAGGCGGCGCGGCGAGCTAACGCCGCACGCCCTCGAGCAGCGCCCATCCTTCCACGCTTTGCCACGTTGAAATGTCGAACCAGCGTCGATACGTTTCGATAACTGCATCCGCCTGCGGCGCGAGGATGCCACAGAGCGCGATCCGGCCCCCGGCGCGCACGCGTGAAGCCAGTAGCGGCGCCAGGGCGAGCAACGCGCTGGTCAAAATATTGGCGACTACGATGTCGAACGTCTCGTCACCCAACCTATCAGGCGCAACAAAGGAAGCAGCGACCGCATTCACCCGCGCGTTTTCAATGCTCGCGGCAAGCGCTTGCGGATCGATGTCGGTGCCGACCACGCGTTGTGCGCCAAGCTTCACTGCGGCAATCGACAATATCCCCGAGCCGCAGCCATAGTCCAGGACAGAAAATTGTCCCCCCACGCTTGCGGCTAACGCCGCTGCGCTGCCCCCAGAGGGGGCGTAATTCGCGCCTTGGGACGGCCCTGCGGCGCTCATTGGCCCCCCCACGCTCGGCGTCAGCTGCGCGCGCAACCAGATGAGGCAAAGGCGCGTTGTCGCATGTGATCCTGTGCCAAACGCCAATCCCGGATCGAGCGATAAGTTGAGCGCCGTAGGGTCTGGCGGCGCGCACCACGAGGGCACGATCCAGAAACCCTCCGCGATTCGGATCGGCTCGAACTGCATCCGCGTCGCCTGTACCCAGTCGCGGTCGGGTACGGGGAACGCTTCATGCGGCGGCGGCGAACGGCCAACGCGCGCGGCTGCGCGTGACAGCGTCGCATCGGGATCGTTGCCGGCGTCGAAAAGCCCCGTCAGTCGCGTAATTGGCCACAACGAATCGCGGTGGTCGCCGGGTTCGGCGTAGATCGGGATTTCAGCGGCCGTTTCGGCACGCGGATCGCACGCCTCGACCGCGAACGCGCCCAATGCGAGCAGCGCATCCGACCAGGCGTCGGCGTCTTCCGCCTCGACATCGAAGCGTAACGCCATGTAGCTCATCGCAGAAAATGTGCCCCCACGCTTCCGGCTCTCACCGCTGCGCTGCCCCCAGGGGGGAGTAAATTCGCGCCTTGGGACGGCCCTGCGGCGCTCATCCGCTTCGGCAAGCATTGGGGGCCATCATCCGCTTGGCAGACGCTTCGCGAGCCGCTCCTCGAGATAGTGGATCGACGTGCCCCCGGCGATGAACTTGTCGTCGAGCATCAGCTCCTGATGCAGCGGAATGTTCGTCTTGATCCCCGCGACGACCATCTCGGAGAGCGCGACACGCATCCGCGCGATCGCCTGCTCGCGCGTGTCGCCGTAAGCCATCACCTTGCCGATCAGCGAATCGTAATTCGGCGGCACGAGATAGTTCTGGTAGACATGCGAATCTACGCGGATTCCGGGACCGCCGGGAACGTGCCACGAGGTTATCCGGCCGGGCGAAGGCACGAATGTCCACGGGTCCTCGGCGTTGATCCGGCACTCGATCGCGTGTCCGCGCTTGACGATGTCGCGCTGTCGAAGGCGGAGCTTCTGTCCGGCGGCGATGCGAATTTGCTCCTGAACGATGTCGATGCCGGTCACGAGCTCGGTTACCGGGTGCTCGACCTGGATGCGCGTGTTCATCTCGATGAAATGGAATTCTTCATCCTGAAACAGGAATTCGAACGTGCCGGCGCCGCGATACGCGATCTTTCGGCACGCCTCGGCGGCGCGCTCGCCGATCCGCGTGATCGCGCGGGCGTTGATCGACGGCGCCGGCGCCTCTTCAATAATCTTCTGATGCCGCCGCTGCATCGAGCAGTCGCGCTCGAAGAGATAGACGGCATTCTTGTGTTCGTCGGCGAGCACCTGAATCTCGATGTGCCGCGGATTGGCAAGAAATTTCTCCAAATAAACGGTGGGATTGCTGAACGCCGATTGTGCTTCCGTCCGCGTCAGCATCACGGCCGGCAACAATGCTGCCTCGGTATGCACGACGCGCATTCCGCGTCCGCCGCCTCCACCGGCAGCCTTGATGATCACGGGATAGCCGATAGCGCGCGCGATCTTCACGATCTCCTTCGAGTCGTCGGGTAGCGCGCCCTCGGAGCCCGCAACGCAAGGTACGCCGGCCTTTGCCATCGCGATCTTTGCGCTGACCTTGTCGCCCATCAGCCGTATTGTTTCGGGCTTCGGACCGATGAACACGAATCCTGAGCGCTCGACCTTTTCCGCAAAGTCGGCGTTCTCCGACAAGAAGCCATATCCGGGGTGAATCGCCTGCGCATCGGTTACCTCGGCCGCCGCGATGATCGCGGGAATGTTGAGGTAGCTCAACGCCGACGAAGGCGGGCCGATACAGACCGACTCGTCGGCGAGCGCCACATATTTTGCGTCGCGGTCGGCTTCCGAGTGAACGACGACGGTCTTGATGCCCATCTCGCGACAGGCGCGCTGGATGCGCAACGCGATCTCGCCGCGGTTTGCGATCAGGACCTTGTCGAACAGCTTGTCGGACTTAGCGGCCAACCGAGCTCACGCGATGATAAACAGCGGCTGGCCGAATTCGACGGGGTGCCGCTCGCGTCCGCTTCGATTTCGTTCATCAGCTTCATCGCCTCGACGATGCAAAGAACATCGCCTTGTTGCACCGAGTCGCCGACTTCCACGAATGGCTTCGCGCCCGGTGATGCCGAGCGATAGAAGGTGCCCACCATGGGGCTCTTGACGACATGCCCTTCAGCCGCTGGCGGCGCGGTGGATTCCACGCTGAGGGGTGCCGCAGGTGTCGCGGCCGATGCGACGCTCACCGGTGCCACTTGCGCCGACGGCGCAGCGCCCGCCTGCTGCGAATGCATCAGCGCGCGCGTGATGCGGACGCGCTCTTCGCCTTCCTGAATCTCAAGCTCCGCAATGCCCGAGGTTTCGACGAGCTCAATCAGCGTCTTGAGCTTGCGCAGGTCCATCGCCACTCCCCCGAATGCAGGAAATTCTGCCGTCTCGTTGTAATGTTCTGAGAACGCCATCGCGGCGCATCGGTCACGCCGGCGTCGCTTTTCGTGGAACGAAGCGAGTTTGCAGGAGTTAGTTGCTAGTTGTCTAGCAGTTAACGCGAGAACGGCAAGTTGCGGAACGGCCGACGTCCTCGGACTCCGTTAGAGCAATTTGCCAACGATCTGCTCGAGCTGCGTTTGCTTCAACGGTCCGAGCTGGCGGTGGACAATCTTGCCGTCCCTCGACACGACGACCGTAAAGGGGAGCGCCATCAGCTCATTCCCCATCGCCTGAGATAGCTGCATAGCGCCGAGCCCGCCAATTAGCGCAGGGTAATTCAGCTCGATCTCTTTTGCGTATTGCCGGACGTTATCTGCCTGATCCACGGCGATGCCAACAAACTGGAGGCCTTTGGCGCCGTCCGCGTGCTGAAACCGAATGAATTCGCGCATTTCCTCGCGGCATGGCGCGCACCAAGTGGCCCAGAAATTAACGATCAGGACCTTGCCGCGCCACTGATCGAGTCTCTGCTCCTTTCCTTCGGCGTCAGGCAGCGCCACGTCGAGCAGAGCCGCTGAATCGGCGACGCCGGTCGGTGACCACACGCCCCGCGCGACATAAACGCCGGTCGCAAGCGCCGCCACACCGGCTAGGGCAATCGCCAGCCACCATCGGCGTCGGGCCGAGCGCTTAACTACAGCGAGCACTTACGTCGACCGGGTTTGGAACTCAATCGAAAAGGCCTTTTCGAGGCGGCGATGCCGCGACGGAAGGGCCCGAGCCGGCTCCGGCCTGAGGGACCGTCAGCCGAACGCGCTGTCGCGTAGGGGGATAGCAGACGCCAACATCGGCACAGCCCTGCGAATCAGCGACGAGCACGAGCGACTGGCCCGGACTCCCGCCCGCGATCGGCAGCTTGATGGTGACGGCGCCCCGATAAATCTCCACGTCGCCGAAAAACTCGTCGTGCTTGCTTTGCCCGGCCGGTAGCTCGGTCTTTTCCAGTGCGGGCGGAGCTGCCTGCAGCACGAAATGCAATTTGTCCCGATAGAGGTAATAACCGTCCACGACATCGAACCGGCCTTCCAGCGTTTTCGAATCCAATGCCCGCGCGGAGAAGCGAAACGCCTGCTCCGGCGGCAGAAGCTTGGGCTCCGCGCCGGACAAATCCAAACCCGTTGCGCGCGCGGCTGCGACCATCGCAGCCAGCACCACGGCGACAGCCAAGGCGTCAACAATGCGTTTCAGCTTTGATCCAGTCGAGATAAGCGGCAGATCCATCGGTGATCGCGACCGCGACAACTTCCGGCAGCTCATAGGGGTGGATTTGTCGGATCGTCGCCTCCACCTGCGAATACAACACACGGCGCGTCTTGATGGCGATCGGAATCTCATTTCCGGTTTCGATTTGCCCGTGCCAGTGATAAATTGATTCGACGCTCGCGCCGATGTTGACGCATGCGGCGAGCCGCCCTTCGACTAGCCGCCGCGCCAGCGTCTGCGCGGTGACTCGATCGGGCAGGTTCGTCAGCACGACGATCGCCGCGTCCGTCAAGGAGTTGTCCATGCGTTTCGTCCTGCTCGGAATTGTACTGGTATTCCCCCTCTTCGATCTTTACGTGACCGCTCGCTTCGCGCGATGGACCGGCATACCGCTGTGGATCTGGCTCACCGGTGCGCTAGTCGCTGGCCTTTGGCTGTTACGGAACGAGCGCCTCGCCTTTCGCAGCAACACGGTCGCGGCGCTCCACGGCGAGCAGGCGCTTCTACGCGACTTGCTCGACAGCGGACGCAAAGTGTTAGCGGGCATTCTCTTCATCGTTCCGGGAGTTCTTTCCGACACGATGGCGTTGTTGTTACTCCTCTTGCCGATCAATCACGGGCGCCTGCGGCCGCAGGCCGCCGGTGCAGGCCGCGCGACATTCCAGCGCGGCGAAGCGATCGAGGGCGAGTTCCGACGCACCGAATAGATAGATGACGGCCCCCCGAGTAATTCGCGGCTTGGGACGGCCATGCGGCGCGAATGCGCGTAGGCGAAGCTGCTCTCGTTATTTGAGACGGTCGAGGAGCGTCGGCTCCGCTTTGCCGGCACGCCGGTAAGCCCAGATCATCATCAGAAACCCGGTAACGATCATCGGCAGCGACAGCCACTGTCCCATCGTGAGATCAGCGGCGAGATAGCCCAAGAAATTGTCCGGCTCGCGCGCGAATTCGGCGACGAAGCGGAGCGTCCCATAGCCCAAAAGAAATAGACCCGACACCGCGCCCATCGGCCGGTGGCGGCTCGCGTACAGCCAGAGAATCACGAACAACACGACGCCTTCGAGCGCGAATTCGTAGAGCTGCGACGCATGCCGCGGCAGATTGTCGACCTGCGGGAACACCATCGCCCAAGGGCCGTCGGTGACGCGACCCACCAGCTCTCCGTTGATGAAGTTGCCGAGGCGGCCGGCTGCGAGGCCCAGCGGACACAGCGGCGCGACGAAGTCGGTGACGTCGAGCCAGCGCCGCCCACGCTTTCTCGCGTAGAACCACAGCCCGATCAACACGCCGAGAAAGCCGCCGTGAAAGCTCATTCCGCCCTGCCATACCTGGAAGATCTCGAGCGGATGAACGAGGTAGTAGAGCGGTTTGTAAAACAGCACATAGCCGAGGCGCCCGCCCAAGATCACGCCTAGGACGCCGTAGAACAGCATGTCGTCGATATCGCGCGGATGCCAGCCTGTCAGCAGGTTTTGGCGCGCGCGTTTGCGGCCGAGTATCACGAACAGAACAAAGCCGACGAGGTACATGAGACCGTACCAACGGATCGCGAACGGCCCGATGACGATACCCGCGATGTTGAACGGTCCGATGTGCAGGGCGACCGGATCGAATTGAGGATGAACGAGCATTCGATTAGTTGTATGCAGCGATGGCGTGATTGACGAACGCAGCGACTGCGGGCTCGATCGCGCCGTTGCGCCACGCGAGACCTACTTCCATCAGCGGACTCGTCTCGCCCAACGGGCGATATACCACACCCGTACGGCGCATATGCCGCAGGGAAGCCGGCACCAACGATACGCCCATGCCCGCGGCCACGAGACTGACGATCGTGGGCATCTGAATCGCCTCCTGCTCGATCCGCGGCGTAAACCCGGCATCGCGACAAAAGCCCACGATGAGATCGTACAGCCCGACGCCCGCCTTGCGCGGGAAAAGGATGAATGGCTCGTTCGCAAGCGTTGCAAGAGACATACGCCGCGGCCACCGCCGGTGCGCGGGCAGCGCTGCGATCAACGGCTCACGCAACAACGGCTTGTAAACGCAGGTCACTTCGAAGAGCGGCGGCACGACCAAGCCCACGTCAAGCTCGTCATCGCGAAGCATTGCGGCCTGCGCGTCCGATGTGGCTTCCTGCAGATGCAGGCGAACACCCGGTCTGCGGCGATGGAATTCGGGCAACACGCGCGGCAGCACGTTGTACGAGGCCGTGCTGATGAAGCCCAACCGCACCGAGCCTATTTCGCCGCGGCCGAGTGCCTGAGCACCGGCGCTGATTGCATCGGCTTCGCGCAGCAGGCGACGGGCATCGGTCAGGAGTGCCGTGCCCGCGGCGGATAAGCGGACTCCGCGCGTCGTGCGTGCGAACAACGGCGTGCCGAGCTCCGTCTCGAATGCCTTGATCTGGCGCGATAACGGCGGCTGCGACATGTGCAGCCTCGCGGCAGCCCGGCCGAAGTTCAGCGTTTCGGCGACGGCGACGAAGTAGCGAAGTTGCCGCAGCTCCATCGGGCGGACGATACCTTTTCGGTATCAGTCTCGCAATTTTATTGTATTGGACGGTATCACGGCCGGACGCTAGAGTACGTTTGCCATCATGCCCTCCGTTCCGCGCGGCCCAGCCTACGCCGCTCTCGTGCTCACCGCCGCCCTCTGGGGAAGCAGCGCCGTCGCGGCCCGCGGTCTGCTCGACGCGATCCCGCCCGTCGCGCTCGCCTATCTGCGTTGGACAGTCGTGTTGTTGCTGCTACTGCCATTTGCGTGGCCCGAACGCGCCGCAATCGTGGCGACGCTGCGTGCGCATCCGCGTGCGTACGCGGCGCTGACGTTGTTGGGATTCGCGCCACAAACCTGCATCGTCTATTTCGGATTGATAGGATCGTCCGCGACGTTGCTTGGGTTGCTCAATTCCGCGATCCCGGTAATGATCGTTGCGCTGCTGGCCGCATGGCGTGGCCGCCGCCCGCGTCCATTGGAAACAACCGGGCTTGCGCTCTCGATTTCCGGCGTTGCCTTCATTCTCGCCCGTGGCGATCTTCCCGCGCTCGTCACGTTGCGATTCAGTCCGTCGGATCTTTTGCTATTCGCCGCAATGATCGTGTGGGCGCTCTACACGATCAAGCTGACGGAGCGACCCGGCAACTTGTCGCTGCCGGCGTTCATTTTCATCGGCGCGCTGTTGGGGGAACTGTTCGCGTTGCCGTTGCTCATCGGCGAAATCGCGGTTCGTGGCCTGCCGTCGATCGGCTTCACGCACATACTGGGCGTTCTCTATCTCGGCACGTTTCCGACGTTGCTCGCGATGCTGCTGTTCACCTACGGTGTCGTTCGCGTCGGGCCCGTGCAAGCCGGGATCTTTACCCACCTGGTTCCGGTATTCACAGCGCTCTTGGCGGTTGCTATCCTCGGCGAGCGATTGCAGCCGTTTCACGCCGTGGGATTCGTGCTGATCGCGGGTGGCGCCGTGCTGTGTTGTCTGCGGCCCGACCCGGTGCTATCGTCGCGTGCCGCCGTGCGCAGATCGTGAAATGGATCGCATCGCTCGCCGCGCTAACCTGCATTGAAACGATCATGGCCTACAACCGCCGCTCCAAGCTGATCACGCAGGGTATTCCCCGCTCGCCAAATCGCGCAATGTTGCGGGCGGTGGGATTCGGTGATCGTGACTTCGAGAAGCCGATCGTCGGCGTCGCAAACGGCCATAGCACGATGAATCCGTGCAACGCCGGCATACAGCCGCTCGTCGATCGCGCAATGGATGCGCTCAAAAGCGCCGGCGCGATGCCGCAAGTATTCGGGTTCCCGACCGTGACCGACGGCATCGGCATGGGCACCGAGGGCATGAAGTATTCGCTCGTTTCGCGTGAAGTGATTGCGGACTCGATCGAGGTTGCGGTCCAGGGCCAACTGATGGACGGCGTCGTGTGCGTCGGCGGCTGCGACAAGAACATGCCGGGCAGCATGATGGCGATGGCGCGCATCAACGTCCCGGGAATATTCGTCTACGCCGGCACGATTTTGCCGGGACAGTGGAAAGGACAAGCGCTGACGATCGTGTCGCCGTTCGAGGCGGTCGGCGCGTTTACCGCGGGCAAGATGTCGAAGGAAGACTACGACGGCATCGAGCGGAACGCATGTCCGTCGGTGGGCGCCTGCGGCGGACAGTACACGGCGAACACGATGTCGTCGTCGTTCGAGGCGTTGGGAATGAGCCTCCTCGGCAGCTCGCAAATGGCGTCGCCCGACGCCGAAAAAGCGGACTCGGCGGCGGAATCGGCGCGCGTGCTCGTCAACGCCATCAAGCATGATTTGAAGCCGCGCGACATCATCACGCGGAACGCGATCGAGAACGCGATCTCGCTTGTAATGGCGACCGGCGGCTCAACCAATGCGGTCCTGCATTACCTTGCGATCGCATCGGCGGCCGGCGTCGAATGGACGATCGACGATTTCGAGCGGATTCGCAAGCGCGTGCCCGTGCTGTGCAATCTGAAGCCGTCGGGTCAATACGTCGCCGTCGATTTTCATCGCGCAGGCGGCGTGCCGCAAGTGCTGAAAATCCTGCTCGACCACGGCGTGCTGCATGGCGACTGCGTGACGATCACCGGGCGCACGGTGGCGGAAGAGCTCGAGGATATCCCGCCCGAGCCGCGCGCCGATCAGGACGTGATCCGGCCGTGGTCGAAGCCGATGTACGCGCACGGACACCTCGCGATTCTGCGCGGCAACCTTGCGCCCGAGGGTTGCGTCGCGAAGATCACCGGCCTCAAGAATCCATCGATCACGGGACCGGCGCGTGTATTCGATTCCGAGCCGCAGGCGATGGACGCAATACTCGCGGAGAGGATCAAGGCGGGCGATGTCATCGTGATCCGTTATGAGGGACCGAAGGGCGGTCCGGGGATGCAGGAAATGCTTGCGCCCACGTCTGCATTGATCGGACAAGGGTTGGGCGAGTCGGTCGGGCTCATCACCGACGGCCGTTTCTCCGGCGGCACATGGGGCATGGTCGTCGGCCACGTCGCGCCGGAAGCGTTCGTCGGCGGGACGATCGCATTGATCCGCGAAGGCGATTCCATCACGATCGACGCGAACAAGCTTTTGATCCAGCTGAACGTCGCCGACGACGAGCTTGCGAAGCGACGCGCCCAATGGAAGCCACCGGCACCGCGTTATACGCAGGGCGTGATGGCAAAGTATCTGCGCAACGTCTCGACGGCCAGCAAGGGTGCGATCACCGACGGCGACGTTGCGTAATCTCCGCGCTGCGGGTGCGATCGCGCTCGTCGCAATCGGCCTGGTTTCGTCCTTTCATGCGGTTGCGATCGCGCCGACGGTCACCGTCGCGGTGCCGGGGCCGGGGCACGTCCCGCCTCCGACGAAGACGCCACCGGGCGAGGTCAAGCTCGGCATCTTTCTCTACGCCGTGCAGGATCTGGACTTTTCGAAGCACACGTTTCGCGCGACCTTCGAGGTCTGGTGGCGGTGGCGGGGCGACGACTTCGACCCGCTCGCGGCGCTGCAGGTCGTCGGCGCGCGCACAATAACGACCGCCGTCGAGGATCGCCGCCGGCTGCCGAGCGGCGAAAATTACCTGGTGGCGCGCGTGGACGCCGTGATCAGCGAGAAGCTCGACACCGGCGCGTTTCCGTTCGACCGTCATCGGCTCACGATCGAGATCGAGTCGCCCTATGAGGACGACTACTTGAGGTTCGTCGTGGATTCCGAAGCCAGCCTCCTGGATCCGGAGGCATTTTCGCCGGGCTGGCGGCTAACGGATTTTCGGATGAGCGAGATACGCCAGCAGTATCCGACGACGTTCGGCCTCAAGGAACGTCAGAATGAACGCTATTCGCGCGTCGTCGTCGAAGTCGTCGCGGAACGGGTCGGCTGGCGCGCCGCGCTCGATTATTTCATCGGCTTCATCGTCTGCGCGCTCATCTGCATGCTCGGGTATTTCATTCCCCCGCGCGAGATCTCGGTGCGCGCGTCGCTCGTGATGACCGCCACTTTCACCGCCGTCGGCAACAAATACGTCGTCAATACGCTGACCGAGACGAGTGTCAACGCGCGGCTCGCAAATGTCGCGGTCCTGACGTCGTTTGCGATGGTCCTGCTGCTGATGATCACGTCGATCATATGCGAGCGCATGATCAAGGCTGGAAATACCACGCGCGCAGTAACGCTCAACCGCAACGTCGGCGCTGCCGCGGCCATCGGTTACGTGCTGGTGATTGCGTTCTTCTTGCTGCGCGCGCTACGCGCTGCGCCAACTTAGGAGTCTTCATGCTGTACTGGCTCGCGCTCGCCGGCGCGATCGTTCTCGAGATCGCCGGCACCGTGTCGATGAAGCTGTCGCACGGCTTCACGCGAACGTTGCCGTCGGTGTTGCTGTTCGTCTTGTACGGACTCTCGTTCGGGCTGATGACGATCGCCGTCAAGAAGATCGACATGAGCGTTTCGTACGCGATCTGGTCCGGCGTCGGAACGGCCACGATCGCCCTGATCGGCGTGTTGGCGTTCAGCGAGTCGCTGACGGCGGTGCAGGTTGTCAGCATCGCGTTGATCATCGCCGGCGTTGTTGGTTTGCGCGCGGGTGCGCAGTAAGCGCTCGCATGGCAAAGCCCCTGTCAACATCGGCACGGCGCGTCCAGGACGCGTTGAACGCGGCAGGAATCAGTACGTCGATCGTCGAACACGACGTTCCGGCCAGGACATCGGCACAAGCAGCGGAGGTGCTGGACTGCGCGGTCGGGCAAATCGCCAAGTCGCTGGTGTTTCGCGCCGCGTCGGGAGCACCCGTTCTGGTCATCGCGAGCGGCGCGAACCGCGTCGATGAAGCGAAGGTATCGGCGCTGATCGGCGAGTCGATCGGCCGCGCAGATGCCGCATTCGTGCGCGAGCGCACCGGCTACGCGATCGGCGGCATTCCGCCGCTCGGTCACGCGAGCGCGCTCACAACGCTGATCGACCGGGAACTGCTGCGCTTCGATACCGTCTACGCTGCCGGAGGTACGCCACACGCAATGTTTCGGTTGTCGCCTGCCGACCTCGTACGTGTCACCGCGGGAACAGTTGTCGATATCGCGCTGTTCGCACCGCAGGGAGATTTGTGATGCATCACCCATTGGCCTTTCGCAGCGCGGCAATCGTTCTTTTCGCCCTGCTTGCCGGCTGTGCCGGCTTCGATTCACCCGGCTCTGGCGGTCCCGCGGCCGACGCGCCGACGTTTCGCGTCGGCGACCGGTGGGTATACCGCGCCACTGATGGATTCCGCGTTCAGCTGCAATGGAGCGAAACGCACGTCGTGACGTCCGTCGCACCCGGCGCCATCACCGTTCGTATCACGGAATCAGGTCCAAGTGCACGCGGCGAGCGGACCGAAGTCTGGTCGGCGCCGGGCTTGCTTACGACAGGATCGGTCTTCGATGAAGAAACACGGCGCTTCACGACGCCGATCAAGATCTACGGCTTCCCGCTAACGCCCGGTGAGCGCTGGAACCAGTGGGTCGACAATCTCAATGCCGCGACAAACAAGACGGGGCAAATCAATCGTTACGTCACCGTCGGCGGATGGGAAAAGGTCGCCACTCCCGCGGGCACATTCGACGCGATCAAGCTCCGCGTGCTGATGCGCCTCGACGACGAGGAATTCTGGCGCGGACCCACGCAGTGCAATTACGTAATCTTCTATGCACCGGCCGCCGGCGCCATGGTGCGCGCGGAAAAGAATGCGGAATATTGGGAAAAAGGTGACCGGCGAGATGGCATCGGCGCGGTCATCGCGCAGCATGCGCTGCTCGAGCTGGAGTCGTATTCGCGCGGGGGTACGTAGCACCCGCGCTAGCTACGGCGCTTCTTCGATTCCTTGCGAGGCTTTCGCGCAGCGCTTCGCAATGCAGCCTCCAACGCGCGCCGCAACCATTCCTTCATCGCGGGCGGACTCTCGAGCGCTTCATCGGGCGCGCGAAAATAGCTGGTCGTGTGAACGGCGCCATCCTTCGATTCGTAGCGGAACGACTCGAGACCAGCGTCGACGAACGCCGGACGCGTTCGCTCATCGGTCTTGAAATACAACACGTCGTCGATGACGATGGCAACGATTGTTCCATCGACGTAAACGCCATGACCGCCGAACATCGGATGCGCGGCGGCGCGTCCCGCAGGCGCGGCGAGCTCGAGAATATGTTCGACGAAACCCGGCGTGTTGGCCATCGAGTCGTTGCGGCCGTTACACGCCGAGGCGCCGCCAGATCGTCGTCGTCAACGTCGCTTGATTCAGTGTATAGAAGTGGAGGCCGGGCGCGCCGGCGTCCAGCAAATCCTCGCAAAGTCGCGATACGACGTCGATGCCGAACGCGCGAATCGATGCGACGTCGTCGCCGTAGCTCTCGAGCTTGCGGCGAATCCAGCGCGGAATCTCCGCGCCGCAGGCATCCGAAAAGCGCGCGAGCTTCGTATAGCTTGAAATCGGCATGATGCCCGGCACGATCGGGATCGCGATGCCCAGCGCAACGCAAGCTTCGACGAAGCTCCAATAAGCGTCGCCGTTGAAAAAGTATTGCGTGATCGCGGAATTTGCGCCGGCCGCGACCTTGCGCTGAAAATTGGCGAGATCTTCCTGCGGGCTACGCGCCTGCGGGTGATATTCCGGATACGCCGCCACGTCGATGTGGAACCACTCGCCGGTCTCGCGGCGAATGAACTCGACCAGCTCGCACGCGTAGTGAAAATCGCCTGCATCGACGGCGCCGGACGGCAAGTCGCCACGCAGTGCAACGAGATGACGAATGCCATGATCCTTATAGCGCGCGAGCACGTCGCGCACACCTTCGGTGGTCGTGCCGATGCAGGAAATGTGCGGCGTCGCAGCGAGACCTTCGCTGCGAATCTCCAGCACGGTTTCCAGCGTGCCCTCGCGCGTCGATCCTCCGGCGCCGAAAGTCACTGAGTAGAACGCCGGCTTGAGCTCGGCCAGCGTACGCCGCGCAGCGCGGAGCTTCTCCACGCCCTCGGCCGTCTTCGGAGGAAAGAATTCAACGCTGAAGATTCCGGTTCGCTTCCTCATCGGCATGCGTTCGTCATTCGTTCTTGGGTATCAACGCCGAGAGGATCCAGGAAATGACGCTGTACACGATTGCGCCGAACACGGCGGGCCAGAATCCGCCGACATGAAATCCGGGAACGAGCGATCCGACGGCCCAGAAGAGGAGCCCGTTGATGACGAAAATGAAAAGCCCAAGCGTCAATATCGTAACGGGTAGCGTCAACAGGATCAGCAACGGACGGATCAACGTATTGATGAGTCCGAGCACGAGCGCCACGATCAGCGCCGTTATGAACGAGTCGACCGTGATCGACGTGAAAATATACGGCAGCGCAAGCAACGCGAGCGCATTGGCAAGCCAGTGCAGCAATAAGCGCATCGTCAAGCTCCTTGCACGGCGCTACGTGCGGTGCCGTTCAAATACGGTTTGACCGCGGCATAAAGCGCGCGGCTGATCGGCGCGTCCAGTCCCGCCTGCGCCGCCATCTTCACGACAGCGCCGGAAAGCCACGGCGCTTCGAGCCTTCGGCCCGCTTCGAGATCGTGCAGCATCGATGCCTTCATCTCGGCCGGCAGCATGTCGATCGCAGTCAATGTTCCCTTCACGTAGTCGTCCGCCAGCGGAACGCCCGCCGACCGCCCGACGCTCCACGCTTCGCGCACCGCACCTTCGAACGTCGCACGAAGATCGGGATCGGCGCGAACGACGCCAATGGCCTGCCGCGCTGCGCAGGTGCACCCGGCGAACGCTGCGAGGAAACAGAATTTTTCCCACAGCGCGCGCCGGATATCGGACGACACCTCAACGTCGACGCTCGCCTCACGGCATGCGGAGGCGAACGCGTGCGCGGCCTCGACGCGGCCACCCGGAAATGCGCCGACGCGTAACCTTGCCATCGTTCCCGTGTGCGCGATCACGCCTGGCTCGCAAATCGTTGCAGCGATATACGCAACACCGCCCAGCACGCGCTCGGGACCGACGATCCGATTGAGTACTTCGGGGCTGTCGAGGCCGTTCTGAAACGGGATGACGACGCCGCGATCCGCGAGCAACGGGGCGATCCGCTGCGCAGCGCTTTCGACATCCCACAGCTTGACGCAGAACATCACGACGTCGGCCAGCGATGCGCTGTCGACATCATCCGTCGCCCGGGCTTTAGCAATGTGCATCGCGCCCGTTCCACTTTCGACGCGAAGGCCGTTGGCGCGAATCGCGTCCAGGTGCCGGCCGCGCGCGATGAACGTGACATCGTTACCCGCCGACGCGAGCTTCGCGCCGAAGAATCCGCCGACACCCCCGGCGCCCATGACTGCGATGCGCATGATGAGGCGGCTCAATAACGGTACGTGTCGGGCTTGTAAGGCCCGTGTGCGTCAACGCCGATATAACGGGCCTGCTTCTCGCTCAACTCCGTCAACATCGCGTCGAGCTTCGACAGCTGCAAGCGCGCGACTTTTTCGTCGAGATGCTTCGGCAGCACATAAACGCCGACCGGATATTTGCCGGTTCCTTCTTTCGCGGCGGTCCACAGCTCGATCTGCGCCATCACCTGGTTCGTGAACGACGAGCTCATCACGAATGACGGGTGCCCCGTTCCGCAGCCGAGGTTCACGAGCCGGCCTTCGGCAAGCAGGATGATCCGCTTGCCGTCGGGAAAGATGATGTGGTCGACTTGCGGCTTGATGTTCTCCCACTTGTACTTGCGGAGCGAGGCAACGTCGATCTCGTTGTCGAAGTGCCCGATGTTGCAGACGATCGCCTGGTTCTTCATCCGCTTCATGTGATCGTGTGTGATGACGTCGATGTTTCCGGTCGCGGTGACGAAGAGGTCGGCCTTGTCGCACGCATAGTCCATCGTCACGACGCGGTAACCCTCCATCGCCGCCTGCAGCGCGCAGATCGGATCGATTTCGGCGATCCACACCTGCGCGTGCAGCGCGCGCAATGCCTGCGCCGAGCCCTTGCCGACGTCGCCGTAGCCGCACACCAGCGCGACCTTGCCGGCGATCATCACGTCGGTCGCGCGTTTGATGCCATCGACCAGCGATTCGCGGCAGCCGTACAGGTTGTCGAACTTCGATTTCGTCACGGAATCGTTGACGTTGATCGCCGGAAAGCCGAGCCGGCCTTCCTTGTGCATCTGATACAGACGCTTGACGCCTGTCGTCGTTTCCTCGGTGACGCCCTTGATGTTTCCCTTGATCCGCGAATAGAACTGCGGATCGGTGGAGAGTCGCTTGGCGATCGCCGCGAACAGCGCGAATTCCTCTTCGTTTGACGGATGCGAGATCACCGCGCGATCCTTTTCCGCCTGCGTGCCCAGATGGACGAGTAGCGTCGCATCGCCGCCGTCGTCGAGAATCATGTTCGGCGTCATTGGCTTGAGGTCGCCACGCCACTCGAAAATGCGATGCGTGAACTCCCAGTATTCCTGGAGGGTTTCTCCCTTGTATGCGAATACCGGCGTGCCGCGCTCGGCGATCGCTGCGGCCGCGTGATCCTGTGTCGAATAGATGTTGCACGACGCCCAACGGACCTCGGCGCCGAGCGCCTGCAATGTTTCGATCAGCACCGCCGTCTGGATCGTCATGTGCAAGCTGCCGGCGATGCGGGCGCCGCGGAGCGGCGCCAGCGGCGCAAATTCATCGCGGATCGCCATCAACCCGGGCATCTCGGTTTCGGCGATTGCGATTTCCTTGCGGCCCCAGTCGGCGAGCTCGAGGTCCGCGACGCTGAAGTCTGCGAATTCGGTTTTCTCGGTCACTGCATTCATCGTGTCACTCCGTTCGTATCGAGCGACTCGCTGGACGGAATGGATCACGCGCCCGTTGCCGCGAATCGCGGTTCAACGAGCGCCGTTGCAATGGTGGCGTGAAGCCCGCCCCGAGCCTGGCCCGGCTGCTGCCGGGTTGCAACGCTCCTCGGGACGTATGGAGCGATGATTGTACCCGATTCTACGCGGCTGCCATCGACGCTTCGGCGGCGAGCAACGCATTGGAAAGGCTCGATTCCCGCTTATAAAAGCCCTCGGTATGAAACGTCTCCTCGAGCACAAACAGCTCGTAGTCGAGATGATGGCAAAGCTCGTGAACGAGCGTACGCAGAAACGTCTTGAACGCGACGACTTGCCGCCGCTGCGCTGTGCGCATCCAGACGGTGATACGCGCTTTCGTTCGTCCCTCCTCGGGTTCGTACAGGCCGTGCAGCTCGCCGTAGTCGCCCGATGGACGCTGCGCAAGCACGCGCACGCGTACCGGCGGGACCTTGTAGCCGCTCACCAGCGCGTCGACCAGCCGCTGGCATGCTGACTGAGCACCGGCACGGTCCTGGCCCGCAAGCGCGGCGCGTATTTGCGCGACGAGGGCGCCTGGCGCCACATCGCGCGGCAGCCCAATGGTTTCAATTGCGTCGCTTTTGCGGTAGATCCGCTGGCGCGCAGGGGATAGTCGATCGTAGTACGAGAAGCGCATTAGGGCCTAATTCCTACAGTGTAATCGGACGCTGGCCTACTTCGACAGGACCGCCCGCGGGGCCCAAGTCGGCTACCATGATGGCGCACGACTTATTGCCTTTGCCGCTTTCGAACCCAATTCCGATGGTTGCCGTTGCGAAGCACGTTTCTCTAGCGCTGTGCCTGTTCATCGCCGCGCAGCCGGGGCGGGTCGCCGCCTTCAGCTTCGATGACGTGATCGCGCAAGCGCGCACCCTCTCGGGCACGACACAGCGGCTCGCCGACAGCGACTTGCCCAAGGAATTGCTCGATCTCGATTACGACCAGTACCGCGATATCCGCTTTCGCCCCGACCGCGCGCTCTGGCGCGACGCCAGGCTGCCTTTCGAGCTCATGTTTTTCCACCCCGGATTTCACTATCAGCGGGCCGTGCGTATCCACGAAGTCACGCCGGCGGGCGTGCGCGACGTTCAGTTTTCCAGCAACCAGTTCGACTACGGCAAGAACAGTATCGATCCAACGAAGCTGCGCGCGCCGGGCTTCGCGGGTTTTCGCGTCCATTACCCGCTCAACGCGCCCGGTTACAAGGATGAAATACTGACTTTTCTGGGGGCGAGCTATTTCCGGGCTCTCGGAAAGCAGCAGATATACGGCATCTCAGCGCGAGGTCTCGCGGTCGACACCGCGCTCGCGTCGGGCGAGGAATTTCCTGCGTTCACCGAGTTCTGGATAGAACGCCCCAATGCCGGCGCTTCGCAGCTGACGATCTACGCGTTGCTGGACTCGCGCCGTGTCACGGGTGCCTACCGATTCGTGCTGAAGCCCGGCATCGATACGCTCATGGAAGTAAGCACACGCATCTTTCTGCGGGAGCAAGTTACGAAACTCGGCCTTGCGCCGCTCACGTCGATGTATTTTTTCGGCGAGAATCAGCCGAATGCGACGGGCACGGACTTCCGCCCGGAGGTTCACGATTCCGACGGCCTGTCGATCCACTCCGGCACCGGCGAGTGGATCTGGCGGCCGCTGGTAAACCCGAAGCGGCTATTGGTATCGTCGTTCGCTCTCGTCAATCCGTTCGGATTCGGGATGCAACAGCGCGATCGGCGCTTCTCGCACTACGAGGACCTTGAGTCGCGCTTCGACAAGCGTCCGAGCGTATGGGTGCAACCGATCGGGCAGTGGGGCGCCGGGCGCGTCGAGCTGGTGCAGATCCCGAGCCCCGATGAAACCAACGACAACATCGTTGCGTACTGGGTGCCCGAAACGCTGCCGCCGCCCCGTCAAATGCTCACTTTCGATTACCGCTTGTCCTGGCAAATGGATAATGCCGTGCGCCCGGCGCAATCGTGGGTCACCCAAACGCGTCGCGGGCACGCCTATCGCAAGAGCACGGATGACAGCATAGACTTCGTCATCGACTTCGAAGGCCCGGCATTCATGAAATTGGCCGCGGATGCCAAGGTCGAGCCGGTGGTTACGGGGCAGAATGCTGAGGTACGCGAGGCGATCGCCTATCCGAACCCGATCATCAACGGCTACCGTCTGGCGTTGCGCGTGAAACGGATGGACGAATCCAAACCGGTGGAGTTGCGCGCCTTCTTGCGCGGACCCGACAGCGGTGCCATTTCAGAGACGTGGAGCTATCTATTGCCCCCGAGTTGAGCTCGCGCGACGTCCGCGTTGACGTTGCGGAGCGCTATCTCGATGCACTCGGCATCGCGGGGGCGGCGCGTAGTGCGCTGACGTCGCGCATTCGCGCCCGCGCGCCCGACAAGAGCGACGCGCGTGCGATGTTCGCAGCGCTGCACGCAGCGCTGGCCGACGGAGATGTGGACGCCGACAACCCGGCGTACGCGTCAATCACGGCGCGGGTGGCGCTCGCGGCGGACCTCCACGTGCTTCCCCCGCCACCGGCCAGAGGCCGGCTACCGGCCGCGCCGGCGCTCGCGCGGACATCGATGGCACCGCTGCACTGGCTCCGCGGCTGGCGGGAGCGCTGGCGACGGTCTCGCCACGAGCGACGCACCGTGCCGGATTCGCCGCCTGAGCGCCGGGATTGGCGCCGTGTGGGATTTTTGCGCCGCACACTGCTGATTGCGCTCATCCTCGGCCAGACCTATATCGCGACCGATCTGATGGTCGCCGTCCTCCCCTACCATGGGCGGCAACCGCTCGAGATTCCGATCCTCATTCTTTTCGCGATTCTCTTCGCGTGGATCTCGGCCGGCTTCTGGACGGCGCTCGCCGGCTATCTGGTCGTCGGCAAGGGCGGCGACCGATGGGCGATCTCGGGCACCGCCGGAGACGCCGCGCCCATTGCGGCCGACGCGCGCACGGCGATCATCATGCCGATCGCCAACGAGGACGTTCCCGGG
>VBCG01000201.1 GCA_005881895.1 Betaproteobacteria bacterium
CGCGCAGATTGCCCATCATCTGACAGCCATTGCAAACACCCAGCGCAAAAGAATCAGACCGCGCAAAGAACGCGGCGAAATCGTCGCGTAGCCGAGCATTGAAGAGGATTGATTTCGCCCAGCCCTCGCCGGCTCCGAGCACGTCACCGTACGAAAAGCCGCCGCCGGCAACAAACCCCTTGAACTCAGCAAGCGATCGTCTCCCTCGCGCAAGATCCGTCATATGAACATCGAACGCGTCGAAGCCGGCGCGATCGAAGGCCGCTGCCATTTCCACGTGACCATTGACGCCTTGCTCGCGGAGGATCGCGACCGCAGGCCGTGCGCCGGTCCCGACGTGCGGCGCGGCGATTCTCTCAGTGGGGTCGAACGTCAAATGCGGCGAGAGCCCGCGATCTCCCGCGTCGAGCAGGCGTTCGTATTCGCTGTCGGCCGATTGTGGGTTGTCGCGCAGCCGCTGCATCGCATGCGTCGTTGTCGACCAGGCGCGATGCAGATCGATGCGCCGCTCGTCGAACACGATGCGATCGTCCTTCGAGATTCGAATCCTCTCACCTTGCACGGGCTCGCCAATCACGCGGGCGTGGATTCCGCGCGCGGTTGCCGCGGCGATGAACGCGTCGATGTTGACACGCGGTAACTGCACGACGGCGCCAAGTTCCTCGGCGAACAGCTCGAACAGCGAATCGATGTTGCCCTCGAGGCGAAGGTCGACACCGCACCGCGATGCGAACGCCATTTCGGCGATCGTCGCCAACAGTCCGCCATCGGAGATGTCGTGATAGGCGAATAGACTGCCGTCCCGATGCCATTGCCGTACGAGCGCAAAGAATCCGGATAGTCGCTGCGGATTGTCGAGGTCCGGCGCCTCGTTGCCGAGCTGGCCGTAGACCTGCGCCAACGCGGAGCCGCCGAGGCGGCGCTTGCCATTCGCCAGATCGAGCAATACGAGCGAGGTGTCGCCGCGATCGAAGCGCAACAATGGCGTCAACGTGCGGCGCGCATCCGCGACCGGCGCGAACGCCGACACGATCAACGAGACGGGCGCCGTCACGGCCTTTTCGACACCACCGTCGTTCCACGTCGTTCGCATCGACAGCGAATCCTTGCCGACGGGGATCGCGACGCCGATCGGCACGCAGAGCTCGAGCGCGACGGCGCGAACCGTGTCGTACAGCGCGGCGTCGTCACCAGCATGTCCGGCGGCTGCCATCCAGTTCGCGGAAAGCTTGATATCGCCAAGCGTTCCCACGTCGGCGGCGGCGATATTCGTGATGGCCTCGGCCACCGCCATCCGACCCGACGCGGCGGCGTCAACGGCCGCGAGCGGCGTGCGCTCTCCCATCGCCATCGCCTCGCCTGCGTGGCCGGTGAAATCCATCAACGTGACGGCGACGTCGGCGACGGGAACCTGCCACGGGCCCACCATCGGATCGCGCGCGCACAGTCCGCCCACCGTCCGATCGCCGATCGTCACAAGAAACGTTTTGTCGGCGACGGCCGGAAACTGCAGCACGCGATAGACAGCGTCACGCAACTCGATGCCCGTCAGGTCGAGCGGCGCTAGCGCGCGGCGAACGCGGCGAACATCGCGCGTCATCTTCGGCGGCTTGCCGAGAATCACGTCGAGCGGAACGTCGACCGCCTTGTTGTTGAAATGCCGATCATCGATGACAAGACGTCCTTGCGCGTTCGCACGCCCGACGACCGCGAAAGGGCAGCGCTCGCGTTCACACATGGCGCGAAAGCGATCGAGATTCGCGGGAAGAATCGCAAGCACGTAGCGTTCTTGCGCTTCGTTGCACCAGATTTCACGCGGCGACATGCCGGGCTCTTCCGACGGTACGGCGCGCAGATCGATCGTGCCGCCCGCATGCCCGCCATGAACCAGCTCGGGCAACGCATTCGAGAGTCCGCCCGCGCCGACATCGTGAATCGAGAGAATTGGATTTGCAGCGCCCGACTGCCAGCAGCGGTCGATCACTTCCTGGGCGCGACGTTGGATCTCCGCGTTGCCACGCTGGACCGAATCGAAATCGAGATCGGCGAGGTTCGCGCCCGTTGCCATCGACGATGCCGCACCGCCGCCCATGCCGATCAACATGCCGGGGCCGCCGAGCTGGATCAACAACGCGCCTTCGGGCAGCGCAAGCTTGTGGACGTGATCGCCGCGGATGTTGCCGACGCCGCCGGCGATCATGATCGGCTTGTGATAGCCGCGCACTTCACCGGCCACGTCCATCTCGAACGTGCGGAAATAACCGCAGAGGTTCGGGCGTCCGAATTCGTTGTTGAACGCTGCAGCACCGATCGGGCCGTCGAGCATGATCGACAACGGAGACGCGATGCGATCGGGTTTTCCGCGCGTGGTCTCCCACGGCTGGGTCAGCGTTGGAATGCGCAAATGCGAAACCGTGAAGCCGACCAATCCCGCCTTTGGTTTGGCACCGATGCCTGTTGCGCCTTCGTCGCGGATTTCGCCGCCCGAGCCCGTGGCCGCGCCGGGAAATGGCGCGATCGCCGTCGGATGATTGTGTGTCTCGACCTTCATCACGATGTCGGTTGCCTCGCGCGTCGCGCGATAGCGGCCGTCGCCGCGTGGATAGAAGCGATCGATGCTTGCTCCCTTGATCACTGCCGCATTGTCGGAATATGCGACTACCGTGCCCTGCGGATGCGCCGCATGCGTCGCGCGAATCATTGCGAAGAGGCTCTTGTCCTGCGGCACGCCGTCGATCGTCCACGTCGCGTTGAAGATCTTGTGCCGGCAATGCTCCGAATTCGCCTGCGCGAACATCATCAGCTCGACGTCGGTCGGATCGCGATCGAGCGCGCGAAAGGCGCCGTCAAGATAGTCGATCTCATCGGGTGCGAGTGCGAGCCCGAGCGTCGAGTTTGCCTTCTCGAGTGCAGCACGTCCTTCGACCAGCAACGGAACGGTTGAAAGCGGACGCGGTTCGAAATGAGCAAACAAACGGCGCGCGGCAGCGAGATCGTCGAAGACCGCTTCCGTCATCCGGTCGTGAATCAATGGCAGTAGCGCGGTGCGATCCGACGGCGACATTTCACCGCCGTCAACCGTAGCGACACGGTAAACGACTCCACGCTCGATACGCACGATGCTATCGAGACCGCAGTTATGTGCGATATCGGTGGACTTCGACGACCACGGCGAGATCGTCCCTGGCCGCGGTACGACAAGGAAAAGCGTGCCGTCCTGCGCCGCACTGCCGATGTGCGGTCCGTACGTCAGCAGACGATCTAGCTTGTCGCGTTCGCTTTCGGTTAATGCGCGTGAGATTTCGACAAAATGCCAGAACGTCGCGGTGACGGCGACAATACGGTGAGAGGAATGAACGGCCGAGAGGCTTTGCAGCAGCTTGGTGATGCGGAACGGCGACAGCGCGGTGGGCCCGCGCAGCGAAAGGAGTTCGGCCATCGCACGGGTGGCGGACGTAAAGAAGGATTATACGCCGCGGCGATCTCGTGCTCTTTGCCCGTCACTCTAATGATGCAGGATCTTGGCGAGAAACTGTTGTGCGCGCTCGGAGCGCGGCTTGCCGAAGAAATCCGCCTTGGTCGCGTCCTCGACGATCTGTCCGCGATCCATGAAGATCACGCGGTTCGCGACTTTGTTCGCGAAGCCCATTTCGTGGGTCACGACCATCATCGTCATGCCTTCCTTCGCGAGACCGACCATCACATCGAGCACTTCGTTGATCATCTCGGGATCGAGCGCCGACGTCGGTTCGTCGAACAGCATGCAGATCGGGTCCATCGACAACGCGCGCGCGATCGCCACGCGCTGCTGTTGACCGCCGGAGAGCTGGCCGGGAAACTTGTCCTTCTGCTCGATCAGGCCGACGCGGTTGAGATACTTGAGGCCGCGCGTCTTCGCTTCCTCCGGCGTTCGCCCCAGCACCTTGATCTGCCCAAGCGTCAAGTTTTGCGTGATCGTCAGATGCGGGAACAGCTCGAAGTGCTGGAACACCATGCCGACGCGCGCGCGGAGCTTCGGCAGGTTCGTCTTTGGATCGTTGACCTTGATGCCGTCGACGACGATGTTGCCTTCCTGGAATGGCTCGAGTGCGTTGACGACCTTAATCAGTGTCGACTTGCCCGACCCCGATGGCCCGCAGACGACGATCACCTCGCCCTTCTCGACGTTGGTTGTGCAATTGGTCAGCACCTGGAAGCTGCCGTACCACTTGGAAACATCCTTGATCTCGATCATCGGCATGGCGTTTCGTTCCCTAACGGATGATGGCAATCTTTTGCTGCAATATCTTCACGATGTACGACAGCGTGAAGCTCATGAGGAAATAGACGAGCGCCGCGAACAGGTACATTTCAACGAGGCGACCGTCGCGCTGCGCGATCTTCGACGCCGCGCCGAGAAAGTCGGTGATCGAAAGCACGTACACGAGCGACGTGTCCTGAAACAGAATGATCGTTTGCGTGAGCAGAATCGGAATCATGTTGCGGAACGCCTGCGGCAGAACAACCTTCGCCATCGTCTGCCAGTAATCCAGCCCGAGCGCGTAGCCCGCCCAGACCTGCCCGCGCGGTATCGACTGAATACCCGCGCGCATGATCTCGGAGTAATACGCCGCTTCGAACAATGTGAACGTGATCACCGACGACGCGACAGCGCCGACCTGGATCGGCGTCGGCGATCCGATGAGCGGAATCGACCGCATCAGGTTGACGTAGCCCGTTGCCGGCAGCGACAGCCACTTGTGTGACGAAAGCCGCATCATCGCGAGCAGCGTGCCGAAGATGATGCCGCCGAGCGCGGCAAGTCCTGTGAGCGTCAGCGTGAAGGTCATCCCCTCGCGGAAGAGATAACCAATCGATCGCTCGATGACGTTGAAATCGAAGCCGCCCATGTCAATGGCCTCCGCCGCCCACGTCGGGCGGACCAATGAATCCCGGAACGGCGACGCTGCGCTCAATCCAACGCATCAGATTGACGGTGATGAGATTGACAAGGATGTAGATCACGGTCGCGGCGGTGAACGCCTCGAAGACCTGGAACGTAAATTCCTGCATCGACCGAGCAGCGGCGGTCAACTCGAATAACCCGATCGTCAACGCCACCGACGTGTTCTTGATCAGGTTCATCGTCTCGGACGTGAGCGGCGGCAGGATGATGCGGTACGCCATCGGCAGCAATACAAAGCGGTATCGCTGCGATAGTGTTAGGCCGAGCGCGGTGCCGGCCTGGCCCTGTCCGCGCGACAACGCCTGTATGCCGGCGCGCACTTGCTCGCTGACGCGTGCCGCGGTGAAGAGGCCGAGTCCGATGACTGCCGGAACGAACGACGCCCACGGCGGCGTCATCGACTTGATCCACCCGCCGATCGCGTTCGGCAACAGCTCGGGCAGAACGAAGTACCAGAGAAACAATTGGACGAGCAGCGGGATGTTGCGGAAGAACTCGACGTACGCGTTGCCGAGCTTGACCGCCCATTTATGCGGCGTCGTGCGCATGACGCCAAGGGCGGAGCCGAGCAGAAAAGCGATGATTCCTGCGCAAAGGGCGGTGGTCAGGGTCCAGCCGAGGCCGATGAACAGCGTCGTGAGCCACGTGTGACGCCCGTCGGCCGATGTCTCGAAAAATATCTTCCAGTTCCAGTTGTAGTTCAACGCATGTCCTCCCTCGACGCGGCGGCGGTCCCGGGAACTGCGGAACCGAAATCCGTCCGGACTATAACAAACAAAAACGGGGAGCCGAAGCTCCCCGCGTATTGCACTGCACCGGGGCAAACGTCACTTGTAATCGTTGGGATCGCCGCTGTGCGTCGGCTTGGATCGCCGCTGTGCGTCGGCTTTGCGAACTCGTTCTTGAGCTGCGGAGACGCTGGCAGGTTGAGGTTGATGTTCTTCGGCGGAATCGGCTTCAGGAACCACTTTTCGTAGATCGGCATGATCGCGGGGCTCTTGTACAGCGTTGCCGTGGCAGTATCAGCCACCTTCTGGAACGCCGGATCGTCCTTGCGGAGCATGATGCCGTACGGCTCGACCGAGTATGCCTCGGAGCCGATCACGTAGTCGGCAGGTGCCTTGGACCCCGCGACCAGGCTAAAGAGCAGGATGTCGTCCATGAAAAACGCGGCAGCGCGATCGGTCTCCACCATCAGGAAGGCTTCCGCGTGGTCTTTCGCCGTCAGGATGTTCATGCCGAAGTTTTGCTTCCCATTTTCTTCGGTCAGCCATTTGAGATTCGTGGTGCCCGCGGTCGAAACAACGGTCTTGCCTTTCAAGTCGTTCAGCGTCTTGACATTCGACGATTTCTTCGCGACGTAGCGGTTCGCCGTCACGAAATGCGTGTTCGTGAATGAGACCTGCTTCTGGCGATCGAGGTTGTTCGTCGTCGAGCCGCATTCGAGATCGACTGTCCCATTGGCCATCAGCGGAATGCGCGTCGCCGACGTCACCGGATTGAGCTTGACTTGCAGATTCGGCATCTTGAGGTCGGCCTTCACCGCGTCGACGATCTTCATGCAGATGTCCATCGCGTAGCCGACGACGTTCTGCTTGTCGTCGTAGTACGAGAACGGAATCGACGAATCGCGATGGCCGATGGTGATCGTGCCGCTTTCCTTGATCTTTTTCAGCGTGCCGGTCAGCTCCTGCGCTGCAACCGGCGCCGCCACGAACGCGGCGAGCATAAGCCCCAGCGTCCAGTGCGAGTTGCGCATTTCGGTGTCTCCTTGTGTTGGAATCGGATTTTGATGCCCCGGACTAAACGTCCCGCTAGGCTTAGCCGAACCGGCGGATTTTACGGACGTTCCGGGCGAAAGTCCAAAGCATCGGACGGCCGGTGAACGGCCGTAACTGCGCAGATCGGAGTCGGCCGGAAGGCGATCCGATAAACTCGAACGGACGACGGACGCCAATTGCTATGCCTTTGTCATCCATGGCCCAGTTCACCGCCGCATCACCCCAACTTCAACCCGTTCTCCGGGTAGCGCAATTGCGCACGCTCGAAGCGCGCCACGGTGACGCGCCGCTGATGGAGCGTGCGGGGTCGGCGGCCGCCGAAGTCGCACGCGCGATGCTCGGTGATCGCAGCGGCCCCGTGGTTGTGCTCGCGGGACCGGGGAACAACGGCGGTGACGCGTTCGTCGTCGCGCGTTGGCTTCGTTCGTCGTTTCACGATGTCATCGTCGTGTTTCGAGGCGACGCGGAAAAGCTGCCCACCGATGCCGCAGCTGCGCACGCTGCATTTATTGGCGCCGGCGGCGCGGCGACGCGAGAGCCTCCGTCGATGAAAGCGGCGTTGATCGTAGATGGCCTCTTCGGCATCGGCCTTCGGCGCGCGCCGGCGACGGACCATGCCGCCCTGATCGAATGGGCAAACCGAGGCGATGCGCCGATTCTCGCGCTGGACATCCCGAGTGGCCTCGACGCCGACACCGGTACAGCTTTTTCACCGGCGATCCACGCCGATGCCACCGCGACATTTCTCGCACTCAAGCCGGGACTGTTGACCGGCGATGGCGTCGATCTTTGCGGCGCCATTTCGGTCCACGCGCTCGACATCGATGTCGAGCAAGCAACCCGCGCGGCGGGGCGCAAGCTCGAATGGTCAGCCCTGTCGGCGGCACTGCCTGCAGCATTGCGTCGCGATCGGCGCAACGTCCACAAGGGAACGTTCGGAACGCTCGCCATTGTCGGTGGCGCTCATGGCATGGTCGGTGCGCCGCTTCTTGCGGGACGCGCAGCGATGAAAGTTGGCGCCGGCAAGGTGCGGATCGGATTCATTGCGCTCGAACGACCTTCCGTCGATGTCGCAGCGCTCGAGTTGATGCTCGCCGATGCAAACGCGGTCATCGATGAAGGCAATTGTCTGTTGATCGGGCCCGGACTCGGCACCGACGCCGTAGCCCTTGGTTTTTTGGAACGCGCGCTCGCGGCCGCCAAGCCGCTTGTCGTCGACGCCGATGCATTGAATCTGATCGCGCAACATTCGCGGTTGCGCACGGCGTTGCGCGAACGTCAGGCGCCGACGCTGGCGACGCCGCATCCTGCCGAGGCGGCGCGGTTACTCGCGACCGATACTGCGCACGTTGAGGCGGATCGACTCGCAGCCGCCACAACGCTTGCGCGTGAGCTCAACGCATCGGTCGTGTTGAAGGGCGCCGGCAGCGTGCTGGCCTATCCCGACGGGAGCTTTGACATCAATGCGAGCGGCGGCCCTGCGCTGGCGACGGCAGGAAGCGGCGATGTCCTCGCGGGAATGTTAGGGGCTTTCGTCGCGCAACGATTGGACGCGAAAACGGCGCTGCGTTACGCCGTGTGCCTGCACGGCGCGGCAGCCGATGCATTGGTCGCGCAGGGAATCGGCCCCGCGGGTCTCATCGCGTCCGAACTTCCCGATTCGGCGCGATTGCTTCTCGCGATGGCGGCATCAGGACGGAGCGTCGACCCACTCGGGTAGCGTCTGTGCGACGAGCGCGCGCAGTCGTTGCAGCACGCCATGCTCGTCCTTCGGTGAAAAGCCATAGAGGAACAGCGATGTTTTCGCTCCCGGAACGTCTGGACGTCCGGCGAATCGGGCGACGCCATCCGCGATGCTTGTGAAGGCTGCGCAAAGCAGCACCGCCGGGGCCATGACGCGTCGATTCATACGTTCGGGCCCGATCTGATCAAATTTGAGCGCTCGTTTGTAGTAACTCACATGCCGCGGGTTTACTTCGATGACCGTGTGCGTAAAACCGCTTACTACCGCTGCATAGAGATACGCGGTATGGAAGACGCCCACGAGCACCGGTTTGCTCGCGGTCGCGGTATCGACCGCGAGGCGCGTGAACTCACAAACGCGCTGTCCCGCTACGCGCAGCGTGTCGATCTCCTGCTGATAGAGGTCATCGGCGGACAAGCCGCGCGGCGAATCGAGACGCACACCCACGGTTCCCACGATCTGCCCCTCATCATAGCCGAGAAACGTGAACAATGACGGATCGCGTTGCGCCGCCGGTATCTGGTAGCCGCGCCCCGAGTACCGCCGTTCGACGAGCACCCCGGCCTCGCGCGTTGCGCCCGGCAGTTTCGCGAGCCGGATCTTGAACGCGCCTTCGATTCCCGACGCATGTTCGAGCAGCTTGAGGTCCACCTCAGAAAGCGTCAGGGTCCGGAAGCGCAGGGGTCGATCACCGAATATGGTCTGGCCGGTGACATCCGTGTTCGCGAAGGTGGGGAAATCCAGCGGAAAACGCGGCTTGGTTTTCTTCGACGTCGTTTTTCTCGCCGCCGGGCGCTCGCCGCCCCGCAACTTGCCCACGATCGTCTTGACGGTTTTTTTCACAGCGCCGCTGCGTGCGCTACTCGAGCCGCTTCAAATAGTCCTTGGAGAACACCTTGTCCGGGAGTTCACGGAAGCGCATGTCAGTGTAATCCAGCACGGATTCCTCGCCCTGCGTTTTCGGAGCGCCTTTGCTGCAGCATCTTGCGATTACAGGTCCGTCAGGACCAATAAATGCGATAGGTTTTATGTTTCTCAAGAGGACGGGCGGCAGGAACCGGTATTTTGCCCGCAATCGCGCCCAGCCGACAACTCGCCCAGTCCGCCTCTCGGATTTGCCATGATTGGTCCACCTTGTCTCGCTCCACGTCTACGGAAGCCGACAACACTAACCGGCAAATATGGCGATGACCCTCAGCGGTGAGTGTTCCCGCGTCGCCGGCATTTAGAGCGAATGTCGCCTCAGCGATCAGACATTGTTTCAGGACGCGAGCACGTCATGAGGGAATGCGGAGCTCCAGTGGTAACAAGCCCTTGGCTGCGGCAGCGTTTTCCTGCCTTCCCAAGATACCTTGAGTATCGCGACTGCACCTACGGCAGATTCGCTAAGAAATCTGACGCGCGTTCAAAGCCGAGCGCGTGGCGCGCCGCGTCGGCGGCAAAGGATTACGCCGCTTGCGCCAGCACGGGACGCATCGTGCGCTTCATCCCCATCAGGGCAAGGCGCTGCTCCAGTACATCTCGTTCGGCGCGCAATAACACTGATGGTGCGCTTACGCGCTCGCATATCCGCTCTCCTGCAGCAACAATAAAGCCAAGCGCACGCGAGTAGAACGCAACATGCCGCGGGTTCACCTCAATGAAGACATCGGTGATTTCGTGCACTGTGCGACCAACGAGGTGCGCGAGGCTCAACAGCAACGCCAGCACAGTCCGTGAATCAACGCCTTCCGCAACCGCTAGGCGGGTGACCTCGCAAACCCGGCATCCATCTGCACGCGCCTGGGCGATAACGCCCTCGTGCGTGCGTTCAGCCAACAACCCGTCGGGACCATCGATACCGAGCGTGACGGTACCTATTAGCGCTTCAACAGATTCGACAACGAACGTTACGTCGTTGGGTGTGTGCTGAACGGGAGTTTTCGACAGGTCGCCCGGTTCGAATTCGTATCCGCGCCAAGCATAT
>VBCG01000143.1 GCA_005881895.1 Betaproteobacteria bacterium
GCGATGAAAAATCTCGAAGTCGACATTCCATTCGGGCGGATCACGTTTCGCGCGATCGATCACCAATCGACGATGGGCGCGTTCGTCGGGCGCACGGCGGTCAAGGATGGCAAGGGCGTGATGGTCGACTGGAAATATGCCGACGGCAAAGACTATTTGCCGGACGACGACACGATCCGCAAGATCCGTCCCCCCGAATAGGGCCTCCTTGGGCCTGAGCTGGTGACTGCGTGACGCTCGCGTCGCTGACGATCCAGCTGCTGAACGGCCTCGCGTCGTCGTCGGCGCTGTTTCTCGTTGCGGCGGGACTGACGCTGATCTTCGGCGTCACACGCATCGTCAATTTCGCGCACGGCTCGCTGTACATGCTGGGCGCTTATCTCGCGTACTCGATCGGCGCAACGTTTGCCGCCCTGCTGGGCCCCGGTCCGTTTGCGTTTTGGGGCGGCGCATTGCTCGCGGCGCTGTGCGTCGCCGCGATCGGCGCGTTGATCGAGGCCTTGTTGCTGAAGCGCCTCTATGACGCCCCCGAGTTGCTTCAGCTCACCGCGACCTTCGGCGTCGTGTTGATCGTTCGTGACGCGGTGCTCGCGCTCTGGGGGCCCGAAGACTTGTTAGGTCCGCGTGCGCCGGGGCTCTCCGGCACGCTGCAGATACTCGATCGCGCGGTGCCGCAATACGACTTGTTCTTGATTTTCGTCGGACCGCTGGTGCTGATTGCGCTCACGTGGCTCATCACGCGTACGCGCTTTGGCGTCGTCGTCCGAGCCGCTTCCGAAAATCGGACGCTGACCAGCGCGCTCGGCATCGATCAGGGCAAGCTGTACACCGCCGTCTTCGCGCTCGGCGCCTTTCTCGCAGGATTGGCCGGCGCGTTGCAACTGCCGCGGGAGCCGGCGAACCTCGGGATGGATCTCGCGACCGTCGCGGACGCCTTCGTCGTGACCGTCGTCGGTGGCCTCGGCTCGATTCCCGGCGCGTTTCTCGCGGCGTTGTTGATCGGTTTCGCCAAGGCATTGTGCATCGCGCTCGGCACCGTGACCGTTGGTGACTTCACCTTCGCTTTCCCAAAGCTCACGCTCGTCGCGGAGTTCGTCGTCATGGCAATCGTGCTAGCGCTGCGGCCGCACGGTCTTCTCGGCACGTCGCCTGCGATGTCCCCGACGACGCCGCTGCCGGAACATCGTGCGATTGTCGTCGCGCCGACGCGTCGCGATCGCCGGGTCGCTATTGCCGTCTTCGTCGTATTTGCGCTTCTGCCGTTCGTCAACGATGACTACGCGCTCGTGCTCGCAATCGACGTTCTCATCGCGACGCTGTTTGCTGCGAGCCTGCAGTTTCTGACCGGGACCGGTGGCATGACATCGTTCGGACACGCCGCCTACTTTGGTGTCGGCTCTTACGCTGCCGCATTGGCGATCAAGCACGGCGTGCCCTTTGCCGGAGCACTCGCGCTCGCGCCATTGGCTGCGTTCGTCGCTGCGCTCGTCTTCGGCTGGTTCTGTGTTCGGCTCGCCGGCGTTTATCTGGCGATGCTGACGCTCGCCTTCGCACAAATCGTCTGGTCCATCGCATTTCAATGGGATAGCGTGACGGGCGGATCGAATGGCATCGTGGGTGTGTGGCCGGGCGAATGGTTTGCCGATCGGCGCAGCTTTTTCGCGCTGACGCTCGTGACGGTTGGCGTGGCCTATGCAGCGATCGTCGCGATTGCGAACGGTCCGTTCGGCCATGCGCTGCGCGGCGCGCGCGATTCACCGTTACGTGCCGCCGCGATCGGCATCGATGTGCGCAACCGTCAATGGCAGGGCTTCATGCTTGCCGGCGCATTTGCCGGCGTCGCAGGCGCGCTGTTCGCATTTTCGAAAGGCAGCATTTCACCGGAGACGCTCGCCATCCCGCGCTCGATCGACGTACTCGTGATGGTCCTGCTCGGTGGATTGAATGCGCTCTTCGGGCCGCTGATCGGCGCCGCCGCATTCACGTGGCTGCAGGACACCCTCGCGCGAGTGACCGAATATTGGCGCGCGTTCGTCGGCGCCGGAATCCTCATCCTCGTGCTTGCGTTTCCGCAGGGGTTGGGCGCGCTCGGGCGGCGGCTGCGTCGCCGATGAGCGAGCGTGGGGTCCATCCGTGAGCGCCGTACTCGAAGTGATCGACCTTTCGAAAGCGTTCGATGGCGTGCAGGCCGTGCGCAACGTTTCGTTTTCGGTTCCGGCCGGCGAATTGATCGCGCTGATCGGTCCCAACGGCGCCGGTAAGACCACGTGCTTCAATCTGATCAACGGACAGCTCGTGCCCGACGCTGGCGTCGTGCGACTTGACGGTAAGCGAATCGATGGCCTGCCACCAAGACAAATCGCGCACAAAGGCGTGAGCCGCACGTTCCAGGTTGCCGCGACGTTCGCATCGATGACCGTCCGCGAAAATGTCGAGCTCGCGCTGTTGGCGCACGCGAGGCGCGACGGCGTGCTGTTCGAGCGCAGACCCGCTGCATGGCACGATCGCGCCGATGCGTTGCTCGCGCGCACGGGCATTGGGGCGCTGGCCAATATTCACTGCGCAACGCTCGCGTACAGCGACGTCAAACGCGTCGAGCTCGCGCTGGCGCTGGCCAACGAACCCGCGCTGTTGCTGATGGATGAGCCAACCGCCGGGATGGCGCATTCGATGCGCAGCGAGCTGATGCGCCTCGCGGTCGACCTGGCGCGCGGCGATCGTCTCGCCGTACTTTTTACCGAGCACGACATGGACGTCGTCTTCGGCTTCGCCGATCGTGTCATCGTTCTCGATCGCGGATCGATCATCGCCGAAGGCACGCCGGATGCGGTCCGCGCGAATGCGCAGGTGCAGGCCGTATATTTGGGCCCGGACGAGGGAGCCTAGCTTCCCATCAGCGGGGAAAGTTGGCAATCGCGCGCGCTTCTCCGGTGAGCGCCAGAATGTGCAGGCCCGTGTTCGCGCGATCGACCGCGTAGATGTACCCGCGATCGTCAACCTCGACGTTGTTCGTCTGGATCGCCGTCTTGCAGCGATCGGCGCTGTCCACCTTGACGCATCGCGGCTCGGTATTCGCGCTCACCGCCGGAATGAAGTAGGCGATCTCGCGCGGATGAAACGGATCGCGGATATCGATTGCGCGCACGCCAGCGTTGAAATGTGCGACGAACAGAATGCGCCGGTAATAAATCGGCGTGAAGCTTTCGTTCGACGAATGCGTGCCGAAGCGCCCACCGCGCTCGCAAAAGCGGCCGCTGCCTTCGGGCACCGTCCAGCTCGCGACGCCCATCGGACGCGCTTCGGTCGTGATGTCCGCGATCCACAGCATTTGCCGGGCTTCCTGGCATTCGTTGACCAGCGATTCGTCGACGATCGCGACGAAGTTGCGCTTGCCTCCCGCCTTGTCGTGCGCGAACTCGGCAACGTCCATGCCGATCAACGGAAATGCGGTGTGCGCGCCGACGTTCGACGGCATCACGAGGCGCCCGATTTCGGGATAGCGCAAGTTCGCCGGCGTCGGCTCCGGCGCGCCGGTTAGAAGCTTCTCCCGATCGACGATCTGGACGATGCCGTCCTTGTTGGTGCCGTACCCGAAATACACGCGATTGCCCGTGAGGCCGGTCGAGATAGGCCCATGCAGTTCGGTCGGGGCGTCGCCGACCGCACCCGGTTGCTGGCCGTCGAGACCGAAATTGCGGACGAAGCGCGGATGCACAGGATCCGACAGATCGTAAATCTGTGTCATCCTTCGCGTGCGCCACCCTTCGATGCCGGAAACGAGAAACGCGATCCCGGTGTCGCATTCCCACCAGTTCTTGTGCGTGCCCTTGAGCGGACCGATACGGCTTACGCGCGTCGGTTTCGCGGGATCGGTAACATCCCAAATTTCATGCGCAGAGTTGCCGAACGTGCGCAGCAGATAGAACTTCCCGCGATCGCCCTTCGGCAGCTCCGCGCCGCTACAGACGCGCACCATCTGCGCGCCGCCGTTTTCGCCTGAGCCCTCCTCGCCCGGAATGTGGGCGAGGTAACGCGGCGCGCGGGGATCGGTGACGTCAAGCACCGATGTCCCGTTGAATTCCGGCGCGCCGGTGAGCGAATTCACTGGCTGCGGCGCTTTCTCGGTACCGCCGTGATGTCCGACGTAGAGAATCCAGCGGCCGTTTTGCTCGCGCACGACCGGTTGATACGCGCTTCGCGCCTGCAAATCGTGGCGGCCGACGAGCGCCATGTCGCGGGCTTCATCGGCGGCCGGCTGCGCAGAGGCCGGCGTCGCCGCAACCGCTGCCATGACAGCGACGACAGCAATCGACATCGGCGCTGATGACGTCATCGCAATCCCCTGATGCTGCATCGATCGCGCGCGAGTGCGCTTCATGCGCGTCCAAGCATTACGCTTTTCGTCCCGCCACGCAAGTGCCCAAGACGGTCATAATCGAGATCCGCGGCGCGTTGTCCGCTGTCGCTACGCTTTAATGGAGAAGTAGATGCCCTCAGCGAATCGAAAGATCGGCGTTATCGGCCTCGGCTTTGGCGCCCAAGTCTACATTCCGGCCTTTCGCTCGGAAGGCTGGGAGGTCGCTGCCGTCTGTGGCCGCAATCGCGACAAGGCCGCGAAGGTGGCGGACGCGGCAGGCGTGCACAGTGTGTATACGAGCGCGAAGGAGCTGATCGCGCGGGACGATCTCGACGCGGTGGCGATCGCGACGCCGCCGCGCGCGCATCATGACCTCGCCATCGCGGCACTACGAGCGGGCAAGGACGTGCTCTGCGAAAAGCCGTTTGCGCTCGACGCGAAGCAAGCGGCCGAAATGCGCGACACGGCCGAACACAGCGGCCGCACGGCAATGGTCGGCCACGAGTTTCGCCATACGCCGCAGCGCGCCTATATCAAAGAGCTGCTGGACGACGGCTACATCGGCGGCTTTCAGCTCTGCACGATCGAGCTCTTCCTCGATCGCTACGTGACACCGGAGCCCCGACCGCTGACGTGGATGGCCTCCGAGCCGGATGGCGGCGGGCTGCTGGGCGCGCTCGGATCGCACTACATCGACGGATTGCGCCATTGGTTTGGCGAAGTTGCATCGGTCAGCGGTCATCTCGCGATCTTGCGGCCTGACCTGATCGATCCGAAGACAAAAGCGATCGTCAAATCGCAAACCGACGACGCGTTCCTGTTCACGCTTGCGTTCGAGAACGGCGGTATCGCGACGATGGTCGCGTCCTTCGCCACGACACCGCCACGCGGGGCGAAGATCGTCGTCATGGGGGAACGCGGGACGCTGATCGCCGAGCAACCCGGTCCCAACCCGATGGAGAACGGCGTCGTCGTTGCAAGCCGTGATGGCGCACCGCTGCAACCGCTCGCCACGCCGGCGCAATACACGCCGTTCACCGACGATCGCGATCACCGGTTGATGGCGTTCCGACTGCTCGTGCGCGACTTCACCAAGGGAATCGATCAGCGCGTTTCCCCGTCGCCCAACTTCACCGATGGATTGCGCTGTCAGGAAGTTCTCGACGGCGTGCGTGCATCGTCTAAGTCCGGTCAAACGGTGAAGCTGCGCTAAAGAGCGCGTCGCTGCCTGGAGAAACGTCATGACGCAGCTTATATGGCCCGATTTGCCGTACGCCGCATGGAAGGACACGTACGAGACGCTGCACATGTGGACGCAGATCGTGGGCAAGATTCGACTCGCGCAGATGCCGTGGCTCAACCACACGTGGCAGGTGACGCTCTATCCCACCGCCACCGGTCTCACGACGGGAAGAATGCCGTACGGCGGTGAAGCGTTCGAGATCGACTTCGACTTTGTCGTTCACGAGCTCAACATTCGAACGAGCCGCGGCGATCGCGGCGCGATCCAGCTCGTGCCGATGGCGGTCGCGCAGTTCTACGCATCGCTCACGAATGCGTTGACGTCGTTGCGGATGCCGGTGTCGATCTACCGCAAACCTTGCGAGGTGGAGAGCCCGCTTCTTTTCGACGAGGATGATGTCCACCGTTCGTACGATGCCGAATTTGCGACGCGGTGCTGGCGCATCCTGTGCTCGTCGGCTGAAGTGCTCGGCCGTTTTCGATCGCGCTACTACGGCAAAACGAGCCCGGTTCATTTCTTCTGGGGCAGCTTCGATCTCGCCGTGACACGATTTTCAGGCCGCATCGCGCCGCCGCACCCCGGCGGAGTTCCCAATCTGCCCGACCGCGTCACGCGCGATGCGTATTCCCACGAAGTGAGCAGCGCCGGTTTCTGGCCGGGCGGCGCGATTGCCCCCTATCCGCTTTTCTACAGTTACGCGTACCCCGAGCCGAAAGGTTTCGCCGCCGCGAAGGTCCAGCCGGAATCTGCGCGATACGATCCCACGCTGCACGAGTTCATCTTGCCGTACGACGAGATGCGCAGGCGTGACGATCCCGGGCAGGCGCTTCTCTCGTTTTTACAATCGACCTACGTGGCCGCCGCGGATCTCGGCGGATGGGATCGTCGCTCGCTCGAAGTCCCAGGAGACGCTGGGCGCGGTTGACGTCACGTCCATTCGGGAATCGATGGGACACGAAGGTGCTCTGCGTCCGGAAGGTCGAACCCGAAATACTTGATGAGCAGCGACCTGAGAGCGGCTCGGTCGGCGAGCTGGATGGTCTGCGGCGAATTCCCCCGCCAGATGGTGACGTCGCGGTTCATCACGGTGACGCGCCCGTCCGCGGTCAGCGCGCATCATGATCCGATTGACGAACGGCGAGGCGGGATACGTCGACGTGTAATGATTACCGACTTCGAAGTCCGCGGGTTATCGCGCTCAAGCGTTGATGCCCAGCAGCGCGCCGAAACCGGAAACCAGGACGAATTTACCCTCCGCCAGCGGTACCGACAGTAACATAGGGTGCGCGGAGACGCATCGCGCGGCGTGATGAGCGTCGCGCGTGCCGAGTGACGGGCCGGCTTGAATCCGATCGCTTCAAGAATGGCGGCAAACAGGGTCGCATGCTCCGAAGCAGTCGCCACCCCGACGCTGGTGGGCCAGCTTGCGCTGCAGCCCGTCGAAATCGAGGCGAATCGGCCGGCCAAGCAACACGTCGAGGTTCTCGAACGGAATTTTTGACATGTGCGCCTGCACCAGCGCCGCAAGCGTGTGGAACGTTGGACGGGCAGCACCGGTCCATTCGATACGCCCGAGGTAGGCATCGACATCGAAACAAGCTGTCATTGCGGTGTTGCGCCGAAGGCCCCCATCAAGGAAAGGCGGCGAATCATGAAGAATATCTGTGCGACGTTCACGGCAGTCGTTCTGTGCACCGTGTTGTCAGCCTGTGCGACGACGGGCACGCGAGCCACGAGCTCATCCGACATGTACAAGTCCATGGCAAAGAGCCAGCAAGCCTGGTGCTCGCAATTTGGTTGCGGCTGCACGCTCGACGGCCAACCGGCGACGTGCTCGCTCGTCGCTATGTGCGTGAACTCCGGAAGCTGCCAGGCCGCGACTCAGTAATCAGGCCATTTGCGGCATCGGGCGCGATGCCCGTCGATTGGCGTCGGGACGTGCATCGACCACGGCGACGACGAGCGCGCACTGCTAGAACGTCGTACCGTAGCGCAACCCTCTACGATTCTTTCGCGAGCTCATTGAGGAAGGTCGCAATCCGCCGCGCGTTCGTTCCCACGTCGCCGCCGCCGATGCGCGATTCCGAGCGAACGTCGGTCCGGCTTCCCTGGGGCGCCGGCGTGACGCGGATCACGATGTCGTCCTTGAAACCGTACAGCAACGTCGTGTCGGTGGCCTCGATGCGACCTTCAGACGGTGCGGTGGCGACGATGTCCCATCCCATTGCGCGCGCGACGCTGAGCGCGCGGACAAACGCTTTGTCCGGCGGAACGTTCGAATAGACCGGCGCGATTTCTGGATACGCTGCACGCTGCTGCGCCGCGACGTTCGCCCCGCCGTAGTCGGTGGAATTTCTCGCGTTCGCGCGTAACGGCAACACGGCGACAAACTTCGGCGGATCGGTCGTATCGGTCGTGATGTCGTGGATCGAAGGCAGTTGTTCGGCCTTGATCAGCATCACGCCCGGGAGGCCGAACGTCGCTGCACCGACGAGAAGCGCGATGATCGCCGACGCGAAGTCTCGTCCCTTGCGATTGCGCCGCGAGACGACGGCGCCCGCGACCGCGAGTGCGGTTGCAACGATGGCGCCATACGCGGCCCAGCGCAGTGTCCCGAATCCCCAGCCTAACGACCACCAGCCCCAGCGATATCCCAATCCGGAGACGATTGCTGCCAACGCACAGAGGATCGCGAATACCAAACTGTAACGCGCGAGTCGAGACGTCACGGGCATTCTCCCCAAGGTAGGCACTCCGGAGATGCTGCCATACGACGGCGCGAACGAGTCTCTGGGACCGAAATGGCTGCGAGGCGCCGCGCGACCATGGGCGACGCCTCAGGCCGACGTCAGGCAACCGGACCAAACTCCACGTCGACCGGAGTCGGCGTGTGGACAAGCGTGCTGAACCTCAGCTTGCCGTTCGACGGCTGAATTCGGAACACGGCGATTGAGTCGGTGTTCTGGTTCGCCGCGTAAAGGAATGTTCCGGAGGGATCGATGTTCATCCCGCGCGGCCACTCGCCGCGTGTCGATTCCCAGCCGATCACGTCGAGCGTGCCCGTGTCCTCATCGATTTCGAACATCGTCACGCTGTTGTGCCCGCGGTTCGTGTTGTAGAGGAAGCGTCCGCTTGGATGGACGCGGATTTCTGCCGTCGTGTTGGTGCCGGTGAAGTCGTCAGGCAACGTCCTGATCGTTTGCGCCCAAATGAACGCGCCGCGCGTCGCATCGTAGTTGAAGACAGTGACTGATGAGACGAGCTCGTCGAGCACGTACGCGTGTTGACCATCCGGATGGAACGCCATATGCCGCGGTCCCGATCCCGAAGCGACCGGCACGAACGGCACGGTGTTCGGATTGAGCACGCCGGCGCTGTCGAGGTTCAACGCGTTGACCTTGTCGCCGCCCAAGTCCACGCCGAACACATGGCCGCCGCCGAGATCGGTGAGGATCTGGTGCGCATGCGGCCCTTCCTGCCGGTCCGGCTGCGGGCCTGTACCGTTGCCTACGCTCTGAAACAGCGCCGTCATCGGGCCGATCGATCCGTCGGCAAGGATTCGATACGCCGGAAAATTTCCCGTCCCGTAGTTGGCGGCAAATAGATAGGCACTCGATGGATGCACGCTGATATGCGTCGTAAAGCTTCCGTTCGCCGGCGCCGTGTTGAGGAAGCTCAACGTCCCGTTCCCTTGGTTGAGAGCATAGGCGCTCACGTGCCCTGCCATGTCCTCGTTCACCGAATACAGGTGGGTTTGCGCGGGATCGATCGCGACATACGACGGATTCGACGCCGGCACGACCTGCAATTGCGTCAGGTTTCCATCGCTCGGATCCATCCGGAAAACGTAGATGCCGACGGCGGTGCTCGGGTGCGTGCCGCCCGGTGGAACGTCGGGCGCCGTATAGGTGCCGATGTAGACGAACCGCGCGACGGCGTCGGACGGCTTGCTCTTCGACCTATCGGACGACGTGGCGGCGAGCGCTTGTGGGGCAATGGATGCCATAGCGGCGGCTGCGCCGAGGAATGGAAGAAATTCGCGCCGAGTGAAGCCGCCGGTCTGCGCCTTCCGATCATGCCTGGAATTTTCCGATGAAGCCATGATGCCTCCTTGCAAGACAATCGTTGGGTATTTCGCGGAGAGCTGCTTTCGCTCCGGTGGGATGGGAACGGAAGCAACGCGTTCGAAACGACGTGCCCTTCCGGAGCGAAAGCAATCTAGGCTCGACCGGGGCGCCGTGTCAATCCGCTTTTGTTGACAAAATAAGATTTCATGTATAAAACTCGGCCGCGTCGCAATCCTTTCGACGCGAAACCAGCGGCAATTCTTGGAGGAGACGACGATGACCAGACATCGGCTACAACTGACGCTGCAGTGCATTGGCGCGATCGCGTGGCTCACGCTTCAAGGCATGTCACTTGCTGCGGCCGCAGGAACGGGTGCGGGCCAGGCAGCGGATGTTGCGCTGCAATCCCTCAAAGCGGCAGGACATTCCCATCCGATCATTGACACACACATCCATTTCTATCAGCCATCGCGTCCGGGTGGAGTGCCGTGGCCGCCGCCACCGCCGGCGAGCGATCCGCTGCTGTATCGCGATGTCCTGCCGCCGGAATACAAAGGCTTGGCTGCAAAGAATGGGATTCTCGCGTCCGGTGTCGTCGAGGCGAGCCCGCTGGTCGAAGATAATCAATGGATCCTTGACCTGCTGGGCCACGACTCGTTCTTTCCGTTTTTCGTTGGCCAACTGGAAATCGGCTCGTCCGATTTCACGACCAACCTCGAACACTTCTCGCGCGATCATCGCTTCGTCGGCATCCGCGGCTTCTTGTGGAGCCCGCCGGCCATTACGCTCGACGCCGCGCAGCTGAGAGATCTCCGCGATCTCGCCCGCCGCGGGATGACGCTGGATATCGTGAGCCGAGGCACAACGAATCCCAAGCCCCAGGTCGAAGCGTTGTGTACGACCGTCCCGAAACTGCGGATCATCATCGACCACTTGGCGGGTGCGCAAGGCGCGGTGCCGACGGCGGAATGGGAGCTCGCGATGCGGCGTCTGGCCGATCTGTGTCCCAATCTCTACATCAAATTCTCGTCGTTCTATGACATGTATGTGGGGGCGGGCGACGGCAACCATGTGTGGAGCGCGCCCACCGACCTCGCAGCCTACAAAGCGCACTTCGACGTGCTGATGAACGCCTTCGGGGCCGATCGCTTGATCTGGGGCAGCAATTGGCCGGTCAGCGCGCTGGGCGGAACCTTCGCCGGTCAGATCGCGCTCGCCGAGGAGTACCTTGCACCGTTCGGCCGTGTCGTGCGTGACAAGGTGATGTTCAGGAACGCGCTGCTATTTTATCGACGGCACGTCGAGGATGATGACGACGACTGAGGAGATCGCTGTTGCCGATGAAACTCCGGAAAACCCCGGCGACGAAGCTTGTTCGCGGCACGGGCGCCCGTTATGCCGCGCCCGCGCTGGACAAAGGGCTAGACGTAATCGAGCTGCTCGCCCGGGAGACCGACGGCCTCACGCTGAATGAGATCGCGCGTCTGCTCGACCGCACGTCAAGCGAGCTGTTTCGCATGGTCAATGCGCTTTGTCGCCGCGGTTACATCGGCCAGCACGACGATCGTTATGTGTTGACGTTGAAGCTGTTCGAGCTTGCGCATCGTCACAAGCCGATCAAGTCGCTCACCGCGGCGGCCGCGCCGTTGATGCGCGACCTCGCCCATCGCGCGCTGCAATCGTGCCACCTCACCGTTTTTCATGCGGGACGCGTGTTGGTCGTGGCGGAGATCGACAGTCCGGAACGCTGGGCGTTTGGTCTCAAGGTCGGTGCGCAGGTCGGGTTGACCGACACTGCGTCCGGGTATGTGCTCCTCGCGTTTCGCGACGAGACGGGACGGCGCTCGATGATCGGCTCCCATCAAAAAGTGGAAGGCGAGCTGGAGGTCAAGGAGCGGCAATTGCTGAAGATCATTCAGGATGTTGCGAAGAAGGGCTACGCGCAGCTGCGGAGCCGCCAGATCCGCGGCGTCACGAACATCGCTTTTCCGGTGCTCGGCACATCGGGATACGCGATCGCCGTGCTCAACATTCCGTACATCGAGCGCATCGATAAGAAGATCACGCCGTCGATAGCGGCCGTCAAAGAGATGCTGCGCGAAACGGCGGCTCGATTATCGATGTTGATGGGCCACGTAGACTAAGCCGCGAGCGCCGCCGGACCGCTCCAAGGCGCGAGTTACTCCCCTCGGGGGGCAGCGCAGCGGCCGAATTGGCCAACGAGGCCGCCCGCGGTGGGGCCCCCTAAGCTTTCAGGCGGTAGCCGGTCGTGAAGATCCACGCGACGATCGCCAGAAAGACGGTGAGGAACAACGCCGTCATGCCGAGGCTCACGGCCACATTGACGTCGGCAATCTCGTAGAAGCTCCAGCGAAACCCGCTGATCAGATACACGACGGGATTGAATAACGTCACCGTCTGCCAGAAGGGCGGCAACATATCGATCGAGTAGAAGCTGCCGCCCAGAAACGTCAATGGCGTCACGATCAGCAGCGGCACGAGCTGCAGCTTTTCGAAGCCATCAGCCCAGATGCCGATGATGAAGCCGAAGAGGCTGAAGGTCACCGCGGTGAGCACCAGGAACACGATCATCCACACCGGATGGGCAATCTTGAGTGGGACGAACAAACCCGCGGTAGCTAGGATGATGATGCCGAGAATCATCGACTTGGTCGCAGCCGCACCCACGTAGCTCACGACGATCTCGAGATAGGAAACGGGCGCGGAAAGAAGCTCGTAGATCGTTCCGGTGAATCGGGGAAAGTAAATGCCGAATGACGCATTCGAGATGCTTTGCGTCAACAGCGACAGCATGATGAGTCCCGGCACGATGAACGCCCCGTAGCTGATGCCTTCAACCTGCTGGATGCGCGCGCCGATGGCTGCACCGAAAACCACGAAGTACAGGGAGGTCGAAATCACCGGCGAGATGATGCTCTGCATCAGTGTTCGGCCCGTCCGCGCCATCTCGAACTTATAGATCGCGCGCATTGCGGGGACGTTCACGGCGCATCCTTCACGAGACTGACGAAGATATCTTCGAGCGAGCTCTGCGTCGTCTGGAGGTCCTTGAACACGATTCCCGCATCGCTCAAGCGGTCGAGCAAGGGGACGATGCCGGTCCGCTCGCTCTGCGTATCGTACGTATACGTCAACTCGGTGCCGCCGTTTGCCAGCTGAAGGTCATACGCGGCGAGCGCGGCTGGAAGCTCCACTAGAGGGTGCTGCAGCTGCAGCGTCAAATGTTTCTTGCCGAGCTTTTGCATCAGTTCGATCTTGTCCTCCACCAGGATGATCTCGCCTTTGCTGATCACACCGATTCGGTCGGCCATTTCCTCGGCCTCGTCGATGTAATGTGTCGTCAGGATGATCGTCACGCCGGCCTCCCGCAGCGAGCGCACCAGCTGCCACATGTCGCGCCGCAAGTTCACGTCGACACCCGCGGTGGGTTCGTCGAGAAAAAGGATGTTTGGCTCGTGCGACAGCGCCTTGGCAATGAGCAGCCGCCGCTTCATGCCGCCGGAAAGCGTCATGACCTTGCTGTCCTTCTTGTCCCACAACGACAGATCCTTCAGAACTTTTTCAATGTGCGCGGGATTGGCCGACTTGCCAAACAGGCCGCGGCTGAACGAAACGGTGGCCCACACCGATTCGAACGCGTCGGTCGTGAGCTCCTGGGGAACGAGACCGATCAGCTGCCGCGCGGCGCGATAATCGGCAACGATGTCGTGGCCGTCGACGAGCACGTTACCCTCGGTCGCATTGACGATGCCGCAGACGATGCTGATCAGCGTTGTTTTCCCCGCGCCGTTCGGCCCCAGCAACGCGAATATTTCGCCGCGGCGAATGTCGAGGTTGACGTTTTTCAGGGCCTTGAAGCCCGCCGCATAAGCCTTCGAGACGTTCGAGACCGCAATGACGGCCTGCCTCGCGCCGCTGCGTTCAGCCGAGGGATCTCCGCGGCCCGGTCCGGTTCCTTTGCGCGCGGCGCTGTTAATGCGGCGCCACATCAGTCGCCGTCGCGTGACCGTTTTTCAGCAAAAGGAAGGAATGACGCCAACGACTGCAGGAACAGCGCCGTTTGACCGATGAAGTAGCGCTGCGCCTGCAGAACGACCTGCTCGTACACCGTCCGATCGACCTCGCCCTCGAACGCTTCGGACGAGAGCTTGCCATCTTCCCACTGCGCGCGGCGCGCGCTCACGTGCGCCCTGCCGCCGCGAACCGAGATCTCGGCGCTCGCGTAACGAAAGGTCGTGAACGTGCTCACGCCCGACTTTTTCGCCACGACGCCATGTTTCACCAGATGTTTGCTCATGCACACCTCCGTCAATCAATTCTTATTGTATCCGCACGATTGGAAATCAAGCGTGTCCTGGTAAACGTTACCGGATCGGGCACGGAGTGGCGCCCACGATGGTCCAATGGAAAATCCACCCGCTCTGGGAGCATCGATGGAAAAAAAGCAGCAGATTCACTTCAATATCTGGTACCTGATCATCGCGGTGATCGGCGTCCTGTGGCTCCGCGAGATCTGGGTCACCGCGCGGCAGGTGCAGCCGATTCCCTACAGCGAGTTCCAGCAGCAACTGAAAGACGGCCGCATCAAGGAAATCGCGATCTCGCGCGACACGATTCAGGGGACGTATCAACAGCCGCTGGCGGATGGCCGTGACCGTTTCGTCACGGCCCGCGTCGAGCCCGAATTGGCGAAGGACCTGGCGCAATACGACGTCAAATACACCGGCGCCGTCGAGAACACGTTCTTGCGCGACATCTTGTCGTGGGTGCTGCCCGCGCTCGCGTTTTATCTGGTGTGGATGTTCCTCGTGCGCAGGGTGTCCGAGCAGGGTGGGCTGGGCGGCGGCCTGCTGTCGATCGGGAAAAGCAAGGCGAAGGTCTACGTCGAGGCTGACACCAACACCACGTTCGCCGACGTCGCCGGCGTTGACGAAGCCAAGGAAGAGCTCCGCGAGGTCGTCGGATTTCTGAAGGATCCGGCACGCTACAGCCGCCTTGGCGGGCGCATTCCCAAGGGGGTGCTGCTCGTCGGTCCGCCCGGCACCGGCAAGACGCTGCTTGCGCGCGCCGTCGCCGGCGAAGCCGGCGTGCCGTTCTTCTCGATCAACGGCTCGGAATTTGTCGAGATGTTCGTCGGCGTCGGCGCAGCGCGTGTGCGCGACTTGTTCGAGCAAGCGTCCAAACGCGCGCCGGCCATCATCTTCATCGACGAGCTCGATGCGCTCGGCCGTGCGCGCGGCGCCTATCCGCTGGGCGGCCACGACGAAAAAGAACAAACGCTGAATCAGCTTCTCGTCGAAATGGACGGCTTCGATTCAAGCCACGGATTGATCCTGCTCGCCGCGACGAATCGGCCCGAGATCCTCGATCCCGCATTGCTGCGCGCAGGACGCTTCGACCGCCAGGTATTGGTCGATCGGCCGGACCGGATCGGACGCCTGCAGATTCTTCAAGTGCACGCGAAGAAGATTCGTCTGGCACCCGATGCCGATCTCGAGAAGGTCGCGGCGTTGACGCCGGGCTTCACCGGCGCCGATCTCGCCAACCTGGTCAACGAGGCGGCGCTCCACGCGACGCGTCGCGGGGCCGAGGCCGTGTCGCTCGATGACTTCACGCTGGCGGTCGAGCGCATCGTCGCCGGCCTGGAGAAAAAGCGTCAAGTCTTGAATCCCAAGGAACGCGAGATTGTTGCGCACCACGAAATGGGCCACGCGTTGGTCGCCATGTCCCTTCCCGGTACGGACCCGGTGCACAAGGTGTCGATCATTCCGCGCGGCATCGGCGCGCTCGGCTACACGATTCAGCGTCCGACCGAGGACCGCTTCCTGATGACCCGCGAGGAACTGGAAAACAAGATGGCCGTCCTGCTCGGTGGGCGCGCAGCGGAGCAGATCATCTACGGTCACTTGTCCACCGGCGCGGCGGACGATCTCGCGAAGGTCACCGACATCGCGCGCAACATGGTGATGCGTTACGGGATGGACGAGCGCCTCGGTCATCTATCTTACGAGGAGGAGCGGGCGCCGCTGTTGCCCACGCCCATCGCCGTGCAGGAGCGCAAGTACAGCGAAGACACTGCCCGTGAGATCGATCGCGCCGTGCGCGAGATCGTCAAGTCGGCATTCGAGCGTGCGCTCGCCATTCTCAAACGGCACCGCAACGTGCTGGAAGACGGCGCGCGTGAATTGCTGAAGAAGGAAACGCTCGCCGAGCCCGACGTCGCGGCGATCGCCAAGCGGCTCGCGCCCCCCATTCCGCAATCGCCCGAAGGGAATGCCGAAGGCCGGGCTTCGGTCACGGCCGCAAGCTCATAGGGGAACCTATTGCCGGGTCGGCGGACCGAATACATCGTGAGATGCAGACCGCGTTTTATCTGTGAACGATCATGTTCCCAGGGCATCTGCTGATCTGACAGACGCCCTCCGCCTTCCAGTCGAGACGCTGCCTCAGCCCGACGAGACGACCTGCGGACCCACGTGTCTGCACGCGGTCTACCGCTACTGGGGCGATCAGGAGGCCCTCGACACGATCATCGCGCGCATGTATCGGCTCGAGCGCGGCGGGACGTTCGCCGTGTTCCTTGGCTGCGACGCGCTGCGAAAAGGCTATCGAGCGGCGATCTACACCTACAACGTCACGGTTTTCGATCCCACATGGTTTGCCCGCGGGGTCGACATCGCGGAGCGTCTGACGAAGCAACGCGAGGTCAAATCCGATGAGCGGCTGCAGATCGCGACGACCGGCTATCTGCAGTTCCTGCAATTGGGCGGACGCCTCCGTTTTGCGGATCTTTCGCAAGTGCTCGTTCGCGCATTGCTGCGGTTCAAGCTGCCGATCCTGACCGGATTGAGCTCGACGTACTTGTATCGCTCTTCGCGGGAATACGGTCCGCTGGATGCGCCCGATGACATCCGCGGCTTTCCGGCCGGCCATTTCGTCGTCATCGCCGGTTTCGACCGAACGCGCCGTCACGTGCTCGTCGTCGATCCATACCAGCCGAACCCGTATGGCGAGGCGCACGAATACTGGATCAGCATCGATCGCGTCGTCACCGCGATCCTGCTCGGCATCGTGACCCACGATGCCAACTTGCTGGTCGTGTATCCGGGTCGGGAGCGCGTGCAACGCCTGTCATGAACATCTATTTCGTCGTGAACCAGCCGCGCGACTGGCCGTTCGAGACGCCCGGCGCTACGGTCATCACGGCGCGCGAGTACATCGCAGATTCCAACGACGTGGGCCCGGGCCTCGCCCGCGTGTTCAACTTCTGTCGGACGAATCGCTACCAGGGACGCGGCTACTACGTATCGCTGGTCGCCGAAGCGCGCGGGCATCGGCCGTGGCCCGATGTGAAAACGATCGAGGACCTGCAGACGGGCGATCCCAAACCATTACTTGCCGAGGGCGATGACGCGACGAGCCTGTGGACGATCACCTCGCCGACGGAGCGGACGACGGTGATCAACGCCCATTTCGGACGCGATCCGGCGCGCAAAAACGACGCGGCGGCGCGGCAACTGTTCGGCTTGCTGCATGCGCCGTTCATTCGCGCGACGTTCGAATGCCGCAAAGGTTTCTGGATGCCGAAGGAAGTACGGTTGCTCCATCCCGGCAACCTCGATGCGGCGGAGCGCGCCTTCGCGGCCGAGGCGGCGGCGGACTATCTCGCAGCACCGAGTCGTCGCCAGCGCGGAAAAGGACCCCCGGCCCTGGCGATCCTGTACAACGCCGACGAGCCAGACCCGCCGTCGAGCCCGGCCGCGCTCAAAGCGTTCTGCAAGACGGCAAAAGCCATGGGGATGCGCGCCGAGGTCATCGGGCGCGACGCAATCGAACGCTTGCCCGAATTCGATGCGCTGTTCATCCGCGACACGACGCATGTGAATCACTACACGTATCAGTTCGCGCGGCGCGCAGCGAATGAAGGTTTGGTCGTGATCGACGATCCCGATTCGATCGTGCGGGCGACGAACAAGGTATTCCTCTACGAGCTCTTGTCACGGCATCGAATCCCCCTGCCCCGCTCGTTGATCGTCCATCGCGGCAATGTCGCGCAGATCGTCGCGACGCTGAACTTGCCCTGCATCGTCAAGCTTCCCGACAGCGCGTTTTCCCGCGGCGTGGCCAAGATCGTATCGCGCGAGCAGCTGGACGACGTGCTGAAAGCGTTTTTCGAAAGGTCCGAGCTCGTGGTCGCGCAGGAATGGTTGCCGACGGACTTCGACTGGCGCGTGGGCGTGCTCGACGGCCGCGCGCTCTATGTCTGCAAATATCTGATGGCACCCGGGCACTGGCAGGTCATCAAGCGCGAGCCGGGGAAGAAAGTGGAAGGCGCCACGATCCCCCTCACCATCGGCGAGACACCCGAGATCGTCGTGAAGACGGCGGTACAAGCAGCGAGCGTCATCGGCGTTGGGTTGTACGGCGTCGACCTGAAGCAGGTCGGCGATCGCTGCTACGTGATCGAAGTCAACGACAACCCGAACATCGACGCCGGCAACGAAGACGGTGTGCTCAAGGAAGCGCTGTATCGCGAGGTGCTGGGCGTTTTTCTGCGCCGCATTCGCGAACGCGGCAAACCGGTCGAGGCATGACGTGGCGCCGGCGCTCCACGCGTTCGCCGGTTACGGCATCGAGCTCGAATACGCGATCGTCGATGGCGCGACTCTCGACCCGCGTCCGCTCGCGGAGCCACTATTGCGCGCGCTGGAGAGCGGACGGCCAAAACGGATCGACGGCGTCGAAATCGATTGGTCCAACGAGCTCGTTGCGCATGTCGTCGAGATCAAGAATGTCGCGCCAGTCGCGTCGTTCGAACTGCTGACAACGGCTTTTCACGACGGCGTCGCCGCAACCGCACGTCGGGTCGGCGAATTCGACGCATTGTTGATGCCGACCGGCATGCATCCGTGGATGGATGCGCGCACGGCTGAGCTGTGGACGCATAGCGACGGCGCCATCTATCGCGCGTTCGATCGCCTATTCGACTGCCATCGCCACGGCTGGGCGAACTTGCAGAGCATGCACATCAACTTGCCGTTCGCCGACGACGACGAGTTCGCGCGGTTGCACGCCGCGGTGCGCTTGGTCCTGCCCTTGATACCGGCACTGGCTGCAAGCTCGCCATTCGCCGACGGACAGCGCATGCCTTTTCTCGATTATCGGCTCGAGGCCTACCGCTGCAATACGGAACGCGTTCCGGCGATCACCGGCGCCGTCATTCCCGACAACGTATACGGTCGCGCCGATTATCAGGCCGGCGTGCTCGAGCCGATGTATCGAGACATCGCGGCTGACGACCCCGAGCGCGTACTGCAACATGAGTGGCTCAATGCCCGCGGCGCGATCGCGCGTTTCGACCGCAACGCGATCGAGATCCGCCTGTGCGACACGCAGGAATGCCCGCGCGCCGACCTGGCGATTGCAGCGATCGTGACGGCGGTCGTGCGTGCGCTCTACGACGCGCGATGGCAGCCGCTGGACGCACAACAGGCGCTTTCGACGCCGCGCCTCGCAGCGCTCCTGCACGCCGGGATGCGTGACGGCGAAGAGGCGATTATCGCCGACGCCGCGTATCTGCGCGCCTTTGGCGTATCCGATCCGGCGCTTCGTGCCGGCGATCTGTGCGCGCATCTGGTCGACGAATGCGACGCGACGGCGCGCGTGCTCAATCGCGGCTATCGTGAATCCATCGATACGATCCTCGCGCACGGCCCGCTGGCGCGGCGCATTGTCCGCGCAATCGATGGCGCTACGGGCCGAAAAGAGCTTGCACATGTCTACCGGCGTCTGTGCGATTGCCTGATGCGCGACGAGCTGTTCGTTGCTGGCGCATGACGTGCGTAAACCAGACGTCGCACTCCTTGTGACCTGTGAGCACGGCGGCAATCGCGTGCCATCGGAATATAAGGAATGGTTCGCGGACGCAGACAACGTGCTCGGCTCACATCGCGGTTACGACCTCGGCGCTCTCGCGATGGCACGCACGCTCACCGGTCGCCTCGACGCGCAGTTGATTTTTGCAACGGTGAGCCGTCTCGTCGTCGAGCTCAATCGATCGACGCGCAATCCGCGGCTTTTTTCGTCCTTCATCCGACAAGCGCCAGCGCCAATCCGGCGCGAGATCTTCGAGCGCTACTACATCCCGTACTGGGCGTCGGTTCAGGCGGCGGTGCACCGCGCACTTGAGCGGCGTGCGCGAGTCGTGCATGTCGGCTCGCATTCGTTCACGTCAGTGCTGGACGGCCGCGTGCGCGATGCCGACATAGGCCTGCTCTACGACCCGGGTCGTGCGAAGGAAGTTGCGCTGTGTACGCATTGGCGGGATGCAATACGCAGGCGCGCGCCGCAGTGGCACGTGCGCCGCAATTATCCTTATGCGGGCGCGGGCGACGGCCTCACGACAGAATTGCGCCGCTGCTTTCCGCCAACCCAGTACATCGGCGTCGAGCTCGAACTCAATCAACGCCATCCGTTGACCGGCGGATCGACGTGGAAAACGATGCAGCGCGAAGTGGCTGCCGCGCTGGGGGACGCGCTCGAGGCGTGAGCCGACCACGCGACTCAAGCCAACGGAACGCTTGGCCGGCCCGGCGCTCCAACGGATGTGCGATGTTGTGCTCGGCGTCATCACGTCCTTACAGCAAGGAAAAGTCATGAGAACCCATCAATCCCCAGGCATCTGGAGCAAGGTCGTCACCAGCGCAGCGCTTGGCGCCGCGGCAATGTATGTGCTCGATCCGAACAAAGGCCGGCGCCGGCGTGCGGTTTTCCGCGACAAGACGCTCAGTTCGCTGACGAATATCACGCATTTGGCACAAGTGTCGGCACGCGACATCAGCCATCGGGTGCAAGGCCTTGGCGCCTCTGCGCTCCGCCTTCTCAAGGGCCGCGGCGCAACGGACGACCTGGTGCTGATCGAACGCGTGCGCGCCAAGATGGGCCGCGTCGTGTCGCATCCGCATGCGATTCAAATCGGCGCGTGCGACGGCCGCATAACGCTGAGCGGCCCGATCGTTGCCGGCGAAGCGGGGCCGTTGCTCGACGCGGTCCGTTCGGTGTGGGGCGTGTCCGGCATCGACGACCATCTCGTCGCCTACGATCGGCCCGAGTCGATTCCAAGCCTGCAAGGTGGCAGGCTTCGAAACGCGATGCGTCCCGAAATCATGCAGGCCGAGTGGACGCCGGCACTGCGCGTCGCGGCGGTTCTCGGCGGCGGCGTGTTGGCCATCTGCGCGATGCGCCAACGCGGCTTGACAAGGGTCGCCTTGGCAACGATGGCCGTCGGGTTGACTGCGCGCGGTGCAGCGAACATGCCGCTGAAACGCATGGCCGGCTTGACACGAAGCCGGCGGACCATTGACCTGCAGAAAACGATTCGGATCGCGGCCCCACGCGAAATGGTCTACGACTTGTGGACGGACTGCGAAAACTTTCCGCGCTTCATGTCGCACGTCGAGCAAGTCCGCGAGATCGGCGATGGCCGCACGCACTGGGTCGTTCGCGGACCGGCCGGCAGCCGTTTCGAATGGGACGCCGTCGTGACGCGCGCCATTCGTCCGGAAGTCTTGTCCTGGCGAACGGAGCCGGGCACGATCGTGCAGCACGCGGGATCGGTGCACTTCGAAGATGACAATGGCGGCACTCGAGTAAGCGTCAAGATGAGCTATAACGCCGCGGGCGGGCTCGGCCATGCGATCGCGTCGTTGCTCGGCAGCGACCCGAGGCAACAGATGGACGACGATCTCGCGCGCATGAAAACGTTCATCGAGCACGGCGTGCCGCCGCATGACGCGGCTCGAGTTGAACCGGGCTCGAAGCCGGCGCTGCATTGATCGAACCAGCGACCCGTCATTCGCCAACGCTGGGCCGATCGCGGCCAGCGCAATGACGCGCCACGCTTCGGCGCGCGGTGTCGTCGTGACGTATTCATCGCGCGATGGCGAAGGACGCCACGCGGCAATGACCCGCGAAGCGGTCGCCGCAAGGCTGGCAAAGGTCAAGCAGTTCGATTTTGCGGGACCGTACGATCCCGCCAAGCGCTACGCGGCACGGTTGTATCTGGTGCCGAGCGACACGCTGGTCGGTCGCGAAGCCGCGGCGAAGCTAGGCGTGCGTACCGAAAACGACGTGTTCGGCGGCGTTGTGCCGACGGCGTTCGCAGCCACGAAGACGATTACGCATCCATTGGTTCACCCGAAAGCTTACGCACCGACGGGTTGGTCGCACGATTTTGCGGAGCACGTGAGCGAAGCGGTGCTGCACGGATACACGGCGTTCAGCAGCGAGGATGCGCATCGCGCGGCGGCACGCCTCCTCGACCACGGACCGACCCGCATCAAGCTCGCGCGCGGCATCGGCGGCCATGGCCAATTCGTGATCCAGCACGCAGGTGAGCTGGACGAACTCCTCGCTGCAATCGACGATGCGGAACTTGCTTCCGTAGGCGTGGTGCTGGAAGAGCACCTCGACGACGTGACGACGCATAGCGTCGGGCAAGTGCGCGTCGCCGGCATGACCGCGAGCTATTGGGGAACGCAGCGGACGACGCACAACAATCGCGGCGTGGAAGTCTATGGCGGCTCCGACCTCGTCGTGGTCCGCGGCGGCTTCGACGCGCTTCGCGCGCTTCCGCTCTCCACCGAAGCACAGCTCGCGATCTCGCGCGCGCTGGTGTACGACTCTGCAGCGGATGCGTGCTTTGCGGGATTTTTCTCGTCGCGACGGAACTACGATGTTGTCGAAGGCACCGATGCGCGTGGACGCCGACGCGCGGGTGTGCTGGAGCAGTCGTGGCGCGTGGGCGGCGCAAGCGCTGCCGAAGTCGAGGCATTGCTCGCGTTCCGTGACAATCCCGCCATTACGGTACTGCGAGCTGCGACCGTGGAAACGTATGGCGCATCGCCGGCGCTTCCCGAAGGCGCAATCGTGTTCTTTGCCGGCGATGACCCGCGCGTCGGCCCGGTCACTCACTACGTGCTGGTGGAGCCGCATGGCGACGTACGATGAGATCATCACCATCGAGGTGGACGGTCAGCAGATCTCCGGCACGTTCGTGGCGACGCGCGCGCGGCTCCCCGGCGTGCTCTTCGTGCATGGCTGGGGTGGCAGCCAGCAGAGGTATGTGGCGCGGGCGCGTGAGGTGGCGACTCTCGGCTGCGTCTGTCTGACGTTCGATCTTCGCGGTCACGAGCAAACGCGGTCACAGTTCGAGACGGTGTCGCGCGAAGACAATCTGCACGACGTCATCGCCGCATTCGACGCGTTGACCGCGCACGATAGCGTCGACGCCAACGCGGTTGCCGTCGTCGGCAGCAGCTATGGCGGCTACCTCGCGGCAATCCTCACATCGATACGGCGTGTCAAATGGCTGGCGCTGCGGGCGCCGGCGCTCTACAAGGACAGCGAGTGGGAGCTGCCGAAGTGGCAGCTCAAGAAGTTGCACAACCTCGACGAGTATCGTAAGCAGCCAGTTCCACCGAACGAGAGTCGCGCGCTCACCGCATGCACACATTTCGACGGCGACGTGCTGATCGTGGAGTCAGAATACGATTTCGTCGTGCCGCATCAGGTGATCGCCAACTATCGCGAAGCGTGCTCGCGCGCGCGTTCGGTTACGTATCGCGTCATGGCGGGGGCTGACCATGGGCTTGCGGATGAATCGATGCAGCAGGCCTACACGAACCTGCTCGTCGAGTGGTTCCGCCACATGCTCGCGGAATCGCCGGTGACGTCGGAAACGACCGTGCCGCTCAGGATCGACGGTTGACCCGTGCGACCGAACCCACAATACTCAGGCTCTTACGACCGAAACGCCTCAATATAAGGGTTGGCAAGGTGGAAGATCGACGTTCCAGAGCCGTCCGATGCAGCGCAGGCTGACCGCGATACTTTCAGCCGACATCGCCGATTACAGCGGCTTGACCCACTGTTCAAGGCGGTGGGCATCGATGCCGTGAAATGGTCGAAGTCCGATCCGGACCTGGACCCTATTCGTGATCATCCGGCTTCAAAGCGATGCTCGCGGCGGCCGAAACGCGCTTAGCCCAATCGTCATGACCCGAGGCCGGTGGTTGTAGGCGTGAACCAACGGCTGCCGGCGGAGAAGCTCGCGGAGTTCGCCGCCGCGGCTGGCGTGCATCGCGTTTGGGGCAACGCCGCGTAGACGGCCTCGCGATTATGCTAAGCGCCTAGACGTAAAAACCCCTCGTCGAGATCGACGATCAAATCGTCCGCATCTTCAAGTCCGATATGCAGCCGCAGGCATGGTCCTTCGGCGTGCCACGTCGTTGCGCTTCGCGTGCGCTCGGGATACGTCGGAATGATCAAGCTTTCGAATCCGCCCCAGCTCCATCCCATGCCGAAGAGACGCATGCCGTTCAACATCGCCGCGATCCGTTCTCGTGCAACGGGGCGCAACACGACGCCGAACAGTCCTGACGCCGCGCTGAAATCGCGCTTCCACAATTCGTGACCTCGCGCACCGGGTAACGCCGGGTAAAGCACTTCGGCGACTTCCGAACGCGCTCGCAACCAGCTCGCAATCTTGAGCGCGCTTGCCTGGTGTTGGGCGAGCCGCGTGGCCAACGTGCGCATGCCGCGCAAACCGAGGAAGCAATCATCGGTCGACGCAGCGATCCCCATGTCCGTCCAAATGCGATGGAGCGGCGCATGGGTTGACTCGTTCGCGACGATCGCGCCCAACAGCAGGTCCGAATGCCCGCCGATATATTTGGTCGCCGCGTGCACGGCGACGTCGACGCCATGATCGAATGCGCGAAAGCCGAGTGGCGTCGCCCACGTATTGTCGAGAATGAGCCACGCGCCGCGCGCGTGGGCAACCGCTGCGATCGCCGGCACGTCCTGCATGTCGAACGTCAGCGACCCTGGCGACTCGGCGAATACGATTCGCGTATTGGAACGAAAATCGCGCTCGATCGTGGCGCCGGCATGCGGATCGTAGTAACTGACGTCAACGCCCAGGCGCTTCAGATGGTTTTCGCAAAAGCGGCGTGTAGGCCCGTACACGACGTCGGTGACGAGCACATGATCGCCGGGCTTGGCCAATGCGAGGAACGGCAGCGTCGTCGCGGTAAGCCCCGACGGCACCGCGAGCGCCGCGAAGCCGCCTTCAAGCGCCGCCATTGCGCTCTGAAAATCGACCACCGTCGGCAATCCATGCAGTCCGTACGACAGGCCCGTGTACCGACCTAGCGCGGCGTCTTCGAGATCGGCGACGGTGGGAAACAGAATCGTCGTCGCGCGAAAGATCGGCGTGTTGACAGCACCGAGATACTTGCGCGGATCGCGCCCGAGCTGGACGACGTCCGTTGCCTTGCGGTAACGCGGCCTCTCCATCATGCCGCGTTGGCCGGCGAAAGCCCGAGACCCTGGCGAATGGTCGCCACTTTCGCTTGAAGATCGGCGCAAATGTCGACGACGAGCGCGTCGGCCGGCTCCTCCAGCGTCGCAAACTGGCTCGGCAGCAACGATGCCGGCATGTACTTGTGCGAGCGGACCGCAAGGCGCGCCGCGATCGTTGCGAGATCGCCCTTCAGATACACAAAGCGCACGTTGCCTGCACGCGCGATCCGATCGCGATAGATCTGTCGTAATGCCGAGCACGCGAGCACGGCATTGCCGCCGTCGGCGCCGATCTGCCAGAGCGCGTCGACGATGCGATCGAGCCATGGCCAGCGATCGTCGTCGGTGAGCGGAAGGCCCGCCGCCATCTTCGCAACGTTGGCTGGCGGATGAAAGTCGTCCGCGTCGTGAAACGGCCAGCCCAGCGATTCCGCCAGCGCACGGCCGACCCGCGTCTTGCCGCTGCCGGCAACGCCCATCAGCACCACGATCACGATTGTGCTCGATCGGCGCTTTGCACCGGATGGCCACCAAAGCTTTTGCGCATCATGGCGAGGATTTTCTGCGCGTACTCTCCGCGACCCTGACTCGAAAAGCGCGCCATCAGCGCGAGCGACAGCACCGGCGCGGGCACGCCCTGCTCGATTGCCTCCTGGACCGTCCAGCGGCCTTCGCCCGAATCGGCGACCACGGGCGCAATCGCGCCGAGCTCGGCATCCGCGTGCAGAAATTCGGCCGTGAGGTCGAGGAGCCACGACCGGATCACGCTGCCGTAGCGCCAGGTTTGCGCAATCGCCGCGACGTCGAGCTCGAATTCGCGCTTGTTCTCGAGCAACGCGAATCCCTCGCCGTACGCCTGCATCATTCCGTACTCGATGCCGTTGTGGATCATCTTGACGAAGTGCCCCGCGCCGGGCGGTCCGCAATGCAGATGTCCCTGCTCGGCCGCCGGCGCAAGAATCTTCATATACGGCAGGATCGCGCGCACCGCCTCGGCATCGGCGCCATATGTCAACGTGTAGCCGTTGTCGAGACCCCACACGCCGCCGGACACGCCACAATCAACGAAGTGGATTCCGGCACTCGCGAGGGCCGCCGCCCGCCGCTGTGAGTCCTTGTAATACGCGTTGCCGCCGTCGACGATGACATCGCCACGCCCGAGCTCGGGCCACACGTCTTCGATCATCAATTCGGTCGTCGTGCCCGCCGGCACCATCAGCCAGACGATGCGCGGCGTTGCCAATTTCGCAACGAGCCCTTGTAGCGAGTCCGCTGGCTCGATCACGTGCTCCGCGTGCAACGCCAAGCGTGTCGCACTTTCGACGTCGAAGCCCACGACGCGTACGCCAGCACGCGATAAGCGCCGCGCCATGTTGCCGCCCATCCGGCCGAGCCCGACGATGCCGATATCCATAGCGATTGCTTAGAGGTTAAAGAGGCGATCCTACCGAAACGGACGAGCGCGCGCCAACGCCGGGTCAATGCGGGCCGCTGCGCGAGCTTGCCAGCACGGCGGCTCCGATGATCAGCGAGCCACCCACCATCGTGCGGAAATCGGGCCACTCGCCCAGCAGCAGCGCCGCCCATCCAATGCCGTAGACCGGTTCGAGAATGCTGACGACGCTTGCCGTGTGCGCCGAGATCCGCAGCAGGCTCGCGATGAACAACGTGTGTGCGAGCGCCGTGCAAAAGACGCCCAGCAGAACGATGAGCACCACATCGCGCGCGGCCAGTGCGGCAATATGAGCCGTTAGTGCAAGTACGGGCACGAGCCAGAGTGTGGCGAAAGTGTTCTGCCATAACGCAAGCACCGTCGCACCAACTTCCGAGACAAGCGCGCGGTTGCGCAACGCCAATAGCGCAAACGTGAATCCGGACGCAACGCCCCACGCAAGACCTTGCACGGTGCGACTCGTCCACGAGAATTCGGGCACGATCACCGCGAGACCAACGACGACAATGCCAACGGCGCTCAGCTCCGCGAGCGTCGACCTGCGGCCATGCAACACGCGTTCCAGGATCAACACGAATACCGGAAAGCTCGCGAACCCCAGGAGCCCGATCGCGACGGTCGCGATTTGAATCGCCGCAAAGAACGTCACCCAGTGCAGCGCGAGCAATGCGCCATTGAGGAAGAGCACTCGATTCGGCGAACCCGCGGCGTGCTTTGTCCAGCGCAGGACGATAGCCAGCGTGATCGCCGCAACCACCGTGCGGCCGAACACGATGGCGACCGGCGAGAGCGCGATCCATTTGCCGAACAGCGCCGCGAAGCCGAACAGCGCGACCGAAACGTGCAGTGCGACAAGAGCGGTGATGGCGCGCATGCGAAGGCCGGAT
>VBCG01000202.1:0-4594 GCA_005881895.1 Betaproteobacteria bacterium
CAGATGACCGCCGGATTGATAGCAATCCGGCAGGCGAACGATCTCTTCGGCATATAGATGCTCGGCGCCGGGCGGAACGACGTATCGATCTGCGACAAGATAGTCGTACCACTGCGCGCCGAGTGTACCCGCGAAACCCAACCCGTTCACCTGGATCGGCGCCGGTCGCAACGCTGCAATCCCCATCCGGCCGCCATCACTGTTGCCGTTGAGATCGACGAGGATGTCGACGTTGCAGTCGGCGATTCGGCGCGCGCAGCCGTCGTCGGTCAGCGTCGCGATATCGAAAAAATGATCGGCTGCGAGCTGCGCACGTACCCGGGCGTCAGCGTCGGGTCCATACGAGAATATGAAAATTTCGCATTGTCCTCGATCGTGGAGTCCCAATAATTCGACGTGGTGCACATGGAAATCCGCGGACAAATAGCCAATGCGCAGTCGAGCGGCCGTGGAGTCGATCCGATGTGTCGAGACGGAACTGCGCGAACCCAGCGCAGCGGCGTTCGCTCGGGCTGCCTGAAGCTGCATCGCCGGTGTGACTTCATGCAGCGATACGAGGAGATCGGGTGGCACACCGGCGCGGCCTTGTGCGAGCGCTTGCAACACGTCGCGTACGTGCAGCGCCAGCCTCTCCCAGTCGCACATTTTCTGCAGCAGCGCGCAGAAGCTGCAGCGCACGTCCAACGCATCAGGCGCAAGCGCGAGGGCGTTTTGGTAGCTGGCAAGCGCTGATTCAAGCTCGCCATGAAGATCCAATGCCCGCGCGAGGTCGGCGTGCGCGTGCACCGATTCCGGATCGACCACCGCGCGGCGGCGAAGCAGCACAAGCGCTTCGTCGTCCCGGTTCAGCGTTTGCAGCAGCGATGCCAACTTGGCGAGCGCTTCCGCGAGATCGGGATTCAGCGCCAGGACGCGACGGTAAGTGCGCTCGGCCGCTTCCACGTTACCGCTGCGAAAAAGCGCGTTGCCCAGATTGAAATGTGCGCGAACGTGATCGGCTTTCCGTACGATGACGTCGCGAAATTCCCGGATCGCATCTTCGAGTGCGCCGGCTTCCAGATGCATCACACCCAAATTGTTGCGCGCAGAGATCTGATCGGGATCGAGCGCGAGCGTCCGCTCGTAAGTCGCGATCGCCTCGTTCCTACGGCCGCTGTCCTTCAATACGTTGCCGAGGTTGCCGAGATAGAGCGCGTTTCCCGGCGCGGCTGCGACGGCCTGACGCAGCAACGCAATCGCGTCGTCGAAGCGCGATTCACGAAACGCGACGAGCCCGGACAGGTGTAACGCTTCCGCGTTCTCGGGATCCTCGGCCAGCACGCGCGAGTAAACGAGCTGCGCTTCGCGAAGGCGGCCCGCATGATGGAGAGCGAGCGCTTCACGGAGCAATGCGGCGGAATCGATCATCGGAATGACATCGGCGAACGGCTCCTGGCAAAAGGCGACTAACTAAGATGCGTCGGAATCTTACCCCGCACGCCCAGCGGCATGTCGGATAACACCGACAGACCGCCGCCAGACGGTCGGCGACAATGAAACGTTGCTTGACCGAAAGCTAAACTCTTGTTTTCCCAACCCCTGCCCGCGAGCACCGCTGGACCGCTACGCGGTTCACCAGAATCGCGTCCGCCACTTCTGGTACCCGGGCGTAACTGCTGGCGGATCGAGCGCACCGATCGTGCGGCGTTTCTGATCGACGGCGAAGCCTATTTCGCCGCGGTGCGCGACGCCTTGGCTCGGGCACGCCGCTCGTTTTTCATCATTGGGTGGGACATCGATAGCCGGATGGAGCTTGTGCCAGGGGGCGCTCGCGATGGATTTCCGGAACCGCTGGGCGACTTCCTTAATGCCATCGTCGCGGGGCGCCGCGGAATCCGCGGTTACGTCCTGTCGTGGGACTTCGCGATGCTCTATTCGATGGAGCGCGAATGGTTGCCGATCTACAAGCTCGACTGGCGGACGCATCGGCGGTTGTCGTTTCGCCTCGACGACCGCCATCCCCCCGGCACATGTCACCACCAGAAGGTCGTCGTCGTCGACGACACAGTGGCCTTCGTCAGCGGCTACGACCTCACGCGCGCGCGCTGGGACACGTCCGCCCACGCGAACGATGATCCGCGCCGCGTCGATCACCGAGGCCAGCCGTACCCGCCGTTCCACGACGTCGGCATCGTCGTCGGCGGCAATTGTGCGCGTGCACTGGGCGAGCTCGCGCGGGAGCGTTGGCGACGGGTGACCGGGCGTACGCCGCGGCGCATAGTACAAGCGCCCGTCGATGACGTGTGGCCCCGCGACATTGAAGCCGACCTCACGAACGTCGACGTAGCGATCGCGCGCACGGAGCCGGTATTCGACGGGCGGCCTGCGGTGAGCGAAATCCGGCATCTCTATCTCGACGCGATCGCAGCGGCGCAGCGGACGATCTTCGCAGAGAATCAATATTTCACATCGCGCACAATCACCCAGGCGTTCGCGCAGCGCTTGGCCGAGCCCGACCCGCCGGACATCGCCTTGGTGTCGCCGTACATTCAGTGCGGCTGGCTCGAGAACTCCACGATGGGCGTGCTTCGCGCGCGCAATCACCGCACGTTGCGCGCAGCCGATCGCCAGAGCCGCTATCGGCTGTACTCGCCGATCCTGCCATGGCTCGACCACGAGGTCTGTTGCCTCAATGTGCACAGCAAGGTCTTGATCGTCGATGACGATCTGGCGATGATCGGCTCGGCCAATCTTGCGGACCGTTCGCTCGGCATCGACACCGAATGCAATCTTGCGCTCGAGTCGCGGGGCGATCCGCGCATTTGCCGCGCAATCGCCGGGCTCCGTGAACGGTTGCTAGCCGAGCATCTCGATCGCTCGCCTGAGGAGATCGCGGCCGCTACGGCCGGCACGGGGCGATTGCATCGCGCGATCGACTTGCTCGCGCGAGAACGAAGCCGCACGCTCAAGGCGTTCGATCCCGCGGTGGACCCGACGCTCGATGCGCTGGTGCCGCCTCACCATGTGCTCGATCCGGAAAAGCCGATCGATCCAGATGCGATCGTCGCCGACCTCGTGCCCGAGGAGCACGTCCGCTCGAGCGCACGGTATTGGTTGATTGCGTCGGCGTTTGTCGTATTGGCGCTTGCAGCGATGGCGTGGCGTTTCACGCCGCTTTCCGAGTGGTTTGCGTTCGATCGTCTCGTCGACATCGGCGTCGCGATGCGCGAGCATCCGTGGGCGCCTCTCGCCATCATGGTGATCTTCGTCATCGCCGGGCTTGTGCTTTTCCCGCTGTCGGTGCTGATCGTCGTGATGGCAATCGTGTACGGCCCGGTTCTCGGACCCATCTACACGCTAAGCGGCGCTGCGCTGAGCGGGACGGTCACGTTCTGGATCGGACGCAAGCTCGGGCGCGAAACCGTACGCAAGCTCGCTGGCCGCCGGGTGAACGATTTGTCGCGCGCGCTCGGGAAGCGCGGATTCCTCCCCGTCGTGGTGGCGCGGCTCCTGCCCGTCGGTCCGTACTCGATCGTCAACGTGGTGGCAGGCGCATCGCACATCGGTTGGCGAAACTTTCTGCTCGGGACGGTTATCGGACTCGCGCCGGGCGTCATCACGACGTCGGTGTTCATCGACCGCACGATCGCCGCGATTCGCGAGCCCAACGCGAGCACGTTCGCGCTGCTCGTGTTGATCGTCGCTGCCATCGTTGCGCTGGCGTGGACGCTGCAACGCGTCGTTCGCACTCGCGCGCGAGCCGCATCCGAGCCGATGCTCGCCGCGCATGGCAGTTAACGCGGGCGTTGGTTACGTTACGCCGCCAGCTCGAACGTTGACGGTCGCTACGTGGAATATCCATGGGGCGGTCGGCACCGATGGCCGGTATGCGCCGGCGCGCATCGTCGACGTGCTGGCCGAGCTGGACGCGGATCTGGTCGCGTTGCAGGAAGTGGCTTCGCTGCAGGCGCACGAGAATTTTCTGGTCGATCTCGAGCGCGCGACCGGCTATCACATCGCGGCGGGCCCGCTCTACCAGCGGACCGGATCGGACTTCGGCAACGCAGTGCTGTCGCGCTTCGCGTTCAAGACGATCGCGCATCTCGACCTGGCGGTCGGCGACTACGAGCCGCGCGGCGCGCTCGACGTCTGCATCGAAACCGGCGCGCAACAAGTTTTGCGCGTCGTCGCGACGCACTTGGGCCTGCGACCGGGCGAACGGCGCGAACAAGTGCGGCGGTTGCTGGCCGCAATCGAGCGGGATGTTCCGCATCCGACCGTGCTGATGGGCGATCTCAACGAGTGGTTCCTTTGGGGACGCCCGCTGCGCTGGCTGCACACACATTTTCGTGAAGAGCCTATGGCACCGCGAACGTTTCCCGCGTGGCGGCCGATGTTCGCGCTCGATCGAATCTGGGTTTCGCCGGTCGGCTGCCTGCGGGGTCTCGCGCGCCATTCAACTCCGCTCGCGAGAGTTGCATCCGATCATCTTCCGCTGAAGGCCGAGATCGTCGTGTAACAACGCTGCTTCGTATCGAAGCGGGGTGAGCCGCTTCGTCGTGTAACAACGCTGCTTCGTATCGAAGCGGGGTGAGCCGCTGCGCGAATGGCTTCG
>VBCG01000202.1:4710-5525 GCA_005881895.1 Betaproteobacteria bacterium
GGATCAGCACCGACTCCTCGAAGGCAGCGAGCAGGGCGCGGCGAGCGCGAGTGTCCGCGGTTTCCGTCACGGGTGGCGCTGCGAGCGAAGCCTTGGGTTGGCGAGCGAAGCAGCTCGCGCGCATCCTCCCATTGGTCGGATGCGCCCCGTAGGAAACCTCGATTGCGGACATCCGAGCCCAGAGCCGCGCCCTGGCCGCTGCCTTCGAACTAATCGGGTGGGGGGCGGGATCACTCCCGCCGCCCTCCACACCAACGTACGTGCGGTTCCGCATACGGCGGTTCTTGTCTACCGGGCAAAAAGCCCCAGCGAGTTTGGTTCCGCCTCTATCCGCTTCCTGTTGGTCAGGCCAGCGCTTTGCCTTCAGCTTCCCTCAGATTCCGAATCACTCCGGACACCCTTGCCGTTCAGCTAACACTTCCCCTTGCCAGGTGTGTAAGGGACTTTCACCCTCAAGTCATTCGACCCGCCACCACAGCGAGTCGAACAGCGCCAGTCACGGCGCTGCGCACCATGCCTGGCGCACCAAGAAAAAGGCCGACGCTCTCGAGCCGGCCTTCGAATGATACGTACGTCGTTCGTTACGCAGCGTTAGCCGATACCTCCGTCGTCGCAGGGGCGTCGCCGGTGATGAACGCTGCTTCGGCGGCTGCCGCTTCAGGTCCAATCAGCTTCTGACGCCGGCGCGCGTTGTGATACGCGAGTCCCGTACCCGCCGGAATCAAGCGTCCGACGATCACGTTCTCCTTCAAGCCGCGCAGATCGTCCTTCTTGCCCATGATCGCCGCTTCGGTGAGAACGCGCGTGGTCTCCTG
>VBCG01000144.1 GCA_005881895.1 Betaproteobacteria bacterium
CGGTCGCATGGAGGATCTTTTCCGGCTCAGGCCCGCTACCGAGAAGAACACCGATCACGATCGCGGCGACGACCTGGAAATATAGCGATCTGTAGAGAGCCTTCTTCGCGCCTTGCATTTGCACTCTCCTTCGCTTTGGATATTTCTTTGGGCGTTGACCAGCGACGATCAGGACACGCCAGCGGCGCGCCCGCCGGCCGGCGTGGTAACGGGTGCGAACCAGCGGGCCGCACGCGGCGTGAAGGAAGCCCATCGCTCGCGCGTCCCGTTCGAAACCAGCGAAAGCTTCCGGCGTCACGTAGCGACGCACGGGCAGATTATCGGCCCGTGGTTGCAGGTACTGTCCAACGGTCAGCATGTCAACACGCGCTTCAGCTCGCGAAACCGAGGGCTGTTGGAGAGCCGCACGCGAATCCAGTCCGGCTTCGCGAGCGCCCGCGCGGGCTTGATCTCGATCACCCCATGCGCTGGCAAGCGGGCCGTCTTGGCGTCGCCTCGTTCGCGGCACGGTCCGGACGTCAACGCGTCGGCGTTTGCGCCCACCACACTCGGCGTCAGTCGATCGACCATAGCTTCGTGCGTTCCGCGCCGGCGTCGGCGCCGCCAGCGCCGTCATGTTAATGGCGATCTTCAGCGCGTTCAGTACTGCAGCCGCCACGATTGCGGTCCCCTGCTGATCGTCGTGGAACACGGGAATCTTCATCCGCCGGCGCAGCTTTTTCTCGCCTGCGTCACCCGCATCCATTGGCGTGGTGAAGAGTTCACCTTATCCGTCGACTCTCACAATACGGGGTGCCCGGTGATCAAGGACGGCAGCCATGTCGAGAACGCCGGCACGTACGTCACCAACGTGATCGCTATAAAGATCGCGAGGTAGTACGGCCACGCGGTTTTGGTGGCCTCTCCGATCGAGATGTTCGCGATTGCACAACCGACGAACTGAACCGTGCCCACGGGGGGATGGACGAGACCCAGCGCGCAATTCAGAAGCAGCATCATGCCGAACTGCACGGGACCTACGCCCATCTGGATCGCAAGCGGCAGGAACAACGGCGTGGTAATGAGAATGTGCGCCGCCATGTCGAGGAAGATGCCCAATATGATCTGGATGATGTTGATGTACAGCAACATCAGCCATGCCGTTGTCGTGGCGGCCAGAAGCACGGCTTCGATGGTCTCGGGAATCTCGAGGTAGGCCATCTGGTAGCGCAGCATGTTCGATACGCCGATCAGCAGAAGGATCACGCCGGTGGTTTTGGATGCCTTCGCCAATGACTTGAGCAGCTTCTCCTTATTCATCGTGCGGTAGATGACGATGGTCAGGATCAACGAGTACGTGACCGCGATCGCCGCCGCCTCGGTCGCCGTGGTGATGCCCTCCATGACGCAAACGAGGATGATGACGACCACCAGCAACCCCGGGACCGATGCGACGAATGCGCGAAGCACCGCGTTCCAGCCCGGAAACTTCTCGACCATCGAAGTCCCCGCCGCGGTCTTCGGATAGCCGAATTTCACGGCTTGCCAATAGGCGGCCGCGAGCATGCACACCATGATCCAGAACACGGGGATCAGCCCGGCGAACATGAGGTCGCCGATCGACACGCCCTTGATCGCTTGGCCGCCGATCATTCCCGTGGCCGCCTGCGCTGCAAATGCGTAGATGATCATGTTGTGCGAGGTCGGCATCAGGGCGCCCGTCAGCGAGGCGTGCGTCGTGACGTTGACGGCGTAGGCGGCGCTGTAGCCCTCGCGCTTCATGATCGGAATCATCACTCCACCCATTGCGGATGTGTCAGCGACCGGCGAACCCGATACGCCGCCGAACAACGTCGACGCCACGACGTTCGCGAGTCCGAGGCCGCCTTTCCAGTGCCCGACCAGGCTGCGCGCAAAATTGACGATCTTGTCGGCGATGCCGCCGTGCAACATCAACTCTCCGGAGAAGATGAAAAAGGGAATGGCGAGGAACGAGAACACGTTCATTCCCGATACCATCATCTGAATGGCGGTCTCGAAGGGCAGCCCTTCGACCGCGAACGTCGCCAGGCAGCTCAGCCCGATCGCGAACGCGACCGGCACGCCCAACACCAGAAAGAGGACGAAGCTCAGACACAGAACGGTCAGTGCCATGATGGGATCACCTCCTTACCGGTGAACAGTGCAATCAAGTGCTCGATGGAGAACAGAGTGATGAGCACCCCGGCGATCAGGATGGGCACATAACGGACGGCCTCGGAAAGCCCCAGTGTGGGAATCGTGCTGCCGCGAGTAGACGATGCCATCTCGGCACCACCCGCGAACATCGCGATCGCAAACGCAATGCTGAGAAGGAATACGACCACCTCGCACCAGAACTGCGCCCTTTCCGGCAGCGCCATGACCAGCGAATCCAAACCGATGTGACCGGCGTCCCTGACACCGGCGGAGGCGCCGAACATCGCGACTGAAATCACGAGCAGCAAGGCGACCTGCTCGACATAGGCTGGCGCATTGTTGAAAACATAGCGCAGCACCACGCCATAGACGACGACGGCCAGGAGGCCCACCAAAGACAGGCACGCCAGGTACATCGTCCAGCGCGACAATACCGAGTTCAATGCCGTCAGCGGACCCTTGAGTGGTTTAGCCACCGGCGGCGCAACCACGAGCTCCAGGTCCGCTGGACTGCTTCCAAGTTCCATGGCCCTTCCTCCCGATAAAGCGTCGATGGCGCAGCAGTACATAGCCGCGCAGCCGGAACAGCGCTACAACGAAGTGAACGTCACTTCGTGTTGACGATTTCCTGCACGAGACCCTTGAGCTCCGGAGTGTTGGCGAATTTGTCCCACACCGGCTTCTCGACGTCGACGAAGCTCTTGCGGTCGATTTCGGCAACCGGAATGATCTTCGCACCACCCTTGATGACGGCGGCTTTCGCTTCCTTCTCCTTCGCCTCCCACAGCTTCACGTAGTACGGCACCGAATCCTTGGCGGCCTTGCGCAGCGCCGCCTGTTCTTCCTTCGATAACGTATCCCAGACCTTCTTCGAGAACACCAGCACTTCAGGCGGCATCGCGTGCATTGTCTCGGAGAAAACCGGCGCGGCTTCGAAGTGCTTGGTCTCTTCGTACGACGGAATGTTGTTCTCCGCAGCGTCGATCAGGCCGGTCTTGAGCCCGGTGTAAACCTCGGCGAACGGCATCGGCGCCGGCGAGGCGCCCATCGCGCTGATCAGGCTGACCCACAGGTCGGAGGGCTGAACGCGAACCTTCAGCCCCTTCATGTCCGCGACTGACTTGATCGGCTTCTTGGCATACATCGAGCGGGCGCCGCTCTCGTAGAGGGCGAGTCCTATAAAGCCCGCCTTTTCGAACGCGGCCAGAATCTTGTCGCCTTGCGGGCCGTACATCGTTTTGCGGAAGTGCTCGATATCGCGGTAAAGGAACGGGAGCGCAGGGATCATCGACTCCGGAACGATGCCGTGGAACGACGACGTGTTGACACGCACCATATCGAGCGCACCGATCTTGACCTGCTCGACCGTATCCTTCTCCGAACCCAGCGAGCTGTCGCCGAATATCTTGATGGTGTCCTTGCCGCCCGTGGCCTTGGAAAGCTCATCCCCCATGTATTTCACGGCGAGGTTCGTCGGATAGTCTTTGGCGTGCACGTCGGCTGAACGGAATGTGCGCGCCATCGTGGCGGTCGTCGTCAGGGCAAACATGGCGACCGCGACCAGACCGCATAACTTCTTAACCTTGAAATTCATTGCGCCTCCTCAATGGAAAAAACTCGGCTTTCGCCACGGATCTCGTACCCACGCCAGAACCATCACAATACCTTTGCACTTGGGATGACGCGCCGACATACGCTGCGCCGCGAAGCAACAGCACAGTTTGCCGTCTCGGATTCCGTTAGCAGCAAATTCATTTCTTCTTCACCGGCGGCAGGTCGGTGCACACGCCCTCGAATACTTCGGCCGCCATGCCGACGCTCTCGGACAGTGTCGGATGCGGATGAATCGTTTTGCCGATATCGACCGGGTCGCAACCCATTTCGACCGCGAGACACACTTCGCCAATGAGATCGCCGGCGTGCGTGCCGACAATGCCGCCGCCGATGCAACTATGATTGGACTCATCGAACAAGAGCTTGGTGAAGCCTTCGTCGCGACCGTTGGCGATCGCACGGCCAGAAGCCGCCCACGGAAATACCGCCTTGCCGTACTTGATGCCCTGCGCCTTGCACTGCTCTTCGGTGAGTCCCGCCCACGCGACTTCCGGATCGGTGTACGCGACCGACGGAATCTGCCGCGCGTCGAAGAACGACTTCTGCCCGGCAGCGGCCTCCGCCGCGACATGTGCTTCGTGCACCGCCTTGTGCGCGAGCATCGGCTGACCGACGATGTCGCCGATCGCGAAGACGTGCCCGACGTTCGAGCGCATCTGCTTGTCCACGGGAATGAAGCCGCGCTCGGTGACCGCCACACCCGCTTTCTCCGCATCGATCGCGTTGCCGTTGGCGCTGCGTCCGACCGCAACCAGCACCAGATCGTAGAGCTGCGTCATCGAGGGCGCCTTCGCGCCTTCGAAACCGATTTCAATGCCCTTCGGTGTGGCCTTCGCCGATACGGTCTTTGTTTTGAGCATCACGTTGTCGAATCGCGACGTGTTTTTCTTCTCCCACACCTTCACCAGATCGCGGTCCGCCCCGGCCATCATGCCGTCCAACATTTCGACGACATCGATGCGCGTGCCGAGCGTTGAGTACACGGTGGCCATCTCCAGGCCGATGATGCCGCCGCCGATCACCAGCATCCGCTTCGGAATCGAGGGCAACGTCAGCGCACCCGTCGAGTCGACCACGCGCGGATCGTCGGGGATGAACGGCAGCTTCACCGACTCGCTGCCGGCAGCGATGATCGCCTTTTGGAAGCGGATCGTCTTTTTCTCGCCCGTCCTGTCTCGGCCCGCGCCGCTCGTGAGTTCTACTTGCAAGTGATAAGGATCGAGAAAACGCCCGACGCCGCGAATGACGTCGACCTTGCGCGCCTTCGCCATGCCCGCAAGGCCTCCGGTGAGTTTCTTGACGACCCCGTCCTTGAAGGAGCGAAGTTTCGCGAGATCGATCTGCGGCGCGGCGTAGCTGATCCCGTGCGCGCCCATTTGCTTCACTTCATCCATCACCGCCGCGTTGTGCAACAGCGCCTTGGACGGAATGCAGCCGACGTTCAAACACACGCCGCCGAGTGTCGGGTAGCGCTCGACCAGCACAGTCTTTAGCCCGAGGTCGGCCGCACGAAATGCCGCCGAATAGCCGCCGGGCCCGGCGCCCAGCACGAGCATCTCGCACTCGATGTCCGCGCTGCCCGCATAGGCCGCAGCGCTCGGCGCAACCACGCGCGGCGCGGGAGGTGCGGGCTTTGCCGGCGCCGGCGCGCCCACCACGCCCGTCGACAGCGAGAGAATCAAACTGCCTTCAGAAACCTTGTCGCCGACCTTGACCTTGAGCTCGGCGACCTTGCCCGCCACGGGCGCGGGAACGTCCATCGTCGCCTTATCCGATTCGAGGGTAATCAGCGGATCCTCGGCCTTCACCGCGTCGCCCGCCTTGACCAGCACCTCGATCACCGGCACGTCCTTGAAGTCGCCGATGTCGGGTACGCGAACATCGATCGACTCGTAAACGCCCGCCGCACCGTAGTCAGCGGCAGGCGCCCCCGATGCAGTGGTGTGCCCGCTCTCCTTGATCTTCTCGGGAGGCGCGACGCCGGCGGGCCCGGCGTCCGCTTCGACGTCGAGCAGGTGCGAACCCTGTGAAACCTTGTCGCCGACTTTGACGGCGACGGATTTCACCACGCCGTCGACTGGCGATGGCACATCCATCGTGGCCTTATCGGATTCGAGCGTGACGAGCGGCGTTTCGGTCTTGACCGCGTCGCCCGTTTTCACCAGCACTTCGATAACGGGCACGTCCTGGAAGTCGCCGATGTCGGGAACTTCCACCTTGATCGTCACCATGTTGCTGCGTCCCTTTAGACGAGCACGCGCCGCAAGTCGGCGAGCAGGCCGGCGAAGTGGCTGTTGAAGCGCGCCGCGGCGGCGCCGTCGATCACGCGATGGTCCCACGACAGCGACAGCGGCAGCACGAACCGCCAGGCCGATGTCTTGCCATCGGTGGAGACCTGTTTCCAGAACGATCGGCATACGCCCATGATCGCCACCTCGGGCGCGTTGATGATCGGCGTGAAGTAGATGCCGCCGATGCCGCCCAGGCTCGAGATCGTGAACGTGCCGCCCTGCATCTGATCGGCCTTCAATTTGCCGTCGCGCGCGAGCTTGGCGAGGTCACCCATCTCCTTCGCGATGTCCGTCACGCTTTTTTTGTCGGCGTCGCGGACCACGGGCACCATAAGACCCTGTGGCGTATCCGCCGCAAAGCCGATGTGGTAGTACTTCTTCAACACCAGGTTTTCACCGTCGAGCGACGCGTTGAACTCGGGGAATTTCTTCAACGTCGAGCAGGCCGCCTTGATCATGAACGCCAGCATCGACACCCGCACGCCGCTCTTCTCGTTCTCCTTGTTCAACTGAACGCGGAACGCTTCCAGGTCGGTGATGTCCGCCTCGTCGTGATTGGTGACGTGCGGGATCATCACCCAGTTGCGGTGCAGGTTTGCGCCGGAAATTTTCTTGATCCGCGAGAGCGGCTTCGACTCAATCGGACCAAACTTCGCGAAGTCGACTTTCGGCCACGCCAACAGATCGATACCGACGCCTGCACCAGCCGGTGCGATGGCTTTCGGTGCTTCCGCCGGCGCGCCCTTGGTGAACGCTTCGACGTCTTCCTTCAGAATGCGGCCCTTGGCTCCCGTGCCTTTCACGCGGCCGAGATCCACACCCAGCTCGCGCGCGAGCTTGCGCACGGCTGGACCCGCGTAGGCGAGCCCGAAGGCCATCTCGTCGATCCCGCCAGCCGGCGCCCGCGCCGACGTCGCGGCTGCTTGGCGCTCCGCGGGTGGCGTGGGCACCGAGGGCGCCGCGGGCGTTCCGCGTTCAACGGACTCCGCCACCACGGGATCGCCGCTACCCGATCCGGTCACGAGCGTCAGGACGACGGTGCCCTCCGACACCTTGTCGCCCACCTTGACCTTGACCTCCTGCACCTTGCCACCGAGTGGCGCAGGAACGTCCATCGTCGCCTTGTCGGATTCGAGCGTGACCAAGGGGTCTTCGGCCTTGACCGTATCGCCCGCCTTGACCAGGACCTCGATCACCGGCACGTCCTTGAAATCTCCGATGTCGGGCACCTTGACCTCGGCGATTCCCGCGGGCGCGCTGGTCGCTGCCGGTGGCGGCGACACACTGGTCTTCGGCGCGGCGGTGGGCGCCGCCGCCCGTGCGCCTCCGGCCGCCTCGAGCAATAGAATCACGCTGCCTTCGCTCACCTTGTCGCCAACCTTGACCTTCAGCGCCTTGACTGTCCCCGCCGCGGGCGCCGGCACGTCCATGGTTGCCTTGTCCGATTCGAGAGTGACGAGCGCGTCCTCCGGCTCGACAACGTCGCCCGGCCTGACCATCACTTCGATGACAGGGACGTCCTTGAAGTCGCCGATGTCGGGAACTTTCACTTCCGTCATGGCAGCACCCTCTGCGCGCAGCAATAAGCGTGGCCCGTACGCGCCGCTAGCACCGATCGCGTAGATAGCCGTTCGAGGATCATTGGGTTCTCACACCGTCCACGGATCGGGACGCTCGGTGTCGAGGCCGTACTTCTTGATTGCTTGATCGACGATGTCGTGCTTGATCTCGCCGTCGTCGGCGAGCGCCTTTAGCGCCGCGACGGCGACGTAATGGCGATTCACTTCAAAGAACTTGCGCAACTTGGCGCGATAGTCGCTGCGGCCGAATCCGTCGGTGCCGAGCGTGGCATAGCGCCGCGGAATGTGTTGGCGAACTTGATCAGCGTAATTGCGCATGTAGTCGGTGGCGGCGACGACGGGACCGGCATGCCCCTCGAGGGACGACTCCAGGTAGCTCTTGCGCCGCGGCTTGGTCGGATGCAGCAGGTTGTGGCGCTCTGCGCTCATGCCGTCGCGGCGCAGCTCGTTGAAGCTCGTCACGCTCCAGATATCGCTCGCCACTTTCCAGTCGTCGCGGAGCAGATCGGCCCCCGCCATCACTTCGCGCAGGATCGTGCCGGAGCCCAGCAACTGCACGCGCGGGCCTTTGCCCTTGCCGCCTTCCTTCAGCAGGTATATCCCCTTGACGATGCCCTCCTCCGCACCCGCCGGCATTGCCGGGTGCGGATAGTTCTCGTTCATCAGCGTGATGTAGTAGTAGACGTCCTCCTGCTGCTCGAACATCCGGCGGATGCCGTCGCGAACGATCACGACGACTTCGTACGCGAAGGTCGGGTCGTAGGAGATGCAGTCCGGAATTGTCGAAGCCAGGATGTGGCTGTGTCCATCCTCATGCTGCAGTCCTTCGCCGTTCAGCGTCGTGCGGCCCGCCGTGCCGCCGAGCAGGAAACCGCGACAGCGCATGTCGCCGGCTGCCCATGCGAGGTCACCCACCCGCTGCAAACCGAACATCGAGTAATAGATGTAGAAAGGAATCGTCGGCACGTCGTTCGTGCTGTACGACGTCGCCGCGGCCATCCACGAGCTCATGGCGCCCGCTTCGTTGATGCCCTCCTGCAGCACCTGCCCCGCCTTGTCCTCGCGGTAGTACATCAGCTGATCGGCGTCCTGCGGCTTGTACAGCTGGCCCACGGCCGAATAGATGCCGAGCTGGCGGAACATGCCTTCCATGCCGAACGTGCGTGACTCGTCCGGGACGATCGGCACGACGTACTTGCCGATGGTCTTGTCGCGCACCAGCGTGCCAAGCATCTGCACGAATGCCATCGTCGTCGAGATCTCGCGCTCGCCGGAGCTTTGCAGCAGGCGGTCCCACGTCGACAATGATGGCGGCGTGAGCGATGACGACTTGCGCCGCCGCTGCGGCAGGAATCCGCCCAGCTTCGCGCGCCGCTCCTGCAGATACTTCATCTCAGGACTGTCCTTGGGGAACGAGATGAAAGGCATCTCGGCGATCTTGTCGTCCGGCATCGGTATGTCGAAGCGATCGCGGAATTGCTTGAGCGCGTCCTGCGTCATCTTCTTCGCCTGGTGCGCGATCATCTGGCCTTCGCCGGACTCGCCCATGCCGTAGCCCTTCACGGTCTTCGCCAGGATGACCGTCGGTTGGTCTTCGTGCTTCACCGCGGCGGCGTAGGCGGCATAGACCTTGAACGGGTCATGTCCACCGCGATTGAGCTTCCACACTTCGTCATCCGAGAGATCAGCGACCAGCGCCTTCAGCTCCGGCGAATTGAAGAAATGCTCGCGCACGTACGCGCCGTTCTTGCTCTTGAAGTCCTGGTATTGCCCATCGACGCACTCTTCCATGCGCTTGAGGAGCACGCCGGCCTTGTCCTTGGCGAAAAGCTTGTCCCACGCCGAGCCCCACACGACCTTGATCACGTTCCAGCCCGCGCCCCGGAAGACGCCTTCGAGCTCCTGAATGATCTTGCCGTTGCCGCGCACGGGACCGTCGAGGCGCTGCAGGTTGCAGTTGATGACGAAAATAAGGTTGTCCAGGCGCTCGCGGCCGGCCATCGAGATCGCGCCCAGCGATTCGGGCTCGTCACATTCGCCATCGCCAAGGAACGCCCACACTTTGCGATTTTCCGTCTTCGCGAGTCCGCGTCCGTCGAGGTACTTGAGGAAGCGCGCCTGGTAGATCGCCATCAGCGGGCCGAGACCCATCGACACCGTCGGGAATTGCCAGAAATCGGACATGAGCCAGGGATGCGGATACGATGGAATGCCCTTGCCTTCCGATTCCTGCCGATAGTTCAGCAGTTGCTGCTCGGTCAGGCGGCCTTCGACGAAGGCCCGCGCATAAATGCCCGGTGATACGTGGCCCTGAATGAAAAGCAGGTCGCCACCGTGGTTTGCGTCGGGCGCGTGCCAGAAGTGCCCGAAGCCGATGTCATAGAGCAGCGCCGACGATTGGAAGCTTGCGATATGGCCGCCGAGCTCCGAGGATTCCTTGTTCGCGCGGAGGATAATCGCCACGGCGTTCCAGCGGATCGCCGAGCGGATCTTGTGCTCGAGCTCGCGGTTGCCAGACGATTTTTCCTCGCGCTCCGGACGGATCGTGTTGACATACGGCGTAGTCGCCAGGAACGGCGGCATCGCGCCGGCCTTGCGCGCCTCCTCGCGCAACTGCGTGAGCACATAGGCGGCGCGCTCCGGCCCCTGGTAATGCACGACTGCGCGCAACGCGTCAATCCATTCGCTGGTTTCACTTGGATCGGGGTCGCTCAGGATACTCATCCGCTGTCTCCTTTTAGTGCCAGTCGATGCGTCGACGCGATCTTTTTAACTTACTCGCCTGCGTCAGCTGCTGCTTGCAAAGTTGCCATGCCCTCTTTCCGGGCACGAGTCATCCACGCGAGACTTCCTTGGACGGACGCTGATCGAACGGCGTGAAGTCCAGCGTGCAGAAATTGCCACCCTGATATTGCTGCGCGATCGAATCGAGGGGATTGGGCTGCTTGAGGATTTCGGCGGCGAAATCCTCGCTATTCTGCGTCGGCGTGAAGCCCAACTTCTCCGCTCCGGCGTTGTCCCAATAACTGCGCGTGTTGTTGGAGGCGCCCCACACCGCCATGTAGCCGATGTCGGGGACCTCGATGCAGCGCATCATCAAGTCGATCAGATCCTGGGTGCCGAACCAAGTGCTCAAGTGTCGGAAGTGTTCCGGCGGCTTGCCCATTGCCGTACCGATGCGCACGGAAATGCCCTCGATGCCATGCTTGTCCCAATACATTCGTGCCATCGCTTCGCCCCACACCTTCGACAGGCCGTAGAAACTGTCCGGACGATACGGCGCGTCGAGCTTGAGCTTGTCATTGACGGAGTGCATGCCGAACGCGTGGTTCGAGCTGGCGAAGACGATGCGCCGCACCTTGTTGCGGCGCGCACCTTCGTAGACCTGGTAGAGCCCGACGAGATTGTTTTCGATGATTTCCGGCAACGGCCGCTCGACACTCGTCCCGGCCAGATGAATCAGCACGTCGACACCGTTGAGCAAGCGATCGACCACCGCCGGATCGCGCAGGTCGCCGTGCATGATGTCCTCACCCTCGTGCAGCGGTTCGAGCGGACTCCGGCCGCCCGCTGAACGCAGGTTCACGCCGCGCTTCTGGAGTTCGGTGCGAAGAATTCGGCCCATGTTGCCGCTCGCGCCGGAGAGCGCCACCTTGGTCATTGCAGTCATCCTTTGTAAAGTGCCGCAGCCGCGCCCGCGACATCCAGCTCAAGCATGAACACGCTGCCTGCCTGTGGCGTCCGCGCGAGCTCGGCATCAGTCAAGTTTTCCCGCAGAGAGGTCACGTACATCGTGCGTCCGTCGATCCCGCCGAAACACGGCATCGTCGGGTGCGTGATTGGCATCTCGACATATTCGATCAATGCGCCGGACGGATTGAATCGGTTGATACGACCGCCGGAGACACCACAACTCCAAAGGCAGCCGTCCTCGTCGGTCGCGCCGCCGTCCGGGCGGCCCCAGTCGGGCTGGAACTGCACGAAGACCTCTCGCTTGCCAAGCGAACCTGTTTCGGGATCGTAGGCGTAGCGAAAGATCGCGCCGCCACGCGAATCCGAGTGATACATCGTGCAGCCATCCGGACTCCAGGCGAGGCCGTTCGACACCTTGACGTCGCCTGCCATGCGGGTGCAGCGATGATCCACATCCAGTCGATAAAGGCTGCCGACCGGTTGCTTCTCCGGGCGCTCGTCCATTGTGCCGGCCCAGAAACGCCCCTCGGGAGACACTTTGCCGTCGTTCAGGCGATTGGTCGGAATGTCGGGCTCCGGGTTGCAAAGGAACGTCAGCGCTTCGGATTCCGTATCGAACAGATGGAACCCGGTGCGCATCGCAACGACGAGCCCGCCGCGTTCACGTAAACCGATGCTGCCGACCGCCGCGGGCAGTCGCCACGTCTGTTGCTCGCCGGTTGCGGGGCGCCAGCGGTAGATGCGACCGTCGGGTATGTCGACCCAATATAAAGCTGCCTCGCGCGCCGACCACAAGGGCGATTCCCCCGTCGTATTTCGTGCGTCAACGACGCATTCCACGGGGACGTTCAAGCGCTTGGTCATGCGTTAACCGATCTACCGCCCGGAATTGCGCTCGAAGGAGAACGCGGAGCGTCCGGCGTATTCGGCCGTCTTTCCCAGTTCATACTCGATGCGCAGCAGCCGGTTGTATTTCGCGACGCGATCGGATCGGCACAGCGATCCGGTCTTGATTTGGCGTGCAGCGGTGCAAACCGCGAGATCGGCGATCGTGGTGTCCTCCGTCTCTCCGGAGCGATGCGATATCACCGAGGTGTAGCCGGCCGCATCCGCCATGGCGATCGCCGCCAACGTTTCGGTAAGCGTTCCGATCTGATTCAACTTGATCAGGATCGAGTTCGCGACACCCTTGTCGATCCCTTCCTTCAGGATCGTTGTATTGGTCACGAACAGGTCGTCGCCAACGAGTTGAACCCGTTTGCCCAGCTTGTCGGTCAGGAGCTTCCAGCCGTCCCAGTCGTCTTCTGCCATTGCATCCTCGACGGTGAGGATCGGATATCGATCGACCCACTTCGCAAGGTAATCGACGAACTCGGCGGAAGTGAGACGCTTGTCCTCGGAAGCGAGCTCATAGCAGCCGTTCTTGTAGAACTCGGAGCTCGCCGAGTCGAGGCCCAGCCAGATGTCGTGTCCCGGCCGATAGCCTGCTTTTTCGATCGACTGCATGATGACCTCGAGTGCGGCTTCGTTCGACGGTAGATTCGGTGCAAAGCCGCCCTCGTCACCCACCGAGGTCGACATGCCGTGGCTCTTCAGCACGCCTTTGAGCGTATGAAACACTTCGACACCCCAGCGCAGCGCCTCGGAAAAACTCGGCGCGCCGACGGGCAGAATCATGAACTCCTGCATGTCGACGTTGTTGTCGGCATGCGCGCCGCCGTTGACGATATTCATCATCGGCACCGGCATTCGCGGCGGGCGGGTTCCCGCAATTCGACGGTACAGTGGGACGCGTGCTGATTCCGCGGCGGCCTTTGCAATCGCGATTGACACCGCGAGGATGGCGTTGGCGCCCAGCCGCGACTTGGTGGGAGTGCCGTCGAGATCGATCATGCGTTGATCGAGCGCGGCTTGGTCATCGGCATCGCGACCAACGAGCGAGCTCGCGATCTCCTGATCGATGTTGCCGACCGCCTTCGTCACGCCTTTGCCGAAATAGCGTTTCGGGTCCCCGTCGCGCAGCTCCAACGCCTCGCGCGAGCCGGTCGATGCGCCGGAAGGCGAGGCGGCGAATCCTCGCGCTCCATCCGCCAGCACCACTCCGGCCGCCACCGTCGGGTTGCCGCGTGAATCGAGAATCTCAAATCCGGTGACTTTCGAAATTGCTGCCATTGGGTTGCCTCAAACTTGCGCGATGCGCAGCAGGTTGGTCGCGCCCGGCGTGCCGAAGGGCATGCCGGCACTGATGACAATCGTGTCGCCTGGTTGTGCGAAGCCTTCCTCTTGCGCGCACTTGCACGCACGCTCGACCATCTCGGCCACACCGGAGACGTCCTCGGTCTTCACCGAGTGCACGCCACAAACCAGCGCCAGCTTCCGCGCGGTCGCGAGGCTCGGCGTCATGCTCAGGATCGGAGGCACGGGACGCTCGCGCGCCGCGCGCAAGCTCGTCGAACCCGACGTCGTATAGGTAACGATCACCGCAACGCGCAGCAATCCTGCGATCACATCCATCGCAGTGCAGATGGCATCGGCACTGGTCGGTTGCGCAGGTGTCTGCAACGATTCGAGCAGTTGTCGATGATAGGGATCGGATTCCACTTCACCGATGATCCGCTCCATCATCTGCACCGCTTCGACCGGGAACTTGCCGCTGGCGGATTCCGCCGAAAGCATCACAGCGTCCGCTCCGTGATAGATCGCCGTTGCGACATCGGAGGCTTCCGCGCGCGTGGGCACGGGCGCGTTGATCATCGACTCCAGCATCTGCGTCGCGACGATCACCGGCTTGCCCGAGCGCCGACACTCGCGTACCGCGCGTCGCTGGATGCCCGGCACTTTCTCGGCCGGCAATTCGACGCCCAAGTCGCCGCGCGCGACCATCACCGCGTCCGACTTGTCGACGATCGCGTCGAGCGCCTCGACTGCCGACGGTTTTTCCAGCTTGGTCATGATGCCGGCGCGGCCGCGGGTCAGCGCGCGCGCTTCGTCCAGGTCTTCCGGGCGCTGCACGAACGAGAGCGCCAGCCACTCGACCCCGAGCTCCAGCGCGAACTCGAGATCGCGCCGATCCTTCTGTGTCAGCGCTGACAACGGCAGCACCACGTCGGGAACGTTGACTCCCTTTCGTTCCGACAATGCGCCGCCCACGACGACTTCGGTTTCCGCGAAGTCATGCCCGGACTTCTTCACCTGAAGGCGAAGCTTGCCGTCGTCGAGCAAAAGATTCGCGCCTGGCTTCAATGCGGCGAATATTTCCGGATGCGGCAGATACGCCCGCGTGACATCGCCTGGTTTGTCGGTGAGGTCGAGCCGAAACGACGAGCCCGCGTTCAACATGATGGGCCCTGCCGCGAACGTGCCTACCCGGAGCTTCGGCCCCTGCATGTCGGCCAATACCCCGATTGGGCGTCCTAATTCCTGCTCCACCTTGCGAATCTGCGCGAGCCGCTCGCGGTGCTGTTCATGGGTACCGTGGCTGAAGTTGAGGCGAAACACATCGACGCCGGCCAGGAAGAGCGAACGGATCATCTCCGTGCTGGCGCTGGCCGGTCCGAGGGTGGCCACGATCTTGGCGTGGCGTCGGCGTCGAACCGTCATTGGCTACTCGCCTCCGCCGCAATCAGAACGGCCCTGAAATCATTCACGTTGGTCAAGGTCGGCCCGGTAATCACCGAATCGCCAAGCGCTTCGAAGAATCCGTGCCCATCGTTGTCGGCGAGACTTTCTTTAGGCTTGATCCCCTTCGCCCAGGCACGTTCGAGTGTGTCGGGCGCGATGTAGGCACCGGCGATTTCCTCGAGTCCATCGACACCGTCGGTGTCACCTGCCATCGCGTGGATTCTGGGATTGCCGTCGAGCACGATCGCAAGCGAAAGCAGAAATTCAACATTGCGCCCGCCGCGCCCCTGGCCGCGCACAGTCACGGTTGTCTCGCCGCCCGACAGCAAAATGCACGGCGGCGCGAACGGCTGTTCGTGTTGCGCAACCTGAAGACCGATACCGCCAATTACTTTGCCGACGTCGCGCGCCTCGCCTTCGATGCTGTCACCAAGGATATGCGTCGGCACCCCCGCATCGCGCGCCACCGCGGCCGCGGCTTCGAGCGCCATCTGCGGCGTTGCGACCAAGCGCGTTTCGCTGCCGGCCAATCGCGGGTCGCCAGGCTTGACGCTTTCGCCACGCCCGCTCTCGAGAATTTCCATTGCGCTCGCAGGAAGTTCGACCGCGTATCGCTTGATGATGGCAAGCGCGTCGGCGCACGTTGTGGGATCGGGCACCGTCGGCCCCGATGCGATATCCATGGGTCGATCGCCTGGAACGTCCGAAATAAGCAGCGTGACGACTTTCGCCGGATGGCACGCGGCCGCGAGGCGGCCGCCCTTGACCGCAGATAGATGACGGCGCACGCAATTCATTTCGCTGATCGTCGCGCCAGACTTCAGAAGCGCCTGGTTGACCGCCTGCTTGTCTTCGAGCGTCAGGCCTTCCAGCGGCGCAACGAGCAGCGATGAACCACCGCCGGATATCAGGCACAACACGAGGTCGTCGGCGCGAAGATCGCTGACGGTGTCCAGAATCCGTCGCGCCGCGGTGACGCTCGCCGCGTCGGGCACCGGGTGTGCCGATTCGATGATCTCAATGCGCCTACAGGGTACGGCGTATCCGTAGCGTGTCACGACGAGACCCGTCAGCGTGCCAGACCAGTGGTCTTCGACCGCTTTGGCCATCGCCGCCGATGCCTTGCCCGCGCCAATCACGATGAGACGACCTTTGGGCCGCGCGGGCAGATGCAGCGGGACGCAGA
>VBCG01000050.1 GCA_005881895.1 Betaproteobacteria bacterium
TCATGCAAATCCATCCGGGCAGCTATCGAAATCACAATCCGGCGATCTTCCGTGAGTTCGGTCGCGATAATGGCGCCGATATTCCAATGCGCACCGATTACGTCAGCGCGTTGAAGCCGCTGCTCGATCGATTCGGCAACGAGGCCAAGCTAACGCTTATCTTATTTACGCTCGACGAATCGACGTACTCGCGCGAGCTCGCTCCTCCGATTCTCAAGCTTGGCCCGCCGTGGTGGTTCTACGACAGCCCCGAGGGCATGCAACGATTTTGCGAACAGGTGATCGAAACGGCGGGTTTCTACAACGCCGTCGGCTTCAACGACGACACGCGCGCGTTCCTGTCCATCCCGGCCCGACACGATGTTGCGCGCCGAATGGCTTTGCCAGGACGGCCTACAAGCTGTAAGTCCTGCCGGCTGGCGCAGGTATCAGTTTGCGCACCACGCATCTGCGGTTTATCCTCTTGCCCGTCATGATCCGCATTCTTATCACAGCCTGGTTGTCGCTGCTGCTGGTCGGCATGCAGCAACAGCTCGTCGTGCACGAGGTTGACCATCTGCGCGCCAAAGTACAGCGCGGGCATGACACGAATGTCGAAAAGCCGAGCCCCGGCGAATGCCTTGAATGCGAGCTGCTCGCGGGCGGCTCCAACGCCGTTCCGATTGCCGATGTTGCTCGGTCCCGCGACGGCCGCGCTCCGACGCAAGTCGCTGCGATCATCGCGCTCGGGCAGGCGCAAGCCAAGCCGGCGTTCTATCAGAGCAGGGGTCCTCCCGCCGTCCTGTAGTTCGCTTCTATCGCGCCGCGTCCGGCTGATTGCGGCGATTTCGTACACGAACTGCAGGAGACTTCACGTGTCCAGACAACTTTGGGCGTCGGCGCTCTTGGCGTCGGTGCTCGTCGTACCCTCGATTGCGGCCGCGGCATCCGACGCCGAGCTCGCCGAGATCCGCGAGCAGATCAAGCAAATGAAGGAATCGTACGAGACGCGTATCCGCGCCCTCGAAGACAGGCTCAAAGCCGCCGAGACGGCAGCGACGAGCGCGCCTGCGCCAGTCGCCGCACAAGCCCCCGGTCCGTCAGCGAGCACACTCGCGGCCTTCAATCCCGGCATTGCCGTTGTTCTGCAGGGCAATTACCAATCTCTGAAGCAGGACCCGGCGCAATACGGGTTCAACAACATTCAGATCGGCGAAGAAGTAACGCCCGGGCGGCGCGGCCTGGGTCTTGCCGAATCAGAAATCAATTTCTTCGCAAGCGTCGACCATTTGTTCGCGGGCAATCTCACTGTGTCGCTCGCGCCGGACAACAGCGTGTCAGTCGAGGAAGCGTATGGTCTCGTGACGGCATTGCCGTACGGTGTGGTACCGAAGTTCGGACGTTTCTTTTCCGGCGTCGGCTACATGAACGAGCAACACCAGCACGCGTGGGACTTCCAGGACGCGCCGCTTGCCTACCAGGCGTTCTTCGGCGGCCAGTTCACGCAGGACGGTGCGCAAGTCAAGTGGATCGCGCCGACCGATACGTTTTTGGAATTCGGGGCTGAAATAGGCAACGGCGATGCGTTTCCCGGCAGCCCGCGTAACAGCAACAGCGCAGGCGCCTGGAGCGCATTCGTTCATGCAGGGGGAGACATCGGCGCGAGCTCGAGCTGGCGCGCGGGCGTTTCGTATCTCGATACACGCGCCGTCGATCGCATCGGCAAGTTGCCGGACACGACCGGCAATATCGCGCAGACGTCATTTGCGGGCAAGACCCACACGGCGATTGCCGACTTCGTCTGGAAGTACGCGCCCGACGGCAACGCGACACGCACAAACTTCAAGGTGCAGGGCGAATACTTTTGGCAGCGCGCGAGGGGCGACATGACGTACGACAGCGACGGTGCGCCCGGGCTCACCAACACCGACGCATACTCGGCGAACCAGAGTGGCTGGTACCTGCAAGGCGTCTGGCAATTCATGCCGATGTGGCGTGTCGGTTTGCGCTACGACCGCTTGAGCCAGGGCACGCCGGAATACGGCACCAACACTGCGTTTCTCGCCACCGATCCGTTCAGTCCGCAGCGAGCGACCATGATGGTCGACTGGACGCCGTCGGAATTCAGCCGCTTCCGCATTCAGTACGCACAGAGCAAAACGCGGCCCGACTTCACCGACAACCAATTTTTCCTGCAATACATCCTGACACTCGGTGCGCATGGCGCGCACAAGTTCTGACGGAGAGCCGACATGCATTCAATCGTGAAATGGCTGGCAGCAGCGTTGCTCGCCGCGACAGTTTCGCCCGCGTACGCGGTGCTCAATGTCTTCGCCACGGTGCCCGAGTGGGGCGCGCTGGCTGAGGAGTTGGGCGGCGATGCGGTCAAGGTTTATGTGGCGACGAACGCACTGCAGGACCCGCATCACATCGAGGCGAAGCCGAGCTTGATCGCGCGGGCGCGCAGCGCCGATCTCGTCGTCGCGACGGGCGCCGAGCTGGAGATCGGTTGGTTGCCTCTCGTCGTGCAGCAAGCGGGCAATCCGCAGATCAGGGCGGGACAACCCGGCTATTTCGAGGCGGCGAATTATGTGACATTGCGCGACAAGCCCGCACGACTCGATCGCGCCGAAGGCGACGTCCACCCTGCGGGCGACCCGCATATTCAAGGCGATCCGCGCAACATTTCGCGCGTCGCTTCCGCGCTTGCCGCACGATTGGCCGAGATCGATCCAGCGAATGCCGAGACGTATCGCTCACGCTACAAGACCTTCGACGAAAAATGGCGCGCAGCAATCGCGCGATGGGAGCGCGAGGCCGCGCCACTCAAGGGCGTGCCGATCCTGGTCCAGCACAAGGGATTCACCTACCTGATCGCATGGCTTGGTATGAAAGAGGTCGCGGCGCTCGAGCCGAAACCCGGCGTGGAGCCGACCGTTTCGTATCTGTCGGAAGTGCTCGCGACGATCCAGCGACAGCCTGTAAAAATAGTGATCCGCGCGGCGTACCAAAGCGATCGCGCATCACAGTGGATCGCCGAGCGAGCGAAGATCACACCGGTCGTGCTGCCGTTTACCGTCGGCGGAGATCCCGAAGCGAAGGACCTCTTCGGCCTTTTTGACGACACGCTGGCGCGACTGTTGAAGGCGATTGGGTGAACCAACAAAGCGTGCGGGTAAATCCATGACTCTCGCTTCGATCGACATATCGATTCTTCTGCCGGCGTTGGTGGCAGGGCTGCTCGTCACTGCAACGCACGTCCCGCTCGGAACGCAGGTTCTCGCGCGCGGCATCGTATTCATCGATCTCGCGATTGCTCAAATCGCCGGATGCGGCGTGCTCCTCGCCGATCATCTTGGCTTCGAGCCTGAGGGCATTGCGGTTCAGATCGCCGCGCTCGCCGCTGCGCTTTCCGGTGCATTGTTGTTGACATGGACCGAACGTCGATGGCCCGAGGTTCAGGAGGCGGTGATTGGCGTGGTATTCGTTCTCGCGGCAACAGGTGGCATCCTGCTTCTGGCCAGCAACGTTCACGGAAGCGAGCATCTGCGCGATCTGTTGGTCGGGCAGATTCTCTGGGTGCAGACGCGCCAGCTCGTTTGGGCGGCGCTCGTGTACGGCGTGATCCTCGCCTTGTGGTTCGGCTTGGGACAACGTGTGGGCCGCACCGGCTTTTACCTGTTGTTCGCCTGCGCAGTGACGGTGTCGGTGCAGCTCGTAGGCGTGTATCTGGTATTCGCGACGCTGATCGTGCCGCCGCTCGCGACGCGAAAGTTGACCGCGCTGCGTCTACCTGTTGCGTGGACTCTGGGAGTCGCGGGCTACCTCGCCGGGCTCATTGTGTCGACATCGTCCGATTTGCCGACGGGACCGGTCATCGTATGGACGCTCGCGGTACTGGGCATCCTGACGCATGCGTTCATCGCACGACGCGCGCCCGTATCGCGGTCGACCAATGAGGCATCAGAACCTTCGCGTCGACCCGACGCGGGATCAAACAAAGCACTCGGTCGATCTCAGTGAATCGGCTGGCGCCCCGGAACTTGCCCCATAGGTTCCGATCGAACGGCTATGCCCTTAACGGGGGCAAACCTCACTTTGCGCGGCCGAACACCGCCGGCGGTGGGTAAATAGCCATTGATTTCAATAAATAGCCATTGATTTCATTTAGCGAGGCATCACTCATGAACGCACTCAGCAACGTGAACGCACCAAAGGACACCGTGACGGACGGTGTGGCGCTGATCGCCCGAATTGTCATGTCGATCATGTTCATCACGTCGGGCATTGGAAAACTTGTTGGTTTTGGGCCAACGGTCGACCATATCGCGGAGAAAGGCGTGCCGCTCCCCGAGATCGCAGCGGTGATCGCGATCCTGATCGAGGTAGGCGGCGGTCTCGCCGTGCTGTTCGGTTGGAAGACGCGCTGGGCGGCACTCGCCTACGTCGTGTTCCTCATCGTCATTACGCCCATCTTCCACAACTTCTGGACGATGGAAGGCGCGGCGCGCATGGCGAACAACATCAACTTCATGAAGAACGTGACGATCCTCGGCGGCTTCTTGTTGCTCTACGCATTCGGGCCGGGGAAATACAGCGTCGACATGATGATGTTGGGGCGCCGCCCGATGCAACGCGAACCCACGCGTGCAAGAGGAGAGGCTATTCCCTCGTACGCGAATCGAGCCAAATGGTCACCGGACCATCGTTGACCAGCGCGATGCGCATAGGCGCGCCGAACACGCCAGTTGCAATCGGTTTTCCGAGTGCGATCGATAGCGTTGCGACGAATGCGTTGAAGATCGGTTGAGCGATGTCGGGCCGTGCGGCCGCCGACCACGACGGCCGCTGACCTTTTTTGGTCGAGGCATACAGCGTGAATTGCGAGACGGCGAGGATGCTGCCGCCCGCATCAAGTATCGATTTGTTCATGACGCCGGCGTCATCGTCGAAGATGCGCAGATTGACGATCTTGTGAACGAGCCATTCGCGATCGTCCTCCGAGTCGCCGTCCGTCACGCCGACGAAGACGAGCGCGCCGGGGCCGATCGCGCCAGTCACGTGGCCGTCGACAGCGACGCTCGCCTCGCGAACACGTTGGACAAGGGCGCGCATCCGTCTATTTGACGACTTTCCGCTCGACCTCCACGAGGCGGCCATGCTCGAAAGTCAGCGTCGTGAGCGTATGGGCGTCTTCGGGAACCGGCATATACGTCCAGCGCGCGGTCTTGCGGCCGTTGCCACCGCTTTTCATATCGGGCGGTCCGACGCGGGTGATGACTTCGCCCTCGTTGATGCCAGGCGCCAGAAATTTGCGCTCCGACGGATTGCCCGCTGGCTGCGAAGGCTTAATTCGCGCACCGGTTTTGATCTTCGCCGCGGGCTGCGTCGTCGGGAGCGTTTGGCGCGTTGTCGTTCCGGTGGCGGGGCCGAGCGGCATCACGGAAACCGTCGGCGGATCCTTGTCGAAGTCGCGCAATTCCTTGCCCGGCCGGCACGGTTCGTCCTGGTAGACGGGCGCACCGTTGTCGCCCTGACACTTGTAGATCGTTGCGAAGGCCGGTGCCACCGAGGCGGCAAGGATCAGCGTGATGACGGCGGCCATCAGCGCACGCGCTCGATAGAACCTTTTGGCCAGCGTATCCATAGGGGCGTTACGATAGCGCTTTACAGCCCAATACGCCCTACGACTTTCGATGGAGTCTCGCGCCCGATTGGCGGCTCGCGTTGCCGAGATCGCCCCGTTTCACGTGATGGAGGTCCAGACCGCCGCACGCGTGCTCGAGGCAGCGGGGCGTACGGTCATCCACATGGAAATCGGCGAGCCCGACTTTCCGACGCCGGCGCCGGTGCTCGCCGAGGCGCAACGCGCGATCGCGCAAGGCGGGATCTATTACACGTCGGCGCTCGGTCTTCCGGAGCTACGCGAAGCGATTGCAGTGCACTACGCCGACCACTATGGCGTCGCGGTCGATGCGGAGCGCGTCATCGTCACCGCGGGATCATCCGCGGCGCTGCTGTTGGTCAACGCGCTGCTGGTGAACCGCGATGACCGCATTCTGCTCGCCGATCCGGGCTATCCGTGCACGCGCCATTTCATTCGCATTCTGGAAGGCGAGCCGGTCGGCATCCCCGTTGGTCCTGCGTCGAATTATCAACTCACCGCGGAGCTGATCGAACAAAATTGGTCGCCGTCCACGCGTGGCGTTCACGTTCGCGCGGCCGGGCCGACCCAAGGCGCAAACTACGCCCCCTCGGGGGGCAGCGCAGCGGCGAGAGCCGCAAGCGTGGGGGTCCTCATCGCCTCGCCGTCGAATCCGACGGGCACGAGTATCGCCCGCGACGAAATGCAACGCGTCGTTGCGACGGTCGCGCAACGGGGCGGAAGGCTGATCGTCGACGAAATCTATCTCGGGCTCACCTACGATCACGCGCCAAGAAGCGCGCTCGAGATTGCCGACGATGCGTTCGTGATCTCGAGCTTTTCCAAATACTTCAATATGACGGGATGGCGCCTAGGCTGGCTCGTTGCGCCGAAACACCACGTTCGCGACCTGGAGAAGCTCGCCCAAAATCTTTATATCTCGCCGCCGACGCCGTCGCAGCGCGCCGCATTGGCGTGCTTCCGGCCGGACACGCTTGCCATCGTCGAGGAGCGACGGCAGGCGTTTCGGGCGCGCCGCGACCTTCTCGTTCCGGCTCTCCGCGAATTGGGCTTCGGAATACCGGTGACACCGGATGGCGGATTCTTCGTCTATGCCGACTGCTCGCGATTTTGCGCCGACAGTGAACGATTTTGCCGCGATGTACTCGAAGGCGCGGGCGTTGCGGTTACGCCCGGCATCGACTTCGGCCGTCATCGGGCAAATGCGCACGTACGCTTCGCCTATACAATCGGTCAAGCGAAAATCGAGGAGGGCATTGCGCGACTGGCCCGCTTCCTGGGCCATTCATGATTAGGAAAGTCGCAGCAATGATGGGAGAGTATTGGTGATGGGCGTTTCGAAATTGAGTGGGCTGAAAAAGTCCGCGGCGGTCGCCGGCGTGGCGTTGCTGGCCGGTTGCAGCGCGGTGGATACCGTCGATTTCTATTGGCAGGGCGCCGCGGGTCAGATGGACTTGCTGGCGCGCGCACGGCCGATTCCGGAAGTGATCGACGGCGGCGATGCGGCGCTTGCGAAGAGGCTCGCGCGCGTGCGCGAGATCCGTGCGTTCGCGAGTCATGACCTCGGCTTGCCCGACAACGGCAGCTATACGCGCTACACGGATCTCGGACGGCAGTTCGCCTTGTGGAACGTGTTTGCCGCGCCGTCGTTGTCGCTCAATCCGCGGCAGTGGTGCTTTCCGATCGCGGGATGCGTCAACTACCGCGGCTATTTCCGCGAAGACGAGGCGCGCGCCGAAGCGGCGCGGCTTCGCGCGAAGGGCGACGACGTTCATGTCTCCGGCGTCCCAGCGTATTCAACGCTCGGCTGGTTCAACGATCCGGTGCTGTCGTCATTCGTGCGCTGGCCAGAGACCGAGGTCGCTCGTCTGATTTTTCACGAGCTCGCGCACCAGCTTCTCTACGTCAAAGACGATTCGGTGTTCAATGAATCGTTCGCGACCACCGTCGAGGAAGTCGGCGAGGCGCGTTGGCTCGCCGCCAATCCGAATCCCGCACTCGAAGCGCAGGCGGCAAGAAACCAGAAGCTCCGCGAAGCGTTTCGGAACATCGTACGCACGGCGCGCGATCGGCTAACCGAGATTTACGCAAGCAGTGCGAGCGATGAGGAAAAACAAAAGGCGAAGCTCGAGACATTTGCGGCAATGAATGCCGATTACGAGCGGATCAAGGCCGGCGAGCCGGGCCTCGCCGGCTACGATCGCTGGTTTGCGCAACACCCCAACAACGCGAGCCTGGCCGCGATCGCAATCTACACGGACCGGATACCGGCATTTCGCGTTCTTCTCGCGGAATCCGGCAACGACTTGCCCAGGTTCTACGAGCGCGTGCGAACGCTTGCGGCGTTGCCGAAGGGCGAGCGCGATGCCGTTCTGACCGCAGCCGCCGCGCGGTCAATCGAAGTGGTTGGCGCGGTCGGTTCGCAACACTAATCGCCCGCCGTCGCGCGCGCCTCGACGACGACGCCTTCCGCGACCAACGTATCGATTTCGGCGGAGCTGTAGCCGCTTTCGCCCAGGACCTCGCGCGTATGCTCGCCGAGGAGCGGAGCGGCGCGGGTAATTTGCGCCGGCGTCGCAGAGAAATGGATCGGGCAGCCGAGCGCCTTCGTCGGGCCGGCTTGTGGATGCTCGACATCGACAACCATTCCCCGCGCGAGCGTTTGCGGATGCGTCAACGCTTCGCCGATCGTATGCACGGGCCCCACAGGAACGCCCGCAGCATCGAACGCGGCGATCCATTCGTCGCGCGTTCGCGTTGACAGCACGTCGTTCATGAGCAAGACCAGCGCATCGAGGTTTTGCATGCGAACCGAATTCGTTGCGAAGCGCACATCATCGCGCCATTCAGGATGACCGAGCACCTCGGCGATGCGCTCCCAGTTCGCCTGGTTGGCGCCGCCGATGTTGATCCATCCGTCGCGCGTCTTGAACGCCTGGTAGGGTGCCGTGAGAATGTGCGCCGACCCGCTCGGTCCCGGCGAATGGCCCTCGGCGAAGTGGAACGCGGCGTGCCAGTACGTCTGCTGCAGCGCCGCTTCCATCAGCGACGTATCGACGAATTGGCCGCGACCGGTCTTCTGCGCATGAGCGTACGCGGCGAGTATGCCGATCGCCGCGAGCAATCCGGCATTTATGTCCGCGACGGGGCTGCCGCTCTTCACCGGCGGTCCGCCTGACTCGCCGGTGATCGACATCAGCCCCGCGAAACCTTGCGCGATCAGATCGAAGCCGCCCTTGTCGGCCCACGGACCCTCGTGGCCGTAACCTGATACGGCGCAGTAGATGAGGCGTGGATTCACGCGGGAAAGTACGTCATAGCCGACGCCCAATTTCTCCATCGTGCCGCGGCGGTAATTTTCAGTGACGACATCGGCGTCGCGCACAAGCCGCAGCAGAATCTCGCGGCCTTGCGGATGCTTGAGATTGAGCGCGATCCCGCGCTTGTTGCGGTTCTGCACGAGGAACGGCGCCGACACGCCGTTGATCCGCGGCTCGCGATAGTCGCGCGCATCGTCGCCGCCGGGCAGCTTTTCGACCTTGATGACGTCGGCGCCCATGTCGGCCAACAGCATCCCGCAAGTCGGTCCCGCCATGATTTGCGCGAGCTCGAGGACGCGCATGCCGGAAAGCGGACCGGGGTGACGGGCCCCCACGCTTGCGGCCTCATTGGCCAATTCGGCCGCTGCGCTGCCCCCGGAGGGGGTGTAATTCGCGCCTTGGGACGGCACGGCGGCGCTCATTCGGCCTTAGTCATTTATCGGCCAACGAATTTCGGCTTGCGCTTCGCGAGAAACGCCTCGTAACCGATGCGAAAGTCTTCCGTGTCGAAGCAATCGAAGCATTCGTTGTGGTCAGCGTCGGTTAACGGGCGTGGATCGGCAAGACGACGCACGAATTTCTTGTGCCAACGCGCGACGAGCGGGGCGCCCTCGACGATGCGCTGTGCAGTCGCGCGTGTCTCCTTGTCAATGTCTTCGTCAGGCACGACGCGCGTGACGAGACGTTTCTCCAGCGCTTCCCGCGCATCGAAAATCCGTCCTTCGAGCAGAATTTCGAGCGTCGTCGCTGCGCCGACCAATTGCACCAGCGGCGCCATTTCCGGATACGCCATCACCAGGCCGAGTTTCTTGATCGGCGCACCGAAGCGGCTCGACTTGCCGCAAATGCGCAGATCGCATAACGCGGCGATCTCGAGACCGCCGCCGACGCAGATGCCGTGGATCTGCGCGACGATCGGATGACGGCAGTCGGCGAGCGCGCGTGCGGTCGCGTGCATCGTTTTGCCGTATTCGATCGCCTGCGCCTTGTTGCCCCGTGTGGTGGCGAACTCGCCGATATCATTTCCCGGCGAGAACGCTTTTTCACCTGCGCCACGAATGATCACGCAACGCAGGTTGTCATCCGCAGACAGCGCCGTGATCGTTTCGCCCAGCGATTGCCACATTGCCTTCGTCAACGCGTTCAACTTTGCCGGCCGGTTCAGCACAACCGTTGCGATGGGCCCTTCGCGCGCAACGGCGATCGATGCGTCCATTAGCGAAGTAAGTCGAAGGCGAGTCTCAGGTCTTGGCCGGGCGCCAGAGCCGTCCGGCACTCTCGAAAACCTTGCCGATCAGCGGCCAGAACAGCAGGATGAAGGCCAGCGTGGTAATCGTTCCGACAAGTCCGTTGGACCAAAACACGCGCAAGTCGCCGCCCGCGCCGATCATCGACAGTCGGAAAGCATCTTCGCTGCGGTTACCGAGCACCAGCGCCAATGTGAAAGGCGCCAGCGGTATGCCGATTTTCTTGAACGCATAGCCGACGACACCGAACAGCAGCATGAGCCAGATATCGAACATGGCGTTCTGGATGGCGTACGCGCCGATGGCGCACGACACGACGATCATCGGGGCGATGGCGGCGAATGGAATGCGCAGAATGGCCGCAAAGATCGGCACCGTGCTCAACACTATCACGAGCCCGACGAGATTGCCGAGATACATCGAGGCGATCAAACCCCACACGAAGTCCTTGTGCTCGACGAACAACAACGGACCCGGATTGAGTCCCCACACCATCAAGCCGCCAAGCAAGATTGCCGCCGTGCCCGAGCCGGGAATCCCCAACGCGAGCATAGGAAGCAACGCGGCAGTCCCGGATGCGTGCGCGGCCGTCTCGGGCGCGAACACGCCCTCGATACGGCCCTTGCCGAAGCTCGCTGGATCCTTGGAGAACCGCTTGGCCAGGTTATAGCCCATGAACGAGGCCGCGATCGCACCGCCCGGTGTAATGCCAAGCCAGCAGCCGATTGCAGACGAGCGCAACAGCGTCACCCAGTAGCGTGGCAATTCCTTCCACACTTTCAGCACAACGCGCAGGCTGATCGCCGCGGAATGACCGCGCAGCGCCAGCCGCTCCTCCATCGTCAGCAAAATCTCACTGATGCCGAACAGGCCGATGACCGCGACGAGAAAGTTCACGCCGCGCAGTAACGGTTCAAATCCGAAGGTCATGCGCAACTGCCCGGAGACGGTGTCCATGCCGACGGCGGCGAGCAGCAGGCCGAGCGCCATCGAGATGATCGTGTTGTGTTTTTCGTCACGTCCGAGGCCGACAAAAGAGCAGAAGGTGAGCAAATACACCGAAAAGAATTCGGGCGGTCCGAACCGCAATGCAAAGCCTGCGATGCTGGGCGCAAGGAACGTGATCAGCAGTACCGCCACCAGCGCGCCGATGAACGACGATGTGAACGCCGCGGTGAGCGCCTCCGCGGCTTTCCCATGCTGCGCCATCGGATAGCCGTCGAAGGTGGTCGCCACCGACCACGCCTCGCCGGGAATGTTGAACAGGATCGAGGTGATCGCTCCACCGAAGAGCGCACCCCAATAGATGCACGAGAGCATCACGATTGCCGAGGTGGGGTCCATCGTGAACGTAAGCGGCAATAAAATCGCGACGCCGTTCGGCCCACCCAGCCCCGGCAGCACCCCGACGAAGATGCCGAGCAACAGACCCACCAGCATCAGCGCCAACGTTTTCCACGTCAGCAGGACGGCGAATCCGTGCAACAGGAGTGTCAACGCTTCCATTGCGCCAGATCCTAGAAGCCGAGCGCCGCCTCGATCGGACCCTTGGGCATGATGACGTCGAACGCGATTTCGAACGTGAGGAACATGCTGAGCGCGAACAGGAAGCTCGTGAGCAATGATTTCCACAACGCGATGCGCCCGATCATCCACATGAAGCCGGCGACGAGCAGGACGCTCGCGACATAGATGCCGAGCCATTGCGTCAACGCGACGAAGAGAAACGTCGGAAAAAAAACCTGCATGACACGGCGAAGTTGGTCTCGAGTGACGAACGTGTCGCCACCTTCCTGCCGCCTCAGAAACGCGGCACCGAGACCGTACAGAGAAGCGCCGGCGAGAATCGCGCACAGATAGAACGGCACGTATCCGCTCTGCGGACCATCCTTCGCCCATCCCATGCCGTTGCGCCAATTGTCAAAGCCCAGGAGCATCGCAAACGCGAGAAGCAGCAAGTACACAACCGCCTTGACCGTACGAGTGGTCGCCGCCGCCGGGGAGTTGTCCGCTGGCGCGGTCGGATCGTCGACGACGATCTCGGTTTCAGAAATCGGCATTGGGCTTCTCAGAGAATCGCAGGTAGTCAAAACCCGTCCTGAGCGCCGGGGAGCGGGGTTTCCGACGGTGCAACCGTTGCGCCAAATTCCTTTTTATTATTGGGCGACGAAGCCGGCCTCGGTCATGAGGCCCTTGTTCAGCGTGTCATCCTCTTCGAGGAACGTCAGCATGTCCTTGCCCGTGAGGAATACGGGTTTGAGCGCTTGCTTTTCCATGTAGTCCTTGTATTCCGCCGTCTGCGTCAGCTTCTTGAACAGCTCGACATAGAACGCAGTTTGGTCGGGCGTCACTTTGCCCGGAAGGAACATGGCGCGGAGCATCAGGTATTGGAGGTCGAGACCTTCTTCCTTGCACGTGGGAATGTCGTTCCACGACTGGGTTTCCGTGACCTTGCTCTTGTAGGGGATTCGTTCCTTGTCGAACACGCAGAGCGCCCGCACCTGTCCGGCGCGCCAGACCTCGAGATTCTCCGAAGGATTGTTGACATTAGATGCGGTGTGATTGCCGACGAGCTGGGTCGCCGCCTCGCCGCCCGACTTATAGGGCAGATACGCGAACTTCGCGCCGGTCTTCTTTTCGATGAAGACGGTGAGAACGTGGTCCTCGCGCTTCGAACCGGTGCCGCCCATCTTGAACGGCGGGTCGGCGGCTTTGGCTGCGGTCACGAACTCTTTTACCGATTTGTAAGGCAGGGTCGCGTTGTCCCACAACACGAATTCGTCCATGGCAATGACGGAGACCGGTGTCAGGTCGCGCCAATTGAACGGAATCTTCGCAGCCAGCGGCAGCATGTAAATCAGCGAATATGCGATGAGAACCTTGTTGGGTTCGCCTTCGCTCGATTTCATGTACATCAACGCTTCGGCGCCCGACGCGCCGCCTTTGAGCGAGACGACCATCGGCTGCTTCATCAGATTGTTCTTCTGAATCGCGGCCTGCATCATGCGCGCCATCTGATCGGACGCGCCGCCGGCTCCCGCGGCAACGACGATTTCGACGGGCTTGGTGGGCTCCCACGCGGACGTCGACGCGCTCGCCAGCGCGATCGCCAACGTGACCGCCGTTTTCACGAACTTGTTCATTTTCCTGTCCCTCCTATGTCCGACAGACTATTCACCTCGCATCAGGAATTCGAGCGCCTCGCGTACGCCGTTCTTCTTGTGCGGGACCTCGCACTGCGCGAGCCCCATTTCGACGCCGCACAGCGTACCGCACAGCATCAATTCGTTGAACCATCCGAGATGGCCGATGCGAAAGATCCTGCCGCTCATTTTGCCGAGACCCTGACCAAGCGATAGATCGTAGCGATCGAGAATTACTTTGCGCAGCGCATCGGCGTTATGTCCATCCGGCATCACGATCGCCGTGAGCGATGCGCTGTATTCGGCGGGATCGGCGCACAGGATGTCAAGCCCCCAACCGCGTACCGCGCGCCGGGTCGCTTCGGCGAGGCGCGCGTGCCGGGCAAATACGGCGTTGAGTCCCTCGGCGAATAGCATCTCCAGCGCTTCGTGCAAGCCATAGAGCAGATTGGTCGCAGGCGTATACGGGAAATAGCCCGTCGCGTTGATCGCGAGCATATCGTTCCAATCCCAATATGAGCGTGGCAACTTCGCGCTCCTCGACGCTGCGAGCGCTTTTGCGCTGATTGCATTGAACGAAAGACCCGGCGGCAACATCAATCCTTTCTGCGATCCGCCAACCGTAACATCGACGCGCCACTCGTCATGGCGATAATCGATCGAGGCAAGCGACGAAATCGTGTCGACCATGTAAAGCGCAGGATGGGCGGCACGGTCGATCGCGTTGCATACGGCGGGGACGTCGGTGACGACGCCGGTCGACGTTTCGTTGTGAACGACGCAGACGGCCTTGATCGCGCGTTCCTTGTCGGCCGCAAGCTCCGCTTCGATAGCCGCTGCATTCGCGCCGTGACGCCAATCGCCCGGAAGGAACTTGACGACAAGTCCGACCCGCTCGGCGAGGCGCTTCCAAAGCGTCGCGAAATGTCCGGTCTCCGCCATCAACACGTGATCGCCCGGCGAGAGCGTGTTGACGAGCGCGGCTTCCCACGCACCCGTTCCGGAAGCGGGGTAGATGACGACGTCGCCTTGGGTCTTGAATACGCGCTTCATCCCGGCAAGCACGCTTTTCGTGAGAACGGCAAACTCGGGTCCGCGGTGGTCGATCGTCGGCTGATCGATCGCGCGCAATACGCGGTCGGGCACGTTGGTCGGTCCCGGGATCTGCAGGAAGTGACGGCCCGAAGCGTGACGGTCTAGCGTGATCATGCGTAAACGTGTCCGATACATGAAGCCCGGCCGCCATCGGATTTGGTATACAAGCGTCAATCGTACCGACGTTTGCGAGCCCCGCCAAGTAGTTTATGCATGGCGTCGAGGCTATAATGGGTAAGGGCTTTGGTATACCAATGAGCGAATTTGACGAAACTTCGCCGCGCGTCGATCGCGCCAGCGCCAAAACCGCTGCCGCAGCACCTGAACGCACGACACTGCCTTCGACGATCGCCGAGCAGCTGCGCCAGATGATCACCGAGGGCGAGCTCCTCGCCGGAACGCGCTTGAATGAGCGGACGCTCGGCGTTCGCCTGGGCGTTTCGCGCACGCCACTGCGCGAGGCGTTTCGGTTGCTCGCCGCTGACGGACTGATCGAGCTGACACCTAACCGTGGCGCGCAAGTGGTGCGCCTGTCCGAGCAAGACATCCGCGATAGCTTCGAGGTGATGAGCGGGCTCGAGGCAATGTCGGGCGAGCTCGCCTGCCGGCATGTCACTGCCGATGAGATCGCGGAAATCAAGGCGCTGACATTCGAGATGCTTGCTTGCCACGCGCGGCACGATTTGCCCGGTTACTACCGTCTCAATCGCGCGGTCCACGACCGTATCAATCGCGCCGCGGGAAACCGGCTGCTGACGCAGGTGTACGCGACCCTCAACCGGCGCATTCAGAACCTGCGCTTCCGTTCCAATTTCGATCGCGACAAATGGAACAAGGCGGCGCGCGAGCACACCGAGATGGTCGAAGCGCTCGATGCGCGCGACGGCACGAGGCTGGCGTCGATACTACGCTCGCATTTGTTGCAGAAATGCGATGCAGTGCTCGACGCGACCGTTCCGCAAACTCCTGCGCGCGCCGACTGACAGATGGACGCGCGGACGCATTTGAACGTCGCCGCGCCACTCGTCTTTCACGCCAATCGTTCGGGCGGCGATCTGGCGCAGCGGCTTGCGCGCGTCGTCGAAGGCGAGCTGCTGTTCGATGCGGCGTCCCGCGGTCGCTACGCCACCGACGCCTCGATCTACCAGGTGGAACCGCTCGGCGTGCTCGTTCCGCGTACGCATGAAGATGTGCGCGCTGCGCTTGAAGTGTGTCGGGCACTCCGCGTGCCGGTGCTACCGAGGGGCGCGGGCAGCTCGCAGTGTGGGCAGACGGTCGGCGCGGCGCTCGTCATCGATCACACCAAATATCTCGACTGGATCGGCGAGCTCGATCGTGACGCGATGACGATCGAGGTCGGGCCCGGTGTCGTTCTCGACGCGCTGAATGCACGGCTCAAGCCGCATGGCGTCTGGTTCCCTGTCGATGTCAGCACGTCGGCGCAGGCGACGCTCGGCGGGATGGCGGGGAACAATTCGTGCGGCTCGCGCTCGATTCGCTACGGCAACATGGTGCACAACGTTGCTGCCATCGATGCATTGCTGGTCGATGGGACCGAAGCGCGTTTTGGTCCCGCAAACGAAACGGCCTCCACGTCGCCGCGCGTCCGTGAGCTCCTTACGCGACTGCGCTCCATCGGCGAGCGCGAGCGCGAGGAAATCCGACAACGCGTTCCAAACGTGATGCGGCGCGTGGGCGGCTACAACATCGATGTCTTCGAGCCGCAGAGCGATCACCCGTATACAGCCGATGGCAGCGTCAATTGGGCGCAGTTGTTGGTGGGCAGCGAAGGCACGCTGGCGTGGACGCGCTCGGTCACGCTGAAGCTCGCGCCGCTTCCAACACATCGCGTGCTCGGCGTCATCAGCTTTCCCACGCTCTATCGCGCGATGGAGTGCGCACGGTCCATCGTCACGCTTGGTCCGTCGGCGGTCGAGCTCGTCGATCGCACGATGATCGAGCTCGCGCGCGGCAACCCGGCGTTTCGCGAAACGATCGACGCGGCGCTTGTCGGCGAGCCCGACGCGATACTGCTCGTCGAATTCATTGGCGAGGCGCGCGATGGGCTGGTTGCGAACCTCACACAACTGGCCGAATTAATGGCTGACCAGGGACTGCCGGACAGCGTCGTGCGCATGATCGAAGCGTCGCCGCAAAAAGCGCTTTGGGACGTGCGTAAAGCGGGACTCAACATCATGATGAGCATGCGCGGCGACGGCAAGCCGGTGTCGTTCATCGAGGATTGTGCGGTGCCGCTCAACCACCTGGCCGATTATGTCGACCGATTGACGCAAATCTTCGCCAAGCACGGCACCCGCGGGACGTGGTACGCGCATGCATCGGTGGGCACCTTGCATGTACGGCCGATCCTCGACATGCGCCGCGACGGAGCCGTCAAGATGCGCGCGATCGCCGAGGAAGCGAGTGCGATTGTCCGTGAGTACAAGGGCGCCTATTCCGGCGAGCACGGCGATGGCCTGGTGCGGAGCGAATGGGTCGCCTGGCAGTTCGGCCCCAAGCTGACGCGCGCGTTCGAAGAGATCAAGGACGCGTTCGATCCGGACCGATTGATGAACCCCGGCAAGATTGTCCGCGCGACTCGAATGGACGACGCGTCGCTGTTTCGCTATCCACCGCACTATCGAATGCTGCCGTTCAAGCCGGCGCTCGATTGGTCGGCGTGGAACGTGAACAACGATCCCATCGCCGACACGCTGACCGCACCCGGCAGCGGCGGCGACGCTGCGCGCGGGTTCGGCAAGGCCGTCGAGATGTGCAACAACAACGGACACTGCCGGAAATTCGACGCCGGCACGATGTGCCCGAGCTTCCGCGCAACACGCGACGAGCAACACTTGACGCGCGGCCGCGCGAATACGTTGCGCCTCGCGTTGTCGGGGCAACTGGGCCCAGACGCGCTCGCATCGGATGCCGTGCGCGATGCGCTCGACCTATGCGTGAGCTGCAAAGGCTGCCGGCGCGAATGTCCGACCGGCGTCGACATGGCGAAGATGAAGATCGAGGCGTTGCACCACCGGAGTCGCGTGCATGGCCGCGCCCGTAAAGATTGGTTGCTCGCCAACTTGCCGCAATGGGCGCCGTGGGCCGCGCGCTTGCATGGGCTCGCCAACCTTCGCGATCGATTACCGGGCGCGGCGGCGCTTGGCGAACGGTGGCTGGGTCTCTCGGCGCAGCGGTCGTTGCCGGAATGGCGCCGCGACACATTCCTGCAGGCCCACGACGATGCTGAACACACAAATGCGAACGATGCCGACGTCGTGCTGTTCGTCGACACGTTCACCAATTATTTCGAGCCCGAAAATGCGCATGCGGCGCTTCGTGTGCTTCGCGCCGCCGGCTACCGGGCTCATGTCGCGCGTGCAGCCTTGTCGGATCGTCAGCGCTCACGCCCGCTATGCTGCGGCCGGACCTATCTCGCGGCCGGAATGGTCGATGAAGCAAAACGTGAAGCGCGACGGATGCTGGCTGCGCTCGCCCCATTCGTTTTGCACGGTACGCCGATCGTAGGACTCGAGCCCGCGTGCCTCTTTTCGCTGCGCGATGAATATCTGGTGATGGGCCTGGGCGACGGCGCGAGTCGTTTATCGAAAATTGCCGTGCTCATCGAGGAATTCCTGGCGCGGGAAGAGCCAACCCGCCGGCTCGCGGGAGTGCTTCGCCACCTTCCCGAAAAGCATGCATTGCTGCACGGCCATTGCCATCAGAAAGCATTCGATGCGGTGGGGGCGGCGAAAAATGTGCTTGGATTGATCCCCAAGCTGGACGTCCAGGTCATCGATTCGAGCTGCTGCGGGATGGCGGGCAGCTTTGGATTCGATGCCGCGCATTACGATGTATCGATGCGAATGGCCGAGCTGTCGCTTTTACCCGCCGTGCGGGCGGCGCCCCAGGACACGTTGATCGTTGCCGACGGGACGAGTTGCCGGCATCAAATCGCAGACGGGACGCGCGGTTCGAAACACCGCGAGGCGTTGCACGTCGTACGCGTGCTCGAACGGGCGTTGCCGGAACCGATCACTTAATGCATCAGCTTGAATGCGTGCGTCCATTCATTGTCACGCAAGCCGAGAATGCACCACAGCATGCAGAGCGGCTCGATCGCGCGCGCGGCTTGCGCGCTTCCCATGTCGGCCACGTCCCAGCCAAAGTCGACCAGGATGCCGGCAACTGTTTTTTTCGCCGCGGCATCGTTGCCGCAGACGAACATCGTCGGCATGCCGTCCTTGTAGCGCGGATTGACCATCCGCGCAGCGCCGACTGAGTTGAACGCCTTGACGAAGCGCGCATCGCTGAACTCGCGCTGCAACCGCTCCATAAGCGACTCGTCCAAATTCGTGAAAAAGCGCAACACGCTGTCGACCGCCGGTGCGTCGGCGATTGGATTCGTTGTATCGATCACCGGTTTACCGGATAGATTTGCGGCGCCCGCAGCGCGCAGTACATCGAAGGCCGCCGAACCCTTGACTGACAATACGACGATCTCGCCGAACCGCGCGGCCTCCGAAAAGCTGCCGAGCTGGGTCGATGGATGTTCCTTCTGCCAATCGGCCAGCTTGGCGATGTTGCGCGTGCCAAGCATGGTTTCCTGACCGTGCCGCGAAAAACCCTCCGCCAGCGTCCGGCCTACGACGCCCGAACCAAGTACACCTACTCTCATAACCGCTCTCTCCCTAGCCAACGCATCATCGAATAGACCGGATCAATTCATCGGGATCGTACACGCGGCCGTCCTTGATAACTCGGTACACGCGGCTCGCATTGTCGACGCTCGTCGCCGGGTCGGCGTCGAGTACCACGAGATCAGCCAATCGCCCGGGCGCGATCGTGCCGATCTCCTTCTCACGGCGCATCGCTTGTGCACCGTTGATGGTCGCGGCGCGTAGAACGTGAAGCGGCGGAATTCCCGCTTGCTGCATCAACGTCATCTCGCGGAAGACCGAAGGGCCGTGCAACGTGCCGATGTTGCCGGCATCGGTGCCCATCACGATCGTGATGTCTGCATTCGCGACGGAGCGAAGGTTTCGCATCGCAACCTCGGGCGGCACGATTGCACCGGGTTCCGCGATCCGCCGCGCGACGGTGGGCGGAATCAGATCGCTTGGAATGCGTGCAAGATCGCCCATCGCGGCGACGATTTGTGGGTCGGCCAGTCGCATTTCCGCGGCCGTCGGCTGCCATGTATTCGAAAGCGCGTATTGATAACCCGGAATGACGAACAGCGTCGGGCAATACAGGACGCGATTCTTTTTGGCCAGCGCGATGAATTCCTCATCGACGGGGACATCCATCACCGAGTGGACCAGGTAATCGGCGCCCGCGCGAAGCGCGGCCTTGGCGACGATCAATTCGGTTGCGTGCACGGCTAACGCGACACCGGCGCGATGCGCTTCATCGCCGGCCGCGCGAACGATCGCTTCCTGGGCCGCCAAGTCCTCGCCCGCGCGATGAATGAACCACACCTTGATGTAGTCGGGCTTGCGTGCCAGTTCGCGCCGGACCAAATCACGCGCCGCTTCCGTCGACGCAATTTCGATGATCGGCGGATCGCCGAGGTCGAGCTTCGGATCGGCGATCATCGAAATCAACGGCCCCGCGACGGCGACACGCGGCGCTTCCGACGTTCGCTCGGCGGTGTCGCGCATCTCGAAATTCCAGAACGGGCCGCCGATGTCGACGACGCTGGTCACACCGCTCGCGAGCCAAACTTTGAACGTTGCGGGCAGACGCGATTGGTTGCGCGCGACTTCCTTCGCATACGGCACCGATCGCGTGAAGTCGACGACATCAGGTCGCGTATAGAGGTTGCCTGATTGAAAGAAGTGAACGTGTCCGTCGACGAGCCCCGGGATGACCCATTTGCCGCGCGCATCGATCACGGTGCCTTTCGGCGGCACCGCAACAGTCGACGACGGTCCGACGGCAACGATGCGGCGTCCCGAGATGACGATTGTGGTGTTGGGCTCGCTTGCCTTCGCGCCGTCGCGCTCGGGATGGATCACGGTTGCGCCCACAATGGCGACGCTGTCTTCGGCGCCCGGCGCTGGTTTGATCCCTGCGCACGCAGCCGTTGCAGCGAACAACGCGTAAAGAATTAGACGGGCGAATCGCATCGGCGATCTTGTCATATGATCTACGAAGTGTGCGAATCTAGCAGACCTGGAAAGGTTGCGCGCTCGAGACAGCCTAGCTCCCACGGAGGTGACACATGTTCAGGATCATCAAGGCCATTCTGATCGCCGCGTTGCTTGTCGTTTCGACCGCCTCGTCTGCGCAAAGCTATCCATCCAAGCCGATCCACATCATCGTGCCCTATCCGGCGGGCGGAACGTCCGACATCCTCGCCCGGACGATTGGACAACGCTTGTCGGAGTCGTTCGGTCAGCCCGTCATCGTTGAAAACAAGCCCGGCGCGAACGGGAACGTCGGCGCCGATCTTGTCGCGAAGGCGCCGGCCGACGGCTATACGTTATTGCTCGCGGACATTGGTGCGCTCGTGATCAGCCCGAGCGTGTACCCGACACTTCCGTTCGATCCGGTGAAGGATTTTGCGCCAGTCACGATGGTTGCTTATTCGCCGCATATCCTCGTCGTGCATCCATCGGTGCAGGCGGCTTCGGTCAAGGAGCTTGTCGGCCTCGCGAAATCGAAACCGGGGAAGCTCAACTTTGCGATATCGGGCGTCGGTGGCGCACCACATCTCGCGGGCGTTGATTTTGCGATGCGGACGGGTATCGATTGGACCTACATTCCGTACAAAGGCGGCGCGCAGGCTATCGCAGACGTCGCGGGTGGACAAGCCGACGTCACGTTGAACGGCATGCTCGCCACCTATCCACTGGTGCAAGGAGGAAAGCTCAAGCTCCTCGCGGTATCCAGCGCCAAGCGCATGAGCGCGATTCCCGACATACCGACGATTGCCGAGTCGGGCGTTCCCGACTTCGAGTCCGGTTCATGGCAAGGCGTCGTTGCGCCGGTCGGCACACCGCGCGAAGTCGTCGCGCGGTTGAATGCGGAGATTTCGCGTATCGCCAATGCGCCGGAGATGCGCGATCGCCTCGGGAAGCAGGGCGCCGACGTACGCACCAACACGCCCGAGGAATTCGGCACGTTCATCCGTTCCGAGACAGCGAAGTGGGCGAAAGTCGTCAAAGACGCCAATATCAAGGTCGATTGACGCCCGCCGACCGGTCAATGACGCTTGAAATACTGGACGGCGCGCTCGTGCGCCTCGGCCTCTTCGCGCGTGCGAAACGTTCCGAGATTGCGTCGCTTGCCCGTCGACGGATTGATCTTGCGCGAATAGAGACGGTATCCGCCGGATGAGAGTTTCCTGATCATCGTTCGACCTCCTGCAGTTGGAGCCGACGACGCAGTTTCATCGCGCCCGTCGACGTCGTATCGCTCAACGTGTGTTCGCGAGCGGGTCCCAGCAATGCGATCAATAGCGCAATCAGCGCGCCGAGATTGAGCACCGCGCTCGCTGCGTGACCGAATTCCCAACGCTGGCGAAGCGCTTCCCAATCGGCCGGCAGCGTTGCCCAATTGTCGGTGGCTTGATTGGCCGGAAAGTTGAACATCCAGAACACAGCCTGCGTTCCCAATATGCACAACAGCGCAATCAGGGTTGGCACGAAAGCACGGCGGTCGTTGCGGACCGCGTAGGCGAGCGCCGCGATGGAAACAACCGCGCCGACCACGACGATCCCAGCGAGCTGCCAGCCGCGGTAGAGCTGCTGAGCGGTCAGATAATCGGAAGCCGAGAGGCCGATCTTGTGGGGCAGCTCGAGCAGATGCGCTCCACTGAAGATCAGCGCGAGCGCGGCAAAGAGAACGCTCAGGATGCGCAGCCAGCCGATTTGCATGGGGTAACTCCTCGCGAAATCTGACCCGTAGCCCTTCGTCAAAGAGTGACAACCCGCGGCGCAAAAAGATTCGCCGGCACATCCCGCGCGCTGCGCAATCGAGCTTTCGATCTAGCGCCTTGATCAGAAAAGCGAATCCGCCTATAATCACCGGTTCCCTTGCCTCACCCATTGCAGATGGGGAGGCCGAGATGGCCATCTCTTCGGATGTCCCGGAGACGCCCATACGACCGAAAGGAGTGTTCTGCTCATGCGTCATTACGAAATCGTTTTTATCGTCCATCCCGATCAAAGCGAGCAGGTGCCGGGGATGGTCGATCGCTACCGCACGATGGTGACCGGCCAGGGCGGCCGGATCCACCGGCTGGAGGATTGGGGTCGGCGCCAGCTGACCTATCCAATCCAGAAGGTCCACAAGGCCCACTATGTGTTGATGAACATCGAGTGCGGCGGCGAAACGCTGACCGAGCTCGAGCACGCGTTCAAGTTCAACGATGCGGTCCTGCGCCATCTGATCGTCGCGAAGACCGAGGCGGTTGTCTCGCCGTCGCCGATGATGAAGGAAGAGAAATCGCGGTCGCTGACCGGCAAGGACAGTGAGCGTGGCGAACGTAGCGAGCGACCGGCCGTTGAGCCTCCGCCCCCTGCGGTCGAGACGCCCGCAGCGGTGACCGCCGGCTTGGATTGACGCACTTAAGCGACGACGTGCTTGCCGGCACCGATCCACATCGCGCCTGACGACAATCGCCTCACGCTCGCCGCGACACTCGCGCAACGTGCCGACCTTCGCTACACCCCTGTTGGAATTGCGGCGCTCGAGTGCACGCTCCTGCATCGTTCGTTACAGCACGAGGCAGGCGGCGAGCGGAAGGTCGAATGCGAGCTTTTTGCGATGGCATTCGGCGACGTGGCGCGGAGCCTGAACGCCTTGACGGTCGGCAGCGCGATTCGCTGCGAGGGTTTTCTCGCGCGCCGCTACCGCACCGGCAACGCCGTCGCATTGCATATCACACGGTTCACGAACGAGGAAAACTGACATGCCACGTCCCATTGGAAGAGGCAAGGGAAAAGGAAAAGACGGCAAGAAACGCGAGCGCGGCAATAATCTGTTCAAGCGCCGCAAGTTCTGCCGCTTTACCGCCGAGAAGGTAAAGGAAATCGACTACAAGGACATCGACGTCCTGAAGGATTTCATTCAAGAGAACGGCAAGATCATGCCGGCGCGGATTACCGGCACGAAGGCGCACTACCAACGCCAGTTGTCGACGGCGATCAAGCGCGCGCGTTATCTCGCGCTCCTGCCGTACACCGACCTGCATTGACGGAGCGCCGAGATGCAAATCATTTTGCTGGAGAAGATTGCCAACGTCGGCGATTTGGGCGACGTCGTCAAAGTGCGCGAGGGCTATGCGCGCAATTTCCTGATACCGCAAGGCAAGGCCAAGCGCGCAACGCCGGAGAATTTGAAAGCGATCGAGGACAAACGCGCCGACCTCGAAAAAGCCGCTACCGAGCGACTGGCCGCGGCGCGAGCATTGGCGGAACGCCTCGAGGGCATGGCAATCCAAGTGACGCAAAAAGCTGGAGTTGACGGCCGTCTGTTCGGATCGGTGACGAACATCGACATCGTCGACGCGCTCAAGTCGCAAGGCGTGGACATCGAGCGCTCGATGATCCGGATGCCGGCGGGTCCCCTTAAGCAGATCGGCGATTATCCCTTGATGGTCGCGCTGCATACCGACGTCGTTGCGCATATCAACGTTTCGGTGCGCGGCGATACCGCCGTCGGCTGACGAGTTCAGTCTTCGCTCGGAAAAAAGCCCTCGGACGTCGCGGGGCTTTTTGTTGGCGCGAACGTTCGACGAACGGTCTATTGGCGGCGCTTGTCGTTTGAAATAATCTCGCTCCGGACTGTTAGAATTGGCGCCGCGTCGGAATAGAGGTGGCAAATAAGTGGCAAATAAGTGGCGACGCAGATCGCCCAACGATTCACCCGACGCCGCCCCGCAGGTCCTTATGGACGAAGGCCCCGTCGACTGATCGATGCCCGACGATCCGCAAATCGATGCGCTCAAGCTGCCTCCGCACTCGTTGGAGGCGGAGCAATCGGTGCTGGGCGGACTTCTGCTCGACAACGATGCCGCCGATCGCGTCGGCGATGTTGCGGCGGCCGAAGATTTTTACAGCGATGCGCATCGCGTCATCTACCGCCATGTGATGCAGCTGATCGCCAACGGCAAACCGGCGGACGTCGTGACGCTCGCCGAATCATTGTCGTCGGCGCAGAAGCTCGATTACGTCGGCGGCCTCGCGTACCTTGGCGCGCTGGTACAGAACGTCCCGACCGCTGCGAACATCCGGCACTACGCGCAGATCGTGCGCGATCGATCGATCCTGCGTCAGCTCGCGGCGACCGCCGGCGAGATCGCGGACACCGCCTACAACCCGCTCGGCCGCAGCGCCAAGATGGTGCTCGACGAAGCCGAGGCGAAGGTTTTACACATCGCCGAACAGGGTGCGCGCGGCGCGCAGAACTTCCATGAGATCGGCAAGCTGCTTGCTGGCGTCGTCGATCGGATCGAAACGCTGTACAACCGCGACAATCCATCGGATGTCACCGGCGTTCCAACGGGTTTCGTCGATCTCGATCGGATGACGTCGGGATTTCAGCCCGGCGATCTCATCATCGTTGCCGGTCGACCGAGTATGGGTAAGACTAGCCTTGCGCTCAACATCGGCGAAAACGTTGCGCTCGACACCGGCATGCCGGTCGCCGTGTTCTCGATGGAAATGGGGGCGGCGCAACTCGCGTTGCGGATGATCGGCTCCGTCGGCCGCCTCGATCAACACAAATTGCGCACGGGGCGCCTTGTCGCCGAGGATTGGGACAAACTTTCCGCCGCGCTCGGGCGCTTGAACGAAGCGCCCATCCTGATCGACGAAACGCCGGCGCTCAACGCGATCGAGGTCCGCTCGCGCGCGCGCCGATTGATGCGGCAATACGGCAAGCTCGGCCTGGTGATTGTCGACTACTTGCAACTGATGCAGGCGACGACGCAGGGCGAGAATCGCGCGACGGAGCTTTCCGAGATTTCGCGGGCGATGAAGTCGCTTGCCAAGGAGTTGCAGGTTCCCGTCGTCGCGCTGTCGCAGCTCAATCGTTCGCTGGAGCAACGACCGGACAAGCGGCCGGTGATGTCGGATTTACGTGAAAGTGGCGCGCTCGAGCAGGATGCTGACGTCATATTGTTCATCTATCGCGATGAGGTTTACAAACCGGATTCGCCGGACAAGGGTACGGCGGAAATCCTCATCAGCAAGCAGCGCAACGGTCCAACCGGAAAAGTGACGCTCACCTTCCGCGGCGAGTACACGCGCTTTGAGAACTTTGCCGCGGGAAGCCACTGATTACGACCCCACCTGAACTTCGGTATGGAACCTCTCTGGAAAACCCATCTCGCGCCCGACGCCGCGTACGACACGCACTATCACGACAATCCACGCAAAGAGATCGCGAGCTTCCTAAATGATCCGCCCGGCGTAGTGCTCGATGTCGGGTGCGGCGGCGGGGCAACCGGCAAGCTCATCAAGACTAAATTCCCCGGTACGCGGGTTATCGGCATCGAGCGGAATCCGAGCGCCGCCGCGCATGCCGGACAGTTCATCGACGACGTCATTTGCGCAAGCCTGGATGACGTCGATCTCGCGCAGCACGTTGGCGATGTGAAGATCGACACCGTGCTGCTGCTTGACGTTCTAGAACATCTCTACGATCCCTGGCACGCGCTCGTCAAGATCCGTGGATGGCTCGCCGCCGGCACCCGGGTGATCGCAAGCGTGCCCAACATTCGCAACTTGCAGAGTCTCGACGACCTGGCCGCTGGACGATGGGAATATGGCCCGAACGGCGTACTGGACATCACGCACGTGCGCTTTTTCACGCGTGAAACGCTGCGCCGATTGTTCGAGGAAACCGGATACACAGTGACGCAGATGGAGCCGCTCACGCAACCGGCGGCGCTCGATCGTCTCGTCATTACGCGTGGGCCCGGACGCATCGTCACCCAGAATCTTTCGATCTCGTTCAAGACCTTCGAAGACCTCGAGGATCTTTACGCGCTCCAATACGTGATCGATGCACGGGTTCGTGGTGTTGGGGACGTGCACGACCTGGGCGTTCCACAAGGCGGGCATTGAGCGAAGTGGCGTCGAATCTCGTCTCGCGTAACAGTCGCTGTCCGTGCGGGAGTGGACGGCGCTACAAGGATTGCCACGGCGCAATTGGCGGAGGAAATGCAGACCCTCTGGCGCGCGACAGCCGAGCCGACGCCGCGCCGCGTCATGTGCGAACCACGTCGTCGTATCGAGCGCCCGCCGCCGAATGGGCGCATTTGTCTGAAAGCGAGCGCGCGCAATGCGGCACACTGATGCGTCAAGCGCTCACCTACCAGATTGCTGGACAGCTCGACGAGGCCGCTGCCGCGTACCAAGAGGTGCTGGCGCAAGCGCCGTCGACGCATGACGCGCTTCACATGGCGGGCGCCATCGAGCTCACGCGCGGTAATCTCGATAAGGCGGAGCGACTCATCACGGCCGCAATGGCGGTGCGTCCTTCGTACAACGCGATCGAACACAACTTGCGGCTCGTGCACGACGCGAAGTTCGCCGCACTGCTTTCGAAAACAGAGGATTTGTGCGAGCGTGCTCTGCCAATTCTGGGAGAGTTTGCCCTCGCCCGTGGCAAGCCGCACATGAATTCGATCTCTGCGGAGGGTGCAACGTCGTTAAAGAAGCCGATCCATCTGATCGGTCGATTGGACGCTGGCGAGAGCGAGCAATCCCTACGGCGGATCGCCGATCTAGTCGCACCGCATGAGCCGACTGTATGGTGTGTCGGCGATGGCATTGTCGAATCCGCGCACGCGCGCAACATGCGCCGCGTCGACGCGATGGTCGGTGCGATGCCGCGCGGCGGCACCCACGTGTATGTCGGCGTCGACTACAATTGCGCGTCGTGGATCGACCGCGCCGACGCTGATCGCGTGATCGTATTCTGCGGCAGCGCTGCCCCATCGTTCTATATCGAACAATTGCGTGCACTCGCCCGCGACGGCTCGCGCGCCATCGAGTTGGTCTTTCCGTCGCAGGCGATGGCGGCGCGGTTCGGACGCGGACATCACGTATTGCCGCCGCCGTTCGGCGTCGATCCGCATGCCGAACGCGTCGTCGCCGACGTACCGATGCAAGAAAGCGATGCGCGGACAGAGCGTTCGATTGGTGTCATCGGACAGGCACGCGATTCTGTGGCGGACGCTACCGACGTGGACCTTCTGCGCGCGCTCGCCGGCGCCGGACCGTTGCGCATTTACGACCCCGGCCGGCTTCGCTACTCGCTTGGGACCAATGCACGCGTTCGATTCATACCGCGTCGTCGTGATGGCATCGCCGAATTCGTTGCCAGGACCACCTGCTTCGTGCATCGCGCTGCCACATGGTGGACGGAGCCGGCACATCAAGAGCTTTTCGCGGCAATGGCAGCGAGCATTCCAGTGCTTTGTCCGTCATCGTCGATCTTCGCCGAATACATCGACGACGGCGTCGACGGGATGTTCTACGTCACCGACGCGGAGTGCGTGGCAAAGGTCACCGATTTGATGCGCGAGCCAACGCGCGCCGTGGAAATGGGCAGGGCGGCTCGGACAAAGGCGATGCGGCTGTTCGATCTGCAGCAGCTTTCGCGCCGCTATGCCGCACTTCTTTGCGGAGACCGAGTCGAGCCAGCTGTCGCGCCGCCTTCATCTGCAGAATTGGTGTTGGAGCGATGATGTACTCTGCCTCGCACGATCGTCGCGTGCGCGCGATCGCGTTCTATCTTCCGCAATTCCATCCGATTCCCGAGAACGACCGCTGGTGGGGCGAGGGCTTCACGGAGTGGACGAATGTGTCGAAGGCGAAGCCGAACTTCGTCGGCCACTACCAGCCGCATTTGCCGGCCGATTCGGGATTTTACGACTTGCGCGTTCCGGAAGTGCGCGAGCAACAGGCCGCCCTTGCGCGCGAGCATGGAATCCATGGTTTTTGCTACTACTACTATTGGTTCGCCGGGAAACGCCTGCTCGAGCGCCCCCTCGAGGAGATGCGGATATCCGGCGCTCCAGCTTTTCCGTACTGCCTATGCTGGGCCAACGAAAACTGGACGCGTCGGTGGGACGGCGCCGAGGGAGAAGTGCTGATCGCGCAAAATCCATCGCGCGCCGACGATGAGCGGCTGATCCGCGATTTGCTGCCGCATTTTCGCGATCCGCGTTATATCCGCGTGCACGGCAAGCCGTTGCTGATCGTCTACCGCGTCGGCGTGCTGCCGGACGTGCGCGCAAGCGCGTCGATTTGGCGCGACGTCTGCCGGCGCGAAGGAATCGGCGACATTTATCTGTGCGCCGCCAAGACCTACGACACGAGCGATCCGGCGCGTTACGGATTCGATGCGATTGTAGAGTTTCCACCGCACGGCGTGCGTACGCCGCCGGTCAACGCCCAAGTCCAGATCACGAATCCCGATTTTGATGGCACGATCGTCGACTACCGCCGCTATGTCATTGACTCGCTTGCCCGGCTCGATCCTGCGTGGGTTGTGCATCGAACAGCGATGCCTGGCTGGGACAACGCTGCGCGCAGGCCCGACCACGCGCTGACCTTCATTCACGCAACGCCCGAGATTTACGAAGTATGGCTGCGCGAGCTCGTTGCACGCACGGTCGAGAAGCGTGTTCCCGAGGAGCGCCTGCTGTTCATCAACGCGTGGAACGAGTGGGCCGAGGCTGCGCATCTTGAGCCTGACCAGCGCTATGGCCGCCAGTATCTGGAAGCCACGCAGCGCGCGTTGTCCGATGCACTGGTGTGCGGCGCTCCATTTGCGCGGTTTTCAGCCCGTGCGGCGATCGCCTGAGAATCCGACGCTACGCTTCACCTAACGATCGTTGCGAAGTCCATCAATCGTGTTGAGCCACAAAAAGCTCGTCGGATCATTGCCCCAATAGACGAAGCCATCGTAGAACGCGCCGTGGCGGATTTTTCCGCCCGGCACTTCAGGGTTGCCGCGATTGAGCGCGGCGGCGAAACGCTGCTCGTCATACTTCCGACTCAGCTGGCGGTTCTCTTGCGCGCCTTCGACGAAGATGCGCTGGATGGTCAGCCGCGAAAACTCCTCCTTCTCGCGCGCTTCCTCTTTGCGCATCGGCGTGGGCGTTGCGCTTTTCGACGCATCCGATGCGGCGGGCTTCGACTCCTTGATGATCGGCGGCGAGACGGACCAGTGGGGTTGCGCCGATGCCGTCAGCGCCAAAGCTGCGAGCGCTGCGATGAACAACGCGTGATGTGCAAGCCAATGAAAAATACCCAACATTGCATCACTTCACTGTAACGGCGAGCCGCCTTTCGCTTTACAGCGCTTCCGCGGCATGATCGGCGAGCCGCGAGCGCTCGCCGCGTTGCAGCGTCACATGCCCCGAGTGTGACCAGCCCTTGAAGCGGTCGACGACATAGGTGAGTCCGGAGCTGCCCTCGGTGAGATAAGGCGTGTCGATTTGCGCGATATTGCCGAGGCACACGACTTTCGTGCCCGGGCCGGCGCGGGTGATCAGCGTTTTCATCTGCTTGGGCGTCAGGTTCTGCGCTTCGTCGATAATCAGAAACTTATTGATGAATGTGCGTCCGCGCATGAAGTTCAAGCTCTTGACCTTGATGCGCGAGCGGATCAAATCGCGCGTTGCCGCGCGGCCCCATTCGCCGGCCTCGTCGTCGGTCTTGTTCAACACGTCGAGATTGTCCTCGAGCGCGCCCATCCACGGGTTCATTTTCTCTTCTTCGGTGCCCGGCAGAAATCCGATGTCCTCGCCGACGGGCACCGTGACACGCGTCATGATGATCTCGGTGTAGACCTTGAATTCGAGCGTCAGCATCAGGCCTGCGGCGAGCGTCAGCAGCGTCTTGCCGGTCCCTGCCTGTCCCAGCAACGTGACGAAATCGATTTCCGGATTCATCAGCAAATTGAGCGCGAAGTTCTGCTCGCGGTTACGCGCGGTAATACCCCAGACGTTGTTTTTTTGATGCGTGTAGTCCTTGAGCGTCGACAGCAGTGCCGTGCGTCCCGTGATTTCCTTCACAATCGCGTAGAACGCCGATTCGCCGGGACGCTCCTGATAGAGGAATTCGTTCAGGTGCAGCGATCCCACCAGCGGGCCCGTCAAACGATAGTACGTATGCCCGCCCTGCTGCCACGATTCGATGCCTTTGCCGTGCCGATCCCAGAAATCGGCGGGAAGCTCGCGCACACCGGAATAGAGCAGGCCGGTGTCCTCGAGGACCTTGTCGTTGAAATAATCCTCGGCGGCGAGGCCCAGCGCGTGGGCCTTGATCCGCATGTTGATATCCTTCGAGACGAGAATGACGCTGCGCCGGGGATGGGCGCGCGCAAGTTGCATCACGACGGCGATAATGTGGTTGTCGGTCTTGCCGCTCGCGAGCGACGGTGGCAGAGGCATCGTAATCGCTTCGGTTTGCAGGAACAGACGCCCGGTCGCGGCGCCGCCCGATTTCTCGGTCAGCGAAATCCCCTGCATGATCGTGCCGTTCGCCGCTTGCGTGGTGACGAGCTCATCCAAAAAACGCGATGCCTGACGCGCATTGCGCGCGACTTCGGTCATGCCTTTCTTGTTCGCGTCGAGCTCCTCAAGCGTGAGCATCGGCAGGTAGACGTCGTGCTCTTCGAAGTGGAACACGCTCGTCGGATCGTGCATCAACACATTGGTGTCGAGCACGAACAGCTTGGGAGCGGATGAGGGGCCGGTTCGGGCGTTCTTGCGGGCAGGAAGGAGATGGACTGAAGATGGGGCGGGGCGGAGCTTACGTTCGACCATGGGCCTCCGGGGAGAGAATCGGCAAGCGGACTCAGTTCGGTGACAATTAAGCGCCTGAATTTTGCCGAACACAAGCGGTTGTGTTGCCGGACCTCGTCGGCGCGAAGCTATTGTGGTGCGAAGCGGACATGATGGACAATTGTTGTCAGGGCGTTCATGTTTGAAATTCGGCACCGTGGATTTTCCGCCGCCGCACGACCGCTGCCGCGCTGGCTCGCCGTAGCCGCTGTTTGCGCGCTCGCCGGGTGCGTCTACGATGTTCCGATCACCGCCAGCGGAACCCGCAACATCGATGCAAAGCTCTTGGGTGACTGGCGCTCGAAGGACGGCAAGGAACAACTCAAGATCCGCGAGCTGAATGGAACCACCTATCTGCTCTTGCTGAACGGCGATCCTTTCCGCGCCTATCATTCCGATTTCGCCGGCGTGCCGTTCGTCAGCGTGCAGGACTTGGACAAGCCGGAGCAGAAATTCACTTATCTCAAATACGCGCTGTCGCCGGACGCGAAGACGCTGACCGCGTACGCCGTCAACTCGGACACGCTACCGAAGACGGTGCGGACGTCGGCTGCCGTCAGGAAGCTGCTGCGCCAGAATCTGGCCAATCCCAAACTCTATGTCGACAACCCGCTCGAGCTCGTCAAGCAGCGATAGCGCCGCGCGTTTACAGCGTCTTGACGAAATCGAGCACCGCTTGCGCGTGCCCCGGCACCTTGACGCCGCGCCACTCCTTGGCGAGCTTGCCGTTCGAGTCGATCACGAACGTGCTGCGTTCGATTCCGCGGACTTTTTTGCCGTACATGTTTTTCATCTTGATGACGCCGAATTGACTGCAGAGTTTTTCTTCGGCGTCGGATAAAAGCTCGAAGGGGAACGCCATCTTCTCCTTGAAGCCCTCGTGCGACTTGAGGGAATCGCGCGAGCAGCCGACGATCGTGGCGCCCAGTTTCTTGAATTGCGGATACAGGTCGCGAAATTGCGCGCCCTCGGTCGTGCAGCCCGGTGTGTTGTCCTTCGGATAGAAATACAGTACCACCGGGTGTCCCTTGTGGGCCGACAGCTTGAACGATCCCTTGGTGGAATCGGCGGTGAAATCGGCGACTTTCTTACCTTCCATCGTGTCCTCCTGAACTGGAATTCGGACCGGCTATGCGGCGTGCGCGAGGTCCGCTTCCGCAAGAAACTCGTCGCCCTGTGTCAAAAGCGTCCCGCTTCGCCCGGGCACTATCCCCTGCGCGACTTCGCAGCGCGGGAGCGCCAACGGCTCGACGGCGTCGTACAACGCGCGAACCGGTGCGATCTGCCAGCCTTGCGCTTTCCACCCGCTCAGCAGCTCCTCGAGCACCGGTGCAAGCCGCATGCCCTCGAGCTCGGCGTGCAAGGTAAACACGTGACCGGCAGCTGCAGGATCGCGCGTCAGCGTGAGCACGTGAGCCGCGACGTTCTCGACGCTCACCCCGTCGGTGCCGATCAGCTCGTCGAGCGTCGGCAACGTCGTCGGAAATTGCGGACAGCGGATCAGCTCCGCGCGCCATACCGGCAAATGCGGATAACGTCCGCGCCCATCCGAACAGTAGTCGAAGCCGAGCCGCTGCGTAAGGCGAAGCGCATGTGCGTTCATCTGCCATCCGGCAGCGCCATGCGTGCGCGGCGCCTCCTTGAAAATGTCGGTGTAGCGTTCGCAGGCAAGCGTCATCTGCTGTTGCGTCCAGCGAAGGTCGGCGCCCGCGACGCCATCTTGCCAACGCACGTGGTCATAGCAATGGATGCCGGTTTCGTGACCGGTGTCGCGCACCGCGCGCATGACGTCGCCAGCACGGCGCCCGATGTCGGGGCCGGGCAGGAGCGTGCCGTACAACAGCGTTCGCACGCCGTAGTGCTTGACGACGGACGTCCGTTGCACCTTTCCCATGAATCCGCGGCGGAAGACGCGCTTGATCGCGCGGCCCGTGTGATCGGGACCGACCGAGAACAGGAACGTCGCGCAAACACCGTGCTTGCGGAAGAGCTCGATCAAGCCCGGAACGCCCTCACGCGTTCCGCGGAGCGTGTCGACGTCGACTTTCAGCCCGAGCTTCACGACTGGTTTCAGTCAACCAGCGCGCGCGCTTCGGCGACGTGCGAGCGATACGCGTCGAAAATTTGCAGCAACGCGTGATCCATCGCTACTTGCGGGTCCCAGTCGAGGTCGGCGCACGTGTTGGAAATCAACGGCACGCGATTCTGGACATCTTGATAGCCTTTTCCGTAATACCCTTCCGCCGTCGTATCGATGAGCGAGACTTCCGCGGCGGTATCGCGATACTCGGGATATCGTTTGGCGAGCTCCAGCATCATCGTCGCCAATTCCCTGACTGAAAAGTCGTTTGCCGGATTGCCGATGTTGTATATCTTCCCCGTCGCGATGCCGCGCGGATTTTCGATGATGCGCATCAGCGCGGCAATGCCGTCGTCGATGTAGGTGAACGTGCGCCGCTGCGTGCCGCCGTCGACGAGCTTGATCGCTTCGCCGCGAACGATGTGGCCGAGAAACTGCGTGATCACCCGCGAGCTGCCTTCCTTGGCCGTATTGATCGAATCGAGACCTGCGCCGATCCAATTGAACGGCCGGAACAACGTGTAATCGAGACCTTCGTGCGCGCCGTACGCGTGAATCACGCGATCCATCAGTTGCTTCGCGCACGCGTAGATCCAGCGCGGCTTGTTGATGGGTCCGAGCACTAGGTTCGACGATTCCGGATCGAATTCCGCGTCGTCGCACATGCCGTAGACCTCGGACGTCGAGGGAAAGATCAGCCGCTTTCGATAGCGTACCGCTGCTCTTACGATCGGGAGATTCGCCTCGAAGTCCAATTCGAACACGCGGAGCGGCTCGCGCACGTAGACGGCCGGCGTGGCAATCGCGACAAGCGGCAGAACGACGTCGCACTTTTTGACATGGTATTCGATCCACTCGCGGTTGATCGTAATATCGCCCTCGAAGAAATGGAAACGCTTCTCCGGCAACAGTGCGGTAATGCGATCGGTCTCGATGTCCATCCCGTGGATTTCCCAGTCGGTCGACGCAATGATTCGCCGCGACAGATGATGGCCGATGAAGCCGTTGACGCCGAGTATCAGGATGCGGTTCATTTTTCGTTCAAGCCGGCTGTGATGGCAGCGGTGGTGTGGATATGCTCGTCGATACGTCCGCGAAAAAAGTGCGACAAGGCGAGCGGCAGTTAGACGTAAATTGACGCGTGCGTGCTGTAGAAGGCAACGAGCATCGAGGCTAATGGCACGAGGGAAAGCACGCCGATGCGCGTTTTGATCAACCGCACGACGGTTGGGTCCAATTCGGGCGAAGCGAGATACGTATGCCGGGACAGGTAGTCGAGGCTCAAGCAGCTCATGCCGTTGATCGACAGCAATGCGAGGCCGTAGATCTCGCACGGCAGGACGAGGTCTTGGTTATCGCCGATAAGGTCGGTGGCAAACGGAAGAAAGCTGATCAGCAGCATATAGAGCAGATTGATCCAGATCAGCGGCCGATCGGTGTAGCGGACGAAATGGAACTGGATGTGATGGCCGATCCAGTACATGGCGATCACCGCGAAGCTGATCGCGTAAATGAGGAAATGGCGCTCGAGCGATATCAATCGCAGCCACAGGGCGTCGTCCGTCGGATACGTGATGTTTTCCGACAGCTTGATGTCAAGCACGAGGAGCGTCAGCGCGACGGCGAAGATGCCGTCGATCAGCGCTTCGAAACGACTTTTCTCGAATCCGCGCAGGCGCTGCGGCTCCGTATCCATCGTCACCTCATCGTCCGAGCGGCACGGGTGTGCATCCGAACCGTGCCAGCACACCGGCGGCATCGATCGGAGCGCCGTCGATTTCCAACGCGCAAACCGCCAGGGTTCCACCCCCGCCGCAGCGGACGATGATTCGACCGTCACCCACGTGGAGCACGGGCTCGCCCGCAGCAATTGACGAATTGTCGATGACGCGCGTCGTCAATATTCTCGCCGGCGCGCCGGCGATCGTCGTGATGGCGCCCGGATACGGTGGCGCGACCGCGCGTACGAGATCGTGGATCTGTTGCGCGGAACGCGACCAGTCGATGCGGCCGTCCTCCGGAGTCCGGCCGCCGAAATACGATCCCTGTGCGAGATCCTGCACGAACCGTGGACCCGCTCCAGCAATCAGCGCCGGCAACGCGGCGTCGAGCGCGATTTCTGCGGCAACTGCGACTTTGCGCAGCACATCGGCTGCCGTATCGTCGGGCAGAATCGGAACGGCTTGCTGCGCGACGATGTCGCCCGCGTCCGGCTTGTCCGTCATGTAGTGCAACGTCGCGCCGGTGTGGCGTTCGCCGTGGAGGACCGCCCAGTTCACTGGCGCGCGCCCGCGATACTTCGGCAGAAGCGACCCGTGCATGTTCAACGCGCCACGCCGCGGCAGTGCGAGCAGCGCGGGCGTCAACATCGAGCGATAGTAAAAGCTGAACAGAAAATCCGGCGCGCTCGCTGCGATGCGGGCGACGACATCGTCTGCGTTCGGATCGGACGGCGCGATGGCGGGCAGCTCGTTCTTTGCCGCGACATCGGCGACGCGCTCGAACCAGATATTCTCGCGCGGATCGTCGGCGTGCGTCACCACCAGCGGCACATGGATTCCGTGTGCCAGCAGCACACGCAAGCAGCGCGCTCCCACGTCATGGTACGCGAACACGACGGCGGAGCTTCTGTTGCTCAAACCCGGCTCGCGACCTTGGCTTGGGTCTCAGGCTCGCGTTCGAGTATCGCGGCGACCGTATAACGCGGCCGCGCGCGCACCTGCTGATAGATGCGGCCAACATATTCGCCGACCAGACCGAGTCCGAACAGCAGCATGCCGACCAGGAAGAACGCGAGGATGTCGCGATCCCACAGCGTGGCGAATCCCTCGCGCCAACCGCTGATGATGAGCCGCTCAATGATCACGATCAGATACGTCAACAACGAACCGGCGGATACGACCATGCCGAACATCGAAAAGAGCTGCAATGGAACCAGCGAAAAGCCGGTCACGAGGTCGAAGTTGAGGCGGATCAGGCGGTAGAGCGAGTACTTCGACTCGCCTGCAACCCGTTCCGCGTGCGCAACCTCGACTTCGGTCGGATGGTTGGCAAAGGTATAAGCGAGCGCAGGAATGAACGTGCTGACCTCGCGGCTTGCCGCGACGGCATCGACGATGCTGCGGTCGTACGCACGCAGCATGCACCCCTGGTCGGTCATCCGGATTTTCGTAATGTCTTCGCGCAATCGATTCATCAAGCGTGACGCGGTGCGCCGCCACCAGCTGTCTTCGCGTTGTTTGCGCACGCCGCCCACGTAATCGGCGCCGCCGTCCATCGCCGCGAGCAGCTTGCCGATCTCCTCGGGAGGATTTTGCAGGTCTGCGTCGAGCGTGACGATCCGTTCGCCGCGAACGCGCTCGAAGCCGGCGATGATCGCCAGATGCTGCCCGTAGTTGGCGTTGAAGAGTACGACCCGCGTCACGTCAGGCCGTGCTTGGAATTGATCCTTCAGCAGCGCCGCGGAGCGATCGCGGCTGCCGTCGTTCACGAAGATCACCTCGTACGGCACGGCGAGCGCGTCGAGCGCCGGATAAAGTCGCGCGAACAGCGCCGGCAGACCCGCCTCCTCGTTGTAGACGGGTACCACCACCGAAAGGTAAGGTGTCCTCATCGTTTATGCCGGGCGATGAAATCGGTGCACGCGGCGCAAACGCGATCGACGTCGGCGTCGGTCATCGCGGCGTGCAGCGGCAGCGTCACGGTCGAGTCGGAGATCCGTTCGGTGTTCGGCAGATCGCCGCGATGATAGCCGAAGCGCCGACCCAGCGTAGACAGGTGCAGCGCTTCGTACGACACGCCGGTCATGATGCCTTCCGCGGCGAGCGCATCGCGAAATGCCTTCCGATCGAGTGTGAGGTCGGCAATCGGCAGCAGCACGGAAAACATGTTCCACGATTGCCCATCGTTCGCGCCCGGCGGCGGCGGCGGCAACACGCACGCGGGATCGGTCGAAAAGCGCGCGAAGTAACGGTCGACGAGCGCGCGGCGCCGGCAGAGGAATTCCGGCAGACGCGCGAGCTGCGCGAGTCCGATCCGCGCATTCACATCGGGCAGGTTGAATTTGCCGCCGGGAAAGGCGACGTCCCGCGTCCCATCGGGAAGGCGCTCGATGCCGTGAAACCGCAGCGCTTCGATGCGCCTGGCTTCCGCCGCGTCGTTGACGACCAACGCGCCGCCCTCGATCGACGTGATGTTCTTGTTCGGATGAAAGCTGAACGTGACGAGATCCCCGAACGCGCCGACATTGCGGCCTTTCCACTGCGAGCCGATGACCAGCGCGGCGTCCTCGATCACGCGAATGCCGCGCCGGCGTGCCAGCTCGTGCAGCGCATCCATATCGACGAGCGAGCCCGGCCAATGTGTCGGCATGATCGCGCGCGTACGCGGGCCGATGCGCGCTTCCACTTGCGCGAGGTCGATGTTGCGCGTGACGAGATCGCAATCGACGAAGACCGGCGTCGCGCCGACCTTGACGATCATGTTGAGGACGGTGAAAAAGCTCTGCGCGCACGTGATGACTTCATCGCCGGGTCCGATTTCGGCGAGCTGCAGCGCGACTTCGACGGCGGCGGTCGCGGAGTTCAGGACCCGAACCGGCCGGCCATCGCAGAATCGCGAGAGCTCGCGCTCGAACGCGTCGACCCAAGGCCCGCTGGTGATGTGGCCCGAGCGCAAAACTTGGGCGACGTCGGCGATCGTCTCCTCGTCGAGCAGCGGACTGGCGAATTTGAGGGGCGGCACGCTGGGCATTCAATCGCCTAGGTTCGCGCAACGAGCCATACGCCGACGATGATGAAGCCGATCCCGAGCCAACGGGCCAGCGTGACGTCTTCGCCTAACAGGTAGTGCGCCGCGATCGCGTTGATCACGTAGCCGAGCGACAGCATCGGGTACGCCATCGATACCGGCACGCGCGAAAGGCCGATGATCCACACGATCACGCTCGCGCCATAGAACGCAATACCGGTGATGAAATGGCCCTCCGTCGCCATCTGGGAGAGCGTTTCAGTCCAGTTATCGCGCGTCAGCGTGATGACGCCGAGTACATTGGTGCCCGCCTTCAGGAGAAGCTGCGCTGCGGCGTTCAGCAGCACCCCTGTCATCAGAAACGCGAAGGCGGTCCAGGTCACTGGCGTGCAACCAGAACGCGCCGCGGATCGCGCACGACGACACGCAGCGGCACGCCGGTCCGCGCCAGCTTGTCGAATGTATCGGGCGTCATCAGCGCGTAGGCCTGCGGCGCTGCACGCCAGCGCGCTTCCCAATCGGTGAGCTTGGCGATCCCGCGGTCGGGTTCCGCGTCAAGTCCGAGCGCGAGCTCGTCGCGATAGTTCACCAGCGTCGTCGTGCGCCTCAAATAGAACGGCAGCGTCTGATCGTACATTTCCACCTGATAGAAGGGTGCGCTTGGATCGTACGGCGGCGTCGAGCCCTCGAGCGCCTTCACAACGTCGGCGGCGGATCGTGTCGTGCGAAAGACATCATCGCCGACAAACGCGAGCTGCGTGGCGAACAAAGTCGCCAGCGTCACGATGACGATGCCCACGGTGCGCCCGGCCGCGGAGTCGCGCGCAAATGCGAAGAGCGCCGCAACGCCGCCGACGATTGCCACGACAAGCGCTGCGATGAGCCACGGCTCGAACTGACGATAGATCGACAGCGGCGTGCGCGCATCAGCAAGCCTTGCCGCAATCGCGTTGTAGCCCAGCAGCATGCCAACCAGCGCGACCGCCGCCGTTGCGGCAGCGACCATCGTCCATTTGTACAAGACCGGTTGTGGCAGGCGTTCGAGTTGCCATGCGATGAGGAGTGCCGCAGCGGGAAACAACGGCAGGATATACGAAGGCAGCTTCGACCCCGATACGCTGAAGAAGCAGAAGACGAACGCGATCCACGCAAGACAAAAGCGAAGCCACGAGAATCCGGCGCTCGTGTGCGGCGCATCGCGCCACGAGCGCCATGCCGTCGACAGGAAGACGCCGGTCCACGGGATCAGCCCGACGAGCAATAGCGGCACGAAATACCATATCGCACCGGTGCGCCGGTGCTCGGACGTCAAATAGCGGTCGAGGTGCTCGTGGATGAAAAAGAAGCGCGCGAATTCCGGGTTCTCGAGCGAGACGGCCATGAACCAAGGTGCCGACAGCGCGAGAAACACGGCGAGTCCGGCCGCGAGATGGAGCCGCTTCCAGACGGCGAAATCACGCGTCGTGAGTGAATAAAGCGCCAGCGCCCCGCCGGGGATCGCAGCGGCAACGGGGCCCTTCACCAGCGTTGCGCCGGCGACGGCCGCCCAGGCGAGCAGCATCCAGCGCCGCTCGTCGCGCGGATTTTCGACGCCGCACTGCGCGATCAGAAAGGCTGCCAACGCCGCCCCGAGCCATGCGGTGAGCAACGCATCGAGCGTCACGATATGGGCGATGCCGATTGGCCACAGCATGCCGCCGAAGGCGAGCGCGGCATACGCGCCGCCGGTAGGGGATGCAATCCGCTTGCCCGCGTAACCGATCGCCAATAACGCGAGCACCGTGGCGAGCGCAGGCGCGAGACGCGCCGTCCACTCATCGATACCGAAAGCGCTAAACGCCGCGGCGGTAACCCAATACTGCAGTGGCGGCTTCTCGAAATACTTGAGACCATCGAGTCGCGGCGTCACCCAATCGCCGGTGGCGACCATCTCGCGCGCGATCTCGGCGTAGCGGCCTTCGTCGGGATGCTGCAGCTTGCGTACGTCGAGTGTCGCGAACCACGCCGCGGCAAATACGACGCTGATCGCAATCCAGGCGGTGCGGGGAAGTCCGGCGAGCATTGTCGGAGGAAGACGGCGTGCGACGCGAGACCGCCGCAACGGGCGCGCATTCTACCGTGCCGGCGCTTGCGGCCTCGTCATGATTACCGCTACCATTGATCGATGAGTTCCTGCCGCCGTTGCTCTCGCTCGGCGGCTTTTTCATACCTCGAACATGCCGGTCCCACTCACGCTCTACGATAACTATGCCCGCGCGCTGCGGCCCTTCGTGCCGCTAAAGCCGGGCGGCGATGTCGGTCTGTACACCTGCGGCCCCACCGTCTACGACTACCAGCACATCGGCAACTACCGGACGTTTCTGTTCGAGGACACGCTCCGGCGCGTGCTCGAATGGAACGGCTACCGCGTCAAGCATGTAATGAACGTGACCGACGTCGGCCATCTGACCTCCGATGCCGACACCGGCGAGGACAAGATGGAGAAGGGCGCGCGCCGCACCGGCAAATCGGCGTGGGAAATCGCGCAGATGTACACCGATGCTTTTCTTGCCGATCTCAAGCTCCTCAATATCGAAGATCCAACGATCCTCTGCCGTGCGACCGACCACATCGCGCAGCAGATTGCGTTCATCGCCGACCTCGAGAAGAAAGGATTCACGTACCGAACGTCCGATGGCATCTACTTCGACACCAGCACGCAAGCCGATTACGGCTATCTCGCGCGGCTCGACGTCAAGGGGCTCGAAGCAGGCAAGCGCGTCGACATCGCGGAGAAGCGCCATCCGACCGACTTCGCGCTGTGGAAAATTTCTCCGCCCGGCGAAAAGCGGCAGATGGAATGGGACAGTCCATGGGGACGCGGGTTTCCCGGTTGGCATATCGAATGCTCTGCGATGGCGCAGCTCTATCTCGGCGATTTTTTCGATATCCATTGCGGCGGCGAAGACCACATCCCGGTTCACCACACGAACGAGATTGCGCAAACCGAGGCGCGCGTCGGCACGCACCTCGCGAATTTCTGGCTGCACGGATACTTTCTGCTGCTGAACGACGCGAAAATGGCGAAGTCCGCGGGCGAATTCCTGCGGCTGCAATCATTGATCGATCGCGGTTACGATCCGCTCGCGTATCGCTATTTGTGCCTGACCGGGCACTATCGGAGCCAGCTCAACTTCACCTGGGACGCGCTCGACGCCGCGGCGACGGGACTCGCGCGAATGCGACAACTGTTTTTCGCGCTAGCAATTGATCCAAACGCGAAACCGGACGAGCTATACGTCGAGCGCTTCACTGATTGCGTCAACGACGATCTCAACGTTCCGCGCGCACTGGCGGTCGCGTGGGAAGCGCTGCGCGGCGATCTACTGCCGGCGCAAAAGCGCGTGACGCTGGCGTCGTTCGATCGCGTGTTCGGACTCGCGCTCGAGCGTTGGACGCCCCGCGAAGAGTCAATACCCGACCAAGTGAAAGCGCTCGCGGATGCGCGCGCCACGGCTCGAAAAGCGAAGAACTGGGCCGAAGCGGATCGGCTGCGCGACGCGCTGCACGCCGCTGGTTGGGAAATGGAAGATCGGCCGGACGGGTATTCGCTCAAGCGCAAGAGTTAGTGTGCTGAGTCAGAAGTTCACTCGATAGTGCGCGGCGAAGGAGCGGATGAAATCGGCTGTCAGGCAAGGCGCTCGGCCGAAAGCGTACCTCGTGGGTACGGTGAGGACGAGTAACGGAGCATGGCGGCCGACTCCTTTATCTTCGGAACCTCTGACTCAGCACACTAGCGCCATCGCGATTGACGTGGCCGGCGCGCCGGTCCAGTATCCTGTTGCCCTGCATGGCGGGTCACCGCCTTGTTAGCCGCGTCTCGATAACCTGTCCCTGTCTGAGATGACACGCGAGCGTTCGCTGACGATTCGTTCGCACCTGCTGCTGCTCGCGAGCGGCGCGGTCTTACCCGTATTGGTCTTCGCGGTTGTCGTCTCGGTCATTTTGGTCGAGCAAGAACGGCGCACATTCGAGCGCGGAGCGATCGAGCGGGCGCGAGCCATGATGAGCGCCGTCGATGCCAGCCTTCGCGGCTCGTTATCGACGCTGCAGGCGCTCGCCGCATCGCGTGCGCTGGCCGCGGGTGACCTAGGGGGCTTCCGTGAATCGGCATTGCGCCTTCTGCCCACCCAGCCTGCGTGGCACAACATCACGCTCGGTCTTCCCTCGGGTGAAAGAATCGTCGATGTGCTGACCGCGCCCGGCGCCCCGTTGCCTCCGATCCTCGATCTGGCGAGCGCGGAGCGGGTTGTGAAGACGGAGCAACCCATCATTGGCGACGTGTCGAGACAGAGGCCCGATTCGCCGCCGGTCGTCCCGGTGCGCGTACCGGTTCTCCGCGACGGCGTTGTGGCCTACGTCCTGACGGCGCAGGTGCGGCCCGAATCGTTTGCTACGCTGATCCGCGAGCAACAATTATCGGAGGGCTGGGTCGCGGGTCTCATCGACGGCAAGGGCAACTTTGTCGCCCGTGTGCCGCCGCGTCCGGCCGGAGAGCCGGCGTCGGCGGCATTCCGCGCCGAGAGTCAGCGCGCGAAGGAGGGCTGGTTTCGCGGTCTCACGGTGGAAGGACGGGATACGTTCACCGCGTTTCAGCGTTCGGCGCTCGGCAGCAACTGGGCGATCGGCCGCGCGGTGCCGAGCGAGATCGTGCTGGGGAGCCCGACGAGAACCGCTTGGCTCATGGGTCTCGGCGCGCTGACCGCCCTTGCGCTGGGCTTCGTGCTCGCGGTCGCGACTGGCAATCGCATCGTGCGGCCAATGAAGACGCTGGCCTCGCTCGCACGAAGCGTTGGCGATGGCAGCGCGACGATCGCGTTGCCGCATGGCGGATTGCAGGAGATCGACGCCATCGGCCTCGCGCTCAAGCAGGCGCACGGCGTCGTGCGCGAACGCCAGAGCCTGATTCAACGGGAAAAGGATGCAGTGGAGGCCGCCGACCGTGCGAAGGACGAGTTCATCGCAACGTTGAGTCATGAGCTGCGCAATCCGCTGGCCGCGCTAACGTCGGCCGCGGCAATATTGCGTCGTAACGATCTGAATTCAGACGTGGGCCGCGAAGCCCGCGAGGTGATCGAGCGCCAGATCGCGAACATGTCGCGCATGATCGAAGACTTGCTCGACTTGAGCCGAGTTATCGCCGGAAAAATCAGTCTCAAGCTCGAGCACTTCGATCTCGCGTTGCTCGTTTCGAGCGTCGTCACTGCGTGGCAGAAGGCGGGCAGGCTGGGTCGCCACGCCGTCGCAGTCGAAACGCGAGCCGCATGGGTTGTCGCCGACCGCACCCGATTGGAGCAGATCGTCGCCAATCTTCTGGACAACGCGGTCAAGTTCACGCCGACGGGCAAGCACGTCCGCGTCGCCGTTGCGCCGAATGACGAGTGGGCGGAGCTCATCGTCGATGACGATGGGCGCGGCATTGCGCCTGAGCTGCTGGACCGAGTCTTCGACCCGTTCGTCCAGGGCGATCAATGGATGAGCCCCAACGCGGGAGGCTTGGGCCTCGGTCTTGCGCTCGTCAAGCGCCTGGTCGAGCTGCAAGGTGGATCGGTTTCGGTCGCGAGCGCAGGCGTTGGCCGGGGTGCGAGCTTCAGCGTGCGACTGCCGCGCGCCGAGGCAAGGAGTGAAGAGAGCGCGGCGTTTCCGTCAACGACCAGCAAGTCGCCCGGAAAAAAGCGCGTACTGGTGATTGATGACAACGAGGACGCGCGCAAATCGCTGGCTACTTTGCTGGCGTTCGAAGGTCACGACACGTACGAGGCGGCCAGCGGCGCGCGGGGCACCGAGCTCGCATCGCATGTGCGTCCCGAGATCGCATTGATCGACATCGGTCTGCCCGATTTGAACGGATACGAAGTTGCGCGACGGATCAGAGCGGACCTGAACAGCGGCGTTGCGCTCATCGCCGTCACCGGATACGGTCAACCCGAGGACCAACGACGCGCATTCGACGCAGGCTTTGACGCGCATCTGGTCAAGCCCATCACCATCGCCCAGCTAAACGAAGTGCTCACGGCTGCGCGCCCGCAAACGCCGATTGCGTCGACCGAACACGACGACTAGGTCCGGCCTTATCTAGCTCAGCTTTGCGGCCACCCCTTCGAGACCCTCGACGAACTGCTGCCAGCCGTAATTGGCGCCTAGGTAGTTGGCTTCATCTTCGGGGCGGAAGCCCGATTGCTCCATCCGCACGAGAACGCCGCCCTTCGTCGGCGTCAGCGTCCACGCGACGACGGTCTTCAGTCTTCCCGCCTCTTCCCCCGAAGAGTTCCAGGTATGGGAGAGGCGTTCGTTGGGTTGGACGACGAGGACCTCGCAATCGGTTACGCCATTCCAATGCGGCATGGGCGCGGCACGGAAGTTGAACCTGCGGCCCACAATTGGCTGGAAGTCGTTCTTCATCAGCCATTTTTCGATCAGCGGGCCTTCGGTCAGCGCGCGCCAGACTTTTTCCCGCGGTGGGGCATCTCGCGTACCGGATGGGTCGCTAAAAGCAGCTCAATACATCCGCTCGATCGGACCCGAGTACAGAACCGGTCCCGTCGGCAGGCCGGTTGGCGAGCCGGTGGCCGGCTCCAAGCTGACCGCCAATGCAGGAATGTTCGCCAGCGAGCTGTCGGTGGGCGCGGGGAGTGGAACGCGCGCGATGCCGGTCGCCCGAATGAGCCCCAGCGATCGTGGTGCTGCCCCTGTGGGGAGCATCCAAAGCTCAAGTGCCTTTCCGGACTCGACGGGAGCCGTAGCGACGGCTTTGACCAACAAGAAGGCGTCGGTACGTCGGGCGCTGGCAATCAGCGCGGGTTTGCCGTCGGCGCCGGCGAGCACGGCGACAATGGAAGCCTCGGGAACGGCCGCCCGTTGGGAAAGGAGCGCGATACCCAGCCCCAGCACCGCCGCGAAGGCGAGTAGGGTGAGCGCGCGCCAGACGCTTTCCCGCGGTGGGGCATCTCGCGTACCGGATGGGTCGCTAAAAGCAGCTCAATACATCCGCTCGATCGGACCCGAGTACAGAACCGGTCCCGTCGGCAGGCCGGTTGGCGAGCCGGTGGCCGGCTCCAAGCTGACCGCCAATGCAGGAATGTTCGCCAGCGAGCTGTCGGTGGGCGCGGGGAGTGGAACGCGCGCGATGCCGGTCGCCCGAATGAGCCCCAGCGATCGTGGAGCTGCCCCTGTGGGGAGCATCCAAAGCTCAAGTGCCTTTCCGGACTCGACGGGAGCCGTAGAGACGGCTTTGACCAACAAGAAGGCGTCGGTACGTCGGGCGCTGGCAATCAGCGCGGGTTTGCCGTCGGCGCCGGCGAGCACGGCGACAATGGAAGCCTCGGGAACGGCCGCCCGTTGGGAAAGGAGCGCGATACCCAGCCCCAGCACCGCCGCGAAGGCGAGTAGGGTGAGCGCGCGCCAGACGCCAACGCGATTCCACCAGATGGCGCTCGCTGTCCCTGTCGACGCTGCGGCAAGACCGAGCCGACTTGCGATGGCGGTCCAGACGCGCGGGGGCGGCGTCACCGCAGGAATGGCAATCGCAAGCGCGGCAAGACGCTGCTCCCATTCGCCAATCGCGGCGGCGACGACCGGCTCCGTCCGCGCGGCCTGTGCGAGACGCGCGCGCGGCCGAGACGGCAATGTGCCTAGCGCGAATTCGGCGGCAAGCCGATCGAGCCGTTCGCTGCGATCCGGTCGGGCAAGATCCATCGCGCCTCTAGCCTCCCGCCGGGCCGCCCCAAGGGAGGCTTGCTCTCCCTTCGGGGGCAGCGAACGCAGTGAGCGTGGGGGTCGTCATCTAGCGTGCGAAGCCGGCGCCGTCGAGGCAGCGCTTCAGCCGTTCGAGGCCGCGTCGCACCCACGACTTGATCGTTCCCAGTGGTTCACGCATATGGGTGGCCAGCTCTGCATGAGAAAGACCATGGAAGAACGCGAGGGCGATCGCTTGTTTGGGACCCGCGTCGAGCGTCTCGACGCAATCGCGCACCGATTGCGCTTCCGCGCCCGCCACGAGCAAATCCACGGGCGCAGGGCTGTCGGCCGGCGGATCGAAGGCCGGCTCGTCGTCGGCGCCGCTCGTCAGCGGAAACGTGTCCAGCTCACGGCGGCGCAAGTGATCGAGACAGCGGTTGCGGACAATCGACGTCAGCCATGTGAGCGGTTGGCTCTTGGCGGCAACATAGGTACCGGCGTGCTGCCAGACGCTCACATAGGCTTCCTGAAGAATCTCCTCCGCAGACGCGGGCTCTCTCAGGATACGGAGCGCGACGGCATATAGATGCGGCGAGGTCTGCCGGTACAGCTCGGCGAACGCCCGCTGGTCCGCCAATGCGACCCGCGCGAGCAGCTGTGCAAGAGTGCCGCTTCGATCGGCGCCGGCGCTATTCGCCATTGTCGATTCAGGCCCGGCTGGTTCCGGCTGGACCGCTTGAGCCCGAGCGCTTCGTCCGATCCTTTTGCCACAGCACGTCGGGCCGACCGGCGGCGCGGTTCAGCGTCCGTGAAAGAACGAACAACAGGTCGGACAGGCGATTCAAATATTTTCGCGCCGGCATGCCCACGGCAACGGTCCGCTCCGCGCGTCGGCACACGGTGCGCGCGACATGGGCGAGCGCCGCCGCGCGCGTGCCACCCGGCAACACGAAATCCTTGAGTGGCCCGAGATCGGCGTTGAAGCGCTCGACCGCGCCCTCGAGCCGCGCAACATGATCGTCGGTGACCGCGGCGTATCCGGGAATCGAGAGCTCGCCGCCGAGATCGAAAAGATCGTGCTGAATATCGGTGAGACATACCGCAATCGAATCGGGCAACGTTTCGGCCAGCAGTACGCCGAGTGTGGAGTTGAGCTCGTCAATGGAGCCGATCGCATGGACGCGCGCCGAGTCCTTGGCGACGCGGGATCCATCGCCCAGCCCCGTCGTCCCGGCATCGCCGGTGCGGGTCACGATTTTGGAAAGGCGATGGCCCATAGGGTAAGGTTGCCTCAGGTTGCTCGCGGTCGCTTCGGTGGGACGCCGAGCCTAGCGAAATCGACTGACGCGGGCAAGCTTCGCGGCAAAAATCCGAATCGCCGCAGCGCCGTTTGCTAGCATGGCGGTCTCGCACCGCGCGGCCGACACCATGCCAACCCCGTCCCTTTACGATCGTGACCTCGACCGCAATCCTGCGAACTACGCGCCGTTGACGCCGCTGTCATTCATTGCGCGCACCGCGTACATCTGGCCGCAGCAGCTCGGAGTGGTTCACGGGGATCGCCGCTACACGTGGGCCGAAACGTACGCGCGCACGCGTCGGCTTGCCTCGGCGCTCGCACGCGCCGGCATCGGCAAGGGCGACACGGTGGCGGCGATGCTGTCGAATACGCCCGAAATGGTCGAGTGCCATTTCGGCGTGCCGATGACCGGCGGCGTGCTCAATACGCTCAACACGCGTCTGGACGGCGAGGCGATTGCGTTCATGCTCGAGCACGGCGAGGCGAAGTTTCTTGTCACCGATACCGAATTTGCTCCGACGATCGAGAAGGCGCTTGCCAAGATAAAGCGAAAGGTGATGGTCATCGATGTCGTCGATTCAGCGGGGCCCGGCGGCGAACGCCTTGGCGAATTCGATTACGAGAAATTCATTGCCGGCGGCGATCCGGAATATCCGTGGCATCCGCCGGGCGACGAATGGGACGCGATCTCGCTCAACTACACGTCGGGCACGACAGGAAACCCGAAGGGCGTCGTCTACCATCATCGCGGCGCGTATTTGAACGCGTTGTCGAACATCATCGATTGGGGCATGCCGCGTCACGCGGTCTATCTGTGGACGCTGCCGATGTTCCACTGCAACGGCTGGTGCTTTCCGTGGACGATTGCGGCGCTCGCCGGCACGAACGTCTGCCTGCGGCGCGTCGAAGCGAAGCCCGTTCTCGACGCGATTCGAACACACAAGGTTACGCATTACTGCGGCGCGCCGATCGTGCACGCGATGTTGATCAACGCGCCCGACGAGCTGAAGGAAGGCATCACGCAGAAAGTGAACTGCCTCGTCGCGGCCGCCGCGCCGCCGGCATCGGTGATTGAGGGGATGGAGCGAATCGGCTTCGACATCACGCACGTTTATGGTCTGACCGAAACCTACGGACCTGCGGCGGTGTGCGCCAAGCATGCCGAATGGGACACGCTCGACATTGCGGGGCGCACCGAGCGCAATGGCCGCCAGGGCGTTCGCTACACGTGCGAAGAAGGCATGACGGTGATGGACGCCGAGACGATGCACCCCGTGCCCTGGGACGGCGAGACGATGGGCGAGATCATGTTTCGCGGCAACATCACGATGAAAGGCTATCTCAAGAATCCGGCGGCATCGGCGGAGGCGTTCGCCGGTGGCTGGTTCCATTCCGGTGACCTCGCCGTCATGCAGCCGGACGGCTATATCAAGATCAAGGACCGCTCGAAGGACGTCATCATTTCCCCGGCGGCGAGAACATCAGCTCGCTCGAGGTCGAGGACGTGCTGTACCGACACCCGGCGGTGCTCGCAGCGGCGGTGGTAGCGCAGCCCGATGCGAAGTGGGGCGAGACGCCATGCGCATTCGTCGAGGTGAAGCCCAATACAACGGTGTCGGAAAACGATCTGATCGAGCACTGCCGAGCGCACCTCGCACGCTTCAAGGCTCCGAAGAAAGTCGTGTTCGGCGAGCTGCCGAAAACGTCGACCGGCAAGATCCAGAAGTTCGTGCTGCGTGAACGCGCGAAGTCGACGAGCGCGATCGAATGAGCGCGTCGTGCGGGGCGAAGCCGAGCAAGGCCCGCAGGGCGCGTCGGCGCGCGATTGAGCGAGGCCGGCGCTCTGTCGAAACGTATGGCATGGGCCGTACGAAGAGGCCGAGGAATGGGCGAAGAACGTGAACGACATCGCGAAGACAAACCCGCCGCGCGTGTTGCGCGACGATGCCGGCGGCATCGCGACGCTGACCCTCAACCGGCCGGCGCAGTACAACGCGATCGATAGCGCAATGCTGGACGAGTTGCAGAGCGCGTTCGGTCGAATTGCGGCCGACGCCGCCGTGCGCGTCGTCGTGATCGCCGGTGCCGGCAAGGCGTTCAGTCCCGGCCATGACTTGAAGGAAATGCTCGCCAATTCGCGCGAAGCCTTCATCGGCGACCTGTTTCGGCGCTGCTGCGACGTCATGCTCACGATCCAACGCATTCCGCAGCCGGTGATCGCGCAAGTGCATGGCATCGCGACAGCCGCAGGCTGCCAGCTCGTTGCCGCGTGCGATCTTGCGGTCGCCGCAGATGACGCGCGTTTCGCGACGTCCGGCATCAACTTCGGATTGTTCTGCGCGACGCCCGGCGTGGCCGTCTCGCGCGACATTTCGCGCAAGCGCGCGTTCGAAATGCTGTTCACCGGCGATTTCATCGACGCGCAAACCGCACTCGCCTGGGGTCTCGTCAATCGCGTTGTGCCGGTCGACGAGCTCGATGCCGCGACTCGGCAGCTCGCCGGATCGCTCGTCGAGAAACCCGCCCGCGTCGTGGCGCTGGGCAAGCGCTTCTTCTACGAACAACTCGAAGAACGGATCGACATTGCCTACCGAATCGCCGCCGCAACGATCACGCACAATATGCTCGATGACGACGCGCAGGAAGGCGTCGGCGCATTCGTCGAAAAGCGCAAGCCTCGCTGGGACGACTGACGCCGTGCGATTTGCCGCCACCGCTTGGCTCGGTCGCGCCTGCCTGCGGTGGCTGCCTGTCACGTGCTGTGCGCTGCTGGCCGGGATCGTAAACCTCGCGCACGCTGCCGATATCGTCGTGGTCGGCCTGTTTGCGGGCAAGGCGGTCGTGGTGATCAACGGCGGAGCGCCTCGCACATTGAGCGTGGGCCAGGCGACGCCCGAAGGTGTGCGGCTGTTGGCCGCGAAGTCCGATTCGGCCGAATTCGAGATTGACGGGAAGCGCCAGGTGCTGGGTCTCGGCGAGGGGCGCTACGGCCGCTCTGCCGCTTCGAGCAGTCCGGCGGCGACTCTCTACGCCGACCGCGATGGCCATTTCATCTCCGAAGGCACCATCAACGGGATCAGCGTGCGCTTCGTCGTCGATACGGGCGCCACGGCCGTCGCGATGAATAGTCGCGAGGCGGGCCATCTGGGTCTCAACTACCGCACCGGTACACGGGCGCGCGCGTCGACCGCCAATGGAACAATCGTCGTCTACAACGTCAAACTGGATACCGTGCGCGTCGGCGGCATCGAGCTTCACAATGTCGATGCGGTCGTCCACGACAGCGATCATCCACCCATCGTACTGCTCGGCATGAGCTTCTTGAATCGCGTCGATCTGCGCCGCGACGGCACGTTGATGACACTGACGCAGCGGTACTGACATCCGCCGCTGCCATCGAAGAGAGAAACGACCGTGAACAAACCGGAGACCAAGAGCCAGCGGCTGGTGGCGCTGTGTCTGCTCGGTGCACTCTTATTCAACTACCCGATCCTCGCGCTCTTCAACCGCCCCACGTTTTTTCTGGGGATCCCGCTCGTCTACGCCTACATCTTTGCGGTGTGGGCGCTGCTGATCGCGCTCGTGGGTCTTGTCGTGGAACGAGGCGGACGGTGAGCGCGCCGAGGTGACATAAGCAGCGCGCTCGGGAGACCGGCAATGCTTCAAGGCTGGGTAGTCGTCCTTACCTCGTTCGCCTACCTCGGCCTGCTGTTCGCCATCGCGTATTACGCCGACCAGCGCGCCGACCGGGGCCGCTCGGTCATCGCGAGCCCGTACATCTACAGTTTGTCGCTCGCCGTCTACGCCACCGCGTGGACGTTCTACGGCAGCGTGGGTCGCGCGGCGAGCGACGGTGTGGGATTCCTGCCGATCTACATCGGTCCGACGCTGATGATCGCACTGTGGTGGATCGTGATGCGCAAGATCCTGCGCATCTCGAAGGCGAACCGTATCACGTCGCTTGCCGATTTCATCGCATCGCGTTATGGGAAAAGCGCGCTTCTCGGCGGCGTTGTCACGCTGATCGCGGTGATCGGCATCCTGCCCTACATTTCGCTGCAGCTGAAGGCGGTGTCGAACAGCTTCACGATCATCATGCAATATCCGGCGATCGTCATGCCCGCGACCGTGGGCGCTCTGCCGGTGCTGCAGGACACGGCGCTCTGGATGGCGCTTATCCTCGCGCTGTTCACGATCCTGTTCGGCACGCGGCACTTGGACGTTGCCGAGCATCATGAAGGCATGGTGGCGGCGATCGCGTTCGAGTCGCTCGTCAAGCTGCTTGCGTTTCTCGCCGTCGGCATCTTCGTGACGTTCGGCATCTATGGCGGGTTCGGTGATGTTTTCGCGCGAGTGCGCGCCGATCCCGGGCTCGCTCCGATGCTCACTCCGCTCGACGGGGTCGCCGGCAGCTACGCGAGCTGGGCGTGGCTCACGATCCTCTCGATGCTCGCGATTATGTTCCTGCCGCGGCAGTTCCAGGTGGCGGTGATCGAGAACAAGGACGAGACGCACCTCAAGAAGGCGATCTGGCTCTTTCCGCTCTACATGCTGGCGATCAACGTGTTCGTGCTGCCGATCGCCTTCGGCGGGCGCATGCATTTCGCCGGCGGCAATGTCGACGCCGATACGTTCGTGCTGACGCTGCCGATGGCGGAGAAACAGGAGTGGCTCGCGTTGCTCGTTTTCATCGGCGGCCTGTCGGCAGCGACCGGCATGGTCATCGTCGAAACCATCGCGCTCTCGACGATGGTGTGCAACGACCTCGTGATGCCGGTGCTGCTACGACTCAAACGGCTGCGCCTCGCCGAACGACCCGACCTCACCGGACTTCTTCTCGCCATCCGGCGTGGAGCGATCGTGGCGATCCTCTTGCTCGGCTATCTGTACTTCCGCCTCGCCGGCGAGGCCTATGCGCTGGTATCGATCGGACTGATCTCCTTCGCGGCGGTCGCGCAGTTCGCGCCTGCGGTTTTCGGCGGCATCTTCTGGAAAAACGGCACACGACGCGGTGCGCTGGCAGGATTGACCGCGGGATTCGCCGTATGGCTCTACACGCTCCTCTTGCCCGCACTGGCGCGCTCCGACTGGTTACCGCGCGGCTTCGTCGAGCACGGGCCGTTCGGCATCGAGCTCTTGCAACCGCTCGCGTTGTTCGGGCTCGCCGGGCTCGACCAGATCACGCATTCGATGATCTGGAGCATGATCGCCAACATCGGCGCCTATGTGCTCGTATCGCTTCTTGGCGCGCCATCCGCCGAAGAGCATCGTCAGGCAAGCGTGTTCGTCGACGTATTCCATCGCGAGGGTGGAGGCGCGCGATTCTGGCGGGGGATTGCGTCGGTGCCCGACCTTCACAATGTCCTGGCGCGCTTCATCGGCGCGGCGGCGGCGGACGATGCAGTGAGTGAATACGCGCGTGCGCGCGGCCGCCATTGGCCGGACGACAAGATCGAAGCCGATGCGGACTTCGTCCATTTCGTCGAGGTGCAATTGGCCGGCGCGATCGGAGGCGCATCCGCGCGCGTCATGGTGGCGTCAGCCGTCAAGGAAGAGGCGTTGACGCTGGACGAGGTCCGGGAGATCCTCGACGAAGCGTCGGAGGTGGTCATCTATAGTCACAAGCTCGAGCAAAAATCGCATGAGCTCGAGAAAGCGACGACCGAGCTGCGCGCAGCCAACGAAAGGCTGCAGGAGGTGGACCGCCTGAAGGACGATTTCATGTCGACGGTTACGCACGAGCTCCGCACGCCGCTTACCTCTATTCGCGCGTTTTCGGCGATCCTGCTCGACGACCCGAACATCGACTCCGCCCAGCTCACGAGGTTCGTCTCGATCATCGCAAAGGAGGCCGAGCGGCTGACCCGGTTGATCAACCAAGTGCTCGATCTTGCCAAGATTGAATCGGGCAGCGCCGAGTGGTGCGTCACCCGGGTCGACGTCAAGGAAATCGTCAGCGACACGCTCTCCCGGATGAGCTCGGTGTTCAAGGAAAAAGGCATAGAAGTCGAAACGCAGTTTCCGGACCGGCTTCCCCGGGTGAACGCAGACCTCGACCGCCTCGTGCAGGTGCTGATGAATCTCCTGTCCAACGCGGTGAAGTTCTGCCAGGCACGAAACGGTCGAATCGCTTTGGAGCTATCGGAAGGGGCGGGCGTCGTTCGCGTTGACATCCGGGACAACGGACCCGGCATCAATCCGGAAGATCAAACGGTGATCTTCCAGAAGTTTCGTCAGGCAGGCGATACGATGACGAGCAAACCGCAGGGGACGGGTCTCGGACTGCACATCAGCCGGCAAATTGTCGAGCACTTCGGCGGCAAGCTGTGGGTCGAGAGTCGACGCGGCGAGGGGGCATGCTTTTCGTTCACGCTACCCATTGACGTGGCGTCGGCCGAGGCGCAGATCGCGTGATGCCATGAGCGCCGCCGGACCAAGGCGCGGGTACTTACCCTCCGGGGGCAGAGGGCAGAGCGTGGCGGCGACAGCCGCAAGCGTGGGGGGCATCGCCGACACTCCCGCAGATGCGTTGGCGCTGTTGCGCGGCGCCTCCGGGATCAATCCTCCACTGCTCGATCAATCGCTTCGTACCTTCGTGTCGCGCGAACCCGTGAGCTGCCTGCCCGAAACTGCGATCCACGCCGTGCTCGAAACGATGGGACGCGAGCACATCGGCGCGATGGTCGTCACCGATCAGGATCGGCATCCCATCGGCGTGTTCACGCTTCGCGATCTGCTGGAAAAGGTCGCGCTGGGGAAAGTGGATAGCACGAATCCCATTTCCACCGTGATGGACAAGGCGATATGGGCGCTTCCTTCGGGTGCGCAAGGTTTCGAGGCGGCGGTGCTGATGGCGCGCGAGGGAATTCGCTACGTGCTCCTGGTGGAAAGCGAGCGGCTCGTCGGCGTGGTTTCGGAGTCGCGGCTGTTCTCGGTGTGGCGCGGCGGCATCGGCGATACCAGCGCAACGATCCGCGGGGCGCGGAACGTCGACGAAATGGCGGCGGCGACCGCTGGCATTCGAGTGCTCGTCGATCGTCTGCTCGAAGAGCGCATGGCAGCGGAATCCGTAACGCGCGTGATCACGACGCTGAACGATCTGGTAACCGGGCGCCTGATCGAGATCGTCGGCGCTGCGGCTCCGCTCGAGCGCGCGGGGGGCTGCTGGATTGCGCTTGGAAGCCAAGGACGCTGCGAACAAACGCTCGCGACCGATCAGGACAACGGCATCATCTTCGTCGACGGCGGCGATGTCGAGTCACGCAGGCGCGAGCTTTTGCCCTACGCGCGGAACGTGAACGAAGCGCTCGATCGCTGCGGCTTTCCCCTGTGTCGAGGCGAAGTGATGGCGAGCAACCCGAAATGGTGTCTGTCGCTTTCGGAGTGGCGGCGGTGTTTTGCGCAATGGATCGACGAACCCGATCCGCGAGCCCTCCTCAACGCGACGATCTTCTTCGACTTCAGGCCAATCCAGGGCAACCGCGCCGTCGCATCGGAGCTCCGAGCGTGGCTCGCCCGCCATGCCGAGGACAGCGGCCGGTTCCTGCTGCCGATGGTGCACAACGCGCTGACGAGCCAGCCGCCGCTCGGCCTCGTGCGCGACTTCATCCTTGCGAGCGGTGGCGAGCACCCTGACACGCTCGATCTCAAAGTGAACGGCGTCCAGCTCTTTGTCGAGTCCGCCCGAATCTACAGCCTTTTGACCGGAGTTACCGCAACGAATACGCTTGATCGATTCGCGGCGCTAGCCAAGACGCGACTCCTCGCGGGGGCCGAGATCGAGGCGTGGGAAGAGTCGTTCCGCTTTATGCAGCTCTTGCGCGTGCGGCATAACGCGGCGCAGCGTGTGCGGGGCGAACCGCTCCACAACCATATCAACCCGGCGGTGTTGAACGAGCTCGATCGGCGTATTCTGAAGGAAGCTCTCAGGCAGGCGCGCAACCTGCAGTCGCGTCTGGCACGCGATTTTTCGGTGGCCAATGCGAACTTCGGCGTGTGACGCCTCCTCGTCCGGGCAGACATTGATCGAAATCAGATGATTGTCGGGGCAACGGAGGTAGGCTGAGCGAACTTATGCGCGCTGGCGCAACGTCCGTCAGGTGAACGAACTTCGGGGGAAGAGGAGGAAAGAATGGCGACGATCAATTGGGCGGCGATCGATTCCACGCCGCGGTTTCGCGAGCTGCACGACCGCAAGACCCGCTTTCTATGGGGCTTGATGGCGTTCTCGGTCGTGTATTACTTCCTGCTGCCGATCGGCGCCGGGTATTTCACCGATTTGTACAAGGTGAAGGTATGGGGCCCGGTCAACATCGGGCTCCTCTTTGCTCTTTCGCAGTTCCTGGTGGCCTGGGGCATCGCGTACTTCTATGCGCGGCGTGCCAGCCAGTTCGACGAGATGGCCGAGAAGATCGCCCGCGATGCTGATGCCACGGGAGGCCGCAAATGAATATCCGTCGCAGATTGCTGATTCCCGCCCTTGCTGTTGGTGCGGCTTCGCTGCTGGCAACCGAGCCTGCGTTCGCGCAGACGGTGCCGACGCAATGGAGATTCCTCACGTTCGGCGTCTTCGCTGCGATCATCGCGTTGACGATGTACGTGACCTACGTCGCGGCGAAGCGAGTGAAGACCACGGCCGACTTCTACGCCGCCGGCGGTGGCGTGTCGGGTCTGCAGAACGGCTGGGCAATCGCGGGCGATTATTTGTCCGCGGCGTCGTTCCTCGGCATTGCCGGGCTGATCTCGCTATACGGTTACGACGGGTTCATGTATTCGGTGGGCTGGCTCGTGGCCTACATCACGGTGTTGCTGGTCATCGCCGAGCCCTGCCGCAACATCGGCAAATACACGCTGGGCGACATCCTCGCCTTCCGCAACAACCCGAAGACGGTCAAGGCGTTCATGGCCGTGTCGACGATCACGGTCTCGACTTTCTATCTCACCGCGCAAATGGTCGGCGGCGGCGTCCTGGTCAAGACGCTGATCGGCATCGACTACGAGTACTCGGTGATCGCCGTCGGCGTCCTGATGCTCGGCTACGTGATCTTCGGCGGCATGGTGGCGACGACGTGGGTGCAGATCATCAAGGCGATCCTGCTCGTCCTCGCTTCGCTGGTCATGGTGTTCCTGGTCTGGTCGCAGTATGGCTTCGGCGGGCCCGAGTATTTCCAGCAGGTCATCGGCGATCCGAAGATCCAAGCTCGCGTCGGCGGCTTATTGGGCGACGCTGCGAGGACGATGAGTCCGCAGGAGCTCGGCCAGCGGTTTCTTGAACCCGGGCTGTATCTCAAAAGTCCGATCGACCAAATCTCGCTCGGCATGGCGCTGGTCCTAGGGACCGCGGGCATGCCGCACATCCTGATGCGGTTCTTCACCGTGCCGACGGCGAAGCAGGCGCGCATCTCGGTGATCTGGGCGATGGCGATCATTGGCGGCTTCTACGTGTTGACGCTGTTCCTCGGTACCGGCGCCGCGATGCTCGTTGGGCCGACCACCATCATCGCCGCCGATCCGGGCGGCAATATGGCGGCACCGCTGCTCGCGCAATTCCTGGGTGGCGGGCCCGATTCGATGCTGGGTAACCTGATGCTCTCGTTCGTCGCCGCGGTCGCGTTCGCAACGATCGTCGCGGTCGTCGCCGGCCTGGTGCTCGCCGCGGCGTCGGCGATGAGCCATGACATTTGGGTCGGCATCGTCAAGGGCGAGCATGCGACCGACGCAGAAGAGCGGCGCGCCGCGCGGATCTGCACGCTCATCGTCGGCGCGCTGGCGATCGTCATCGGCATCCTCGCGCAGGGACAGAACGTCGCGCACCTGGTCGCATTGGCCTTTGCGGTGGCGGCGTCAGCGAACCTGCCTGTCGTGCTGCTGACGCTCTACTGGAAGCGCTGCAACACCGGCGGCGTCGTCGCGGGGCTGGTGGTCGGCACGCTGACGGCGATCGGCCTCGTGCTGGTCTCGCCCAACATGACGTATCCGCTGCAGGTCAAGGCGGTGCAACAGAAGATAATCGACGCACAGACGCCGCGGATCGCAAAGGTGAACGCCGACATCGCAGCGGCGAGCGATCCGGCTGCACAGGACAAGCTCAAAAAAGATTTGGCTGCCGCGCAGAAAGCGAAGTCCGGCGCCGAAGCGGCGCTTGCGAAAGTCGGTACGGGAACCACGAGCCTGGTCGGATTGGAAAAGCCGTTGTTCGAGCTTCGCAATCCCGGTCTGATCTCGATCCCGATCGGTTTCCTCGCGGTGCTGATCGGTTCGCTGCTCTATCGCGATCGTCGTGCCGAAGAAATGTGGGACGAGCTGTATGTGCGCTCCAACACCGGCATTGGCCGCGCGGCAGCGGCGGCACACTAGAGGGAGCGGAATGCAACATTCCCGACTCCGCGGCGGCGTGCGCCAAGGAGTCGGGACCGTGTGCAGGCGCCACAGCAGATTCCGCGGAGGAGCTCTCGATGGCGAAGCGGATACTCATCGCCGATGACGAACCGAACATCGTCACATCTCTCGAGTTCCTGATGGAGCAAGCCGGCTACGAAACGAAGGTCGCCACCAACGGGCAGGAGGCTCTCGATCTTGCGGCGTCGTTTCGACCCGATCTCGTGCTGCTCGACATCATGTTTCCCGCGAAAAGCGGCTACGAGGTGTGCCAACGCCTGAAGGGCGAGCCAGCGACCCGGAGCATCAAGGTCGTGATCGTTTCGGCGAAGGGTCGCGATGTCGAGGTCGCGAAAGCGTTGGAGCTCGGCGCGGATGCCTACATTGCCAAGCCGTTCTCCACCCGCGAGCTGGTGGCCAAGGTGCGGGAACTGCTGGGGAACCCCTGAAGCGGCCTCACTCGATCGCAACGATCCTGGTGCCGGCGATCGCGCTCGCCCTGGTGGCGATCGCGTGCGTCGTGCTGTGGAGCGACTTCGTGCCGGCCGAGCGCGACGCTGCCAACGACCTTCTCACTTCGCCGCGCGTGGGTTTGCTCGTGTTTTTTGCGGTCGCGCTGGCGGGCGTGCTCGCATTCGTCACCTATCGGATCACGGCGCCGATGGTTCGCAGTGCGCGGCAGGTCGCCGAAGAAGTGCAGCTGACCGCGCATGGCAATCCCGAACATCGGCTGTCGCTTTCGTGTGCGCCGCCCCTGCGCGGCGTGGTGAAGGCCGTCAATGATCTCGCCGGTATCCGATCGCAACTGATGGCAGAGCACGCCGCTGCGGCAACCGAAGCGAAAGCGCAGGTCGACGAAGAACGCAAACGCCTTGCTGCACTCGTGGCGGAGCTCGATCAGAGCGTTCTGGTGTGCAATCGCGACGGTCGCGTGCTGCTCTATAACGCTGCGACAAAGGCGTTGCTCGGCGGTGCCGAGAATGGCGCGGCAAGCGATCTGATTGGTCTTGGACGCTCGGTGTTCGGCATCATCGACCGCGCCGTGATCATGCACGCGGTCGAGGCCATGGAGCAACAAACCGCACGGTCGACGCGCGAGAGCACGCACTTCGTGACGACGACGCGTGACGGAAGGTTATTGCGCGTGCATGCGGCGCCTGTCGCCGGCGCAGCGGATGCGGCCGGCGGCATGCCCGAGCTCAGCGGCTACGTCCTCCTGCTGTCCGATGTGACGGAGGACGTCGACGCCGACGCGAAGCGTGTTGCCCTGTTTCAGGGCCTCGTCGAAACGACGCGCGCCGCGCTCGCAAACATTCGCGCCGCGATCGAGAACCTGACCGAGCACCCCGAAATGGACGCCGCGCGGCGAGCGCGATTCGGCACGATCATTCGCGATGAGGCGGTGGGGCTGTCGGAGCGACTGCATCGCGTCACGGCGGAAGTGACCGAGCGATTACGCGCGCGCTGGCCGCTCGAAGAGATGCGCGGCGAGGATTTGTTGACCCTCGCGCGCCGGCGCATCGAACGGCGCGCAGGCCTGCCGACGAAGCTCGAAGCGGTCGATTCGGAACTCTGGCTCCGCGTCGATAGCTTTTCGCTCGCGCAGGGGCTTTCGTATGTCGCGCGGCGGCTGAAAGATGAGTTTCAGGTGCGCGAGGTGCGTTTCCGGTTGGCCGCGAGCGGCGGTCACGCGCAGCTCGACATCGTGTGGCAGGGACCGCCGTTGTCGTCCGAGACAGCATTCGCCTGGCAAAGCGAGCCGTTCACCAGCGCCGGTGAAGAAAGCGCGCTTACCTTGACCGAGGTCATCGAACGTCATGCGGGCGAAATGTGGTACCAGCGCGATGTGCCGGCGCAGGTGGCTTATTTCCGCTTCCTCCTTCCTCTTGCGGGCGAGCACGCCGTGCTACGCTCCCGTAGCGCGTTGCCCAGTCGTCCCGAGTTCTACGACTTCGATCTCTTTCGGCATTTGCCGGCCACCGACGCGCTCGATCATCGCCTGCTGACCGACCTCGCCTTCACGGTATTCGACACCGAAACGACCGGCCTCCGCCCGTCGGGAGGCGACGAGATCATCGCGATCGGTGCCGTCCGAATCGTCAATGAACGGCTGTTGCAGGGCGAGACGTTCGAAAGCCTGATCGATCCGGGGCGCGGCTTGCCGGAGTCTGCGGTCGCTGTGCACGGCATCACGCCCGAGGCGTTGCGCGGAGCGCCCACGATCGACAAGGTGCTGCCGCGCTTTCACCGCTTTGCAGCGGAATCGGTGCTCGTCGGGCACAATGCCGCATTCGACATGCGCTTCCTGCAGCTAAAGGAAGCACAAACGGGTGTCCGCTTCGAGCAACCGGTGCTCGATACGCTGTTGCTGTCGGCCGTCGTCCATCCGGAGCAGGACCTGCATGGTCTCGAGGACATCGCCGCGCGGCTCGGTGTCGCGGTGATCGGGCGGCACACGGCGCTCGGCGACGCGCTTCTCACCGCCGAGGCGTTCCTGCGCATGATTCCACTCCTCGCCGAACAGGGAATCCGCACGCTCGGTGAAGCGCGCGCTGCGTCGAAGAAGACCTACTATGCCCGCCTGGAGTATTGACGGCGTGCAGGCCACACCGATCGGCGCGCATTGCGAATTTCCTTGCAATCCGGATAATCGCCCCGCGACTGCAGCGCAGCGGCGATAGCCGCAAGCGTGGGGGGCACACATTGGCTGACGACACGATACTGGCGACGCAAGGTCTGACCAAGGAGTTCAAGGGCTTTGTGGCCGTCAAGGACGTCGATCTGTCGGTCCGGCGGGGGACGATCCACGCGCTGATCGGTCCGAACGGCGCAGGCAAAACGACGTGCTTCAACCTCCTCACGCATTTCCTCACGCCCACGCGCGGGCGCATTTTCTTCAATGGTCGCGAGATCACCGGGTCGCGTCCGGCGGCGATCGCGCGGATGGGGCTCGTGCGCTCGTTCCAGATTTCGGCGGTGTTCCCGCATCTTTCGGTTCTGGAGAACGTCAGGATCGCGTTGCAGCGCAAGCGCGGCCATTCCTTCGATTTCTGGCTTTCCGAGCGATTGCTGCGTGCACTCGACGCGAAGGCGCGCGAATTGATCGAGGCCGTCGGCTTGGCCGGGTTCGAGGACACGCTGGCGACGGAGCTTGCTTATGGCCGGAAACGCGCGCTCGAGATTGCGACGACATTGGCGCTCGAGCCCGAAATGATGCTGCTGGATGAGCCGACGGCCGGAATGACGCACGAAGATGTCGACCGCATCGCGGCGCTGATCAAGCGCGTCGCCATGGATCGCACGGTGCTGATGGTCGAGCACAATCTTTCCGTCGTTTCGACCTTGTCCGATCACATCACCGTACTTGCGCGTGGCGAAGTGCTCGCGCAGGGCGACTATGCGACCGTGTCGAAGAATCCCGCGGTCGTCGAAGCGTACCTGGGCGCCGGTCATGCTTGAAAGCCCCGGCGCACTCGATCCACGCACCTACACGGGTACGGGTGGTCCGCTGCTGGGGGTGAGCGCGTTGAACGCGTGGTACGGCGAATCGCATGTGCTGCACGGCGTCGCATTCGAGGTGCTGCCCGGCGAAGTCGTGACGCTGCTCGGCCGCAACGGCGCGGGTAAGACGACTACGTTGAAGTCGATCATGGGCATCGTCCCGCGACGCGAAGGATCGATCGCCTTCGAAGGCCGCGAAACATCGACGCTGCCGTCCAATCGCATCGCGCGCCTTGGCATCGCGTACTGCCCGGAGGAACGCGGGATTTTTGCGAGCTTGAACGTCGAGGAAAATCTGCTGCTGCCGCCGCTGGTGCGCGAAGGCGGATTGAGCGAGGCGCAGATCTACGAGCTGTTTCCGAACCTGAAGGAGCGCCGCAAGAGCCAGGGCACGAAGCTATCGGGCGGTGAGCAACAAATGCTCGCGATCGGCCGGATACTGCGCACCGGTGCGCGGCTGCTGCTGTTGGACGAGCCGACCGAAGGTCTCGCGCCGGTGATCGTCCAGCAAATCGGACGCACGATCGGACGGCTCAAAAGCCAGGGTTTCACGATTCTGCTGGTCGAGCAGAATTTCCGCTTCGCATCGACGGTCGCCGACCGGCATTACGTGCTCGAAAACGGTCGTGTCGTCGACATGATCCCCAATCCGGAGCTCGAGGCGAACATGAAAAAGCTGCACGAATATCTTGGGGTTTAGGATTCCATTCTGAAGACTGCCCCGATCCATGAGGAGAAAGGCAATGAAAAGAGTAAGAGGGAGCTTGATTGCCGTTGCAATTGCAGGCGCGTTTGCCGCCGGCGCGGCGCAAGCGCAAATCTCGGACAACGTCGTCAAGATCGGCGTGTTGTCCGACATGTCATCGCTTTACACCGACTTGGCAGGCGCCGGATCGGTGGCCGCGGCGCGAATGGCGGTCGAAGATTCAGGTATCGAGAAGCGCGGCTACAAGGTCGAGATCGTTTCGGCCGATCATCAAAACAAGCCCGATGTCGGCTCGGCGATCGCGCGTCAGTGGTACGACACCGACAAGGTCGACGTGATCGTCGATGTGCCCAATTCAGGCGTCGCGCTCGCGGTCAACCAGATCACGCGCGACAAGGGCAAGGCGTTTCTCGTCTCGGGCGCCGCAAGCTCCGATCTCACCGGCAAGGCGTGCTCGCCTAACACGATCCACTGGACGTACGACACGTGGATGCTTGCGAACGGCACCGGTGGCGCGATCGTGAAGACGGGTGGCGATACGTGGTTTTTTCTCACGGCCGATTACGCCTTCGGGCACGCGCTCGAGCGTGACACCGAGGCGGTCGTGCTGAAGAGCGGCGGCAAGGTGCTGGGCAAAGTACGCCACCCGCTCAACACGCAGGACTTCAGCTCGTTCCTGCTGCAGGCGCAGGCATCGAAAGCGAAAATCATCGGGCTCGCGAACGCCGGCGGCGATACGACGAACTCGATCAAGCAGGCGGCGGAGTTCGGCATCGTCAAGGGTGGGCAGAACCTGGCAGGGTTGCTCGTCTTCCTGACCGACGTTCACGCGCTCGGGCTGCCGACGGCGCAGGGCCTTATCCTGACCAACACGTTCTATTGGGATCAGAACGATCAGTCGCGCGCGTTCGCCAAGCGCTTCGCCGAACGCGATAAGGGTATCCATCCGACGATGCTTCACGCCGGCGTGTACTCGGCCGTCACGCATTACCTGAAGGCGGTCGAGGCATTGAAGAGCGACGATGGCACGAAGGTCATCGCCAAGATGAAGGAAACGCCGACCGACGATCCGCTGTTTGGTAAAGGCACGATCCGCGCGGATGGCCGCAAGATCCATCCCGCATATCTCGTGGAAGTGAAGAAGCCCGCCGAGTCGAAGGGACCATGGGACTATTACAAGGTCAGGGCCACGATTCCGGCGGATCAGGCATTCCGGCCGCTCAAGGATGGCGAGTGCCCGTTGGTGAAATGATGTACGCACACCGCTGCGCATCGCGGAAACGCTGCGCTAACGAGAGCGAAGCGTTGAGGGTCGCCGCGAGGCGACCTCTCCAACGCGAGCAGTTATCCGTCGCGCCGCTCCGATGACGCATCAAATCGCTGCACCGCACCGGCGCGACGGATAATGCAAGCACTCTTCGGTCAACTGCTCGTCGGCCTCATCAACGGCGCGTTTTACGCGATGCTGTCGCTCGGCCTCGCGGTGATCTTCGGCCTTCTCAACATCATCAATTTTACGCACGGCGCGCAGTACATGATGGGCGCGTTCTGTGCGTGGTTTCTGTTGAACAAGGCCGGCGTCGGTTACTGGTGGTCGCTGCTGATCGCGCCGGTCGTCGTCGGTGCATTCGGCATGCTGATCGAGCGCACGATGCTCGCGCGCCTCTACAAGCTCGATCATCTTTACGGTCTGCTGTTGACGTTCGGTCTCGCGCTGATCATTCAAGGATTGTTCCGCAACGAATTCGGCTCGTCGGGCATGCCGTACCAGATTCCGACCGAGCTCGCGGGCGGCCTCAACCTGGGCTTCATGTTCCTGCCGAAATACCGGGCGTGGGTCATCATCGCTTCGCTCGCCGTTTGCTTCTCGACGTGGTACGTGATCGAGCGCACGAAGCTCGGCAGCTATCTGCGCGCGGCAACGGAAAATCCGGCGCTCGTGCAGGCGTTCGGCATCAACGTGCCGCGGATGATCACGCTGACGTTCGGTTTCGGGGTCGGATTGGCGGCGCTGGCCGGCGTGATGGCCGCGCCAATCTATCAGGTGAACCCGTTGATGGGTGCGGACATGATCATCGTCGTATTCGCCGTCGTCGTGATCGGCGGCATGGGGTCGATCATGGGAGCAATTCTGACGGGCTTCGGCCTCGGTGTCGTCGAGGGACTCACCAAATACTTCTATGCGGAAGCGTCCAACACGGTGATCTTCGTGATCATGGTGATCGTGCTGCTGATCAAGCCCGCCGGACTGTTCGGCCGCGAGCGCTGACGATGGCGATCTCGGATACCGCCGCCATCGCCACACGCGCGTCGAACACCGCACGCGCCGGCATCGTATTAATGCTGGCAGCGCTCGCGATCGCGCCATTTGTCGGTCTCTATCCGGTGTTTTTGATGAAGGCGCTGTGTTTTGCGCTGTTCGCGTGCGCGTTCAATCTGCTCCTTGGATTCGGTGGGCTGCTCTCATTCGGCCACGCGATGTTCCTCGGCACCGCGGGGTACGTTTCCGCGCATGCCGCAAAGGTATGGGGGCTGCCGTTCGAGCTTGCCGTGCTGAGCGGGACAGCCGCCGCGGCGGCGCTCGGCACGCTTGTCGGGGCGCTTGCGATTCGGAGGCAGGGCATCTACTTCGCGATGATCACGCTCGCGATCGCGCAGATGATGTTCTTCTTCTATCTGCAAACGCCGTTCACCCATGGCGAGGATGGCATCCAGTCGGTGCCGCGGGGACGCTTGTTTGGCGTCTTCGATCTGTCGAGCACGCTGACGATGTATTACGTGGTGCTCATCATCTTCGCGCTCGCATTCCTGCTGATCTATCGCGTGATCCATTCGCCGTTCGGCCAAGTGCTGAAAGCGATACGCGAGAACGAGCCCCGCGCGATCTCGCTCGGTTATGACGCGGACCGTTACAAGTTGCTGGCGTTCATTCTTTCGGCAACGCTCGCTGGTCTGGCGGGCGCCACCAAGTCGATCGTTTTCCAGCTCGCATCGTTGACGGACGTTCACTGGACGATGTCGGGCGAAGTCGTGCTGATGACGCTGTTGGGCGGGATGGGCACGATCTTTGGACCGGTCGTCGGAGCGTTCATCATCATCGGGATCGAGAGCTATCTGTCCGATTTCGGCGAGTGGGTGACGGTCATCACCGGCGTTATCTTCGTCGTCTGCGTCCTTGCGTTCCGTCGCGGCATCGTCGGCGAGCTTTCGGCATGGTGGAGCAAGCACGCTGGTTGATCGTATGCGTCGTTGCAACGCTCGCGAGTCTCTCTGCGGCTGCGCAGGACCTGGAGGTGCGCGCCGCCTGCCGCGACGGCCGGCCGCACGGTGCGTACGAGCTTCGATCCGCGAACGGACAGCTTCGCGTCGCGGGGGCGTTCAATCGCGGCAAGCGCACGGGTTCGTTCATCTTTTGGACGCGCGACGGAACGCGGGTCGCTCACATTCCGTACGATGAGGATCAGGTCAGCGGGACCCTTTCGCTATGGTTTCGGCAAGCGGGCACGAACGGAGACGCGCAGCAAAAGTTGCAGGCCGGGTTCGCAGCGGGTCGTCGCAACGGCATCTCGCGCTCGTGGTATCCGAACGGCCGCCCGCGGGCGATTTATCGCTACGAAGGGGACGTGGTTGCCGACGCGAAAGGATGGAGCGCCGCCGGGAGCCCGCTCTCCGACGGCGAGGCGCGGGAACGTGCGCTTCGTGATCGCGAAGAGGACGAGAAGTATTATGCTTCTCTTGACGCGATGATCCTGGCGCATTTGCCAGCCTGTGAAGAACCCCGGAGCCGGGGCGCGAGGGACCATCGGCGTCCAGCATGAGCGCCGCAGGGCCGTCCCAAGGCGCGAATTACTCCCCCTCCGGGGGCAGCGTAGCGGCGATAGCCGCGAGCGTGGGGGTCCAATTTTCGCGCCGCAGGGCCGTCCCAAGGCGCGAATTGCTCCCCCATGGGGCAGCGCAGCGGCCTCATTGGCCACTGCGGCCGCAAGCGTGGGGGTCCAACTTCGCTCGAGGAGGTAACATGCCGACCAACAAACGCCGCGAATTGCTGCAAGCTGCGGCTGCGCTTGCGGCGACCGGCGTCGCAACGCAGACGCGCGCCGCCGCCGACACCGCCATGACAATACGTACACCGTTCGAGGTTGCCGACACGTTCATTCCCATCGCCGGCAGCGCCGAACAATTTCCGGTCCGGCGCATCTATTGCATCGGCCGCAACTACGCGGCGCATGCACGTGAAATGGGATCGGATCCGAACCGCGAGCCGCCGTTCTTTTTCCAGAAGCCGACCGATGCGATCCAGATCGTCCCGCCGGGCGAAACGATCGAGCATCCGTATCCGACGCTCACCAAGAACTATCACTACGAAGTCGAGCTGGTCGCAGCGCTCGCGAAAGGCGGACGTAACGTTCCGCTCGATCGGGCGCTCGATCTCGTGTACGCCTATACGGTCGGTCTCGATATGACGCGTCGTGATCTGCAGCGCGCAATGGGCGACGAAAAAAAGCCGTGGGAGATCGGGAAGAGCTTCGATCATTCCGCGCCGCTCGGGCCGCTGCAACCTGCCGCAAAGGTCGGACATATGAAAGACGGCGCGATCTGGCTCAAGGTCAATGGACAGGTCAAGCAGAACGCCAACCTGAATCAGATGATCTGGTCGGTGGCCGAGCAGATCAGCAAGCTCTCCGAGGCATTCGAGCTCGCGCCCGGCGACATCATTTATTCTGGGACGCCGGAGAACGTCGGGCCGGTCATCAAAGGCGATATCATCGACGCGCACATCGATGGGCTTCCTGACATCCGCGTAAGAATCATCTGACGCACATCGTAGTCCGGCGCGAAGCCGGCGGTAGCGACGCGAACGGTTCGCGCGCGTGGGGGTCGAATCGCTGCGAGGAGGGTAGGGAGGCTTCCCAATCTCGTAGGCAACTCATTCCGTATGAAATCATTCTTGCGAGAGGACCTCGAGGCGATCGGCGCGGCTTCGCCCGACGTATTCCAGGTGACGTTTTCCGACGGCGCTCAATACCGTAACCGTCCAGGACCCGCCCGATTTTCGCTGCGGTTTCACAAGCGCGCCGCCGAGTTGAAGAGCATCGCTTTCGGTCACGTCGGTTTGCTCGATGCTTACTTCGACGGCGACGTGGATGTCGATGGCGATCTTCGCGCTGCGCTGCGCGCCGGGATGGGCAGCGGATTCAGTTCCGCGAATGCGTTGGTTGAGCAAGCGAACCGCTGGCACGAGTTCCGCCGCTCAAATGCAAGCCGCGAGCGCGCCAAGTTAAATGCCCGCGCGCACTACGGCCTTGGCACCGACTTCTACCGCCTTTGGCTCGACGATCCGCTGATGATGTACACGTGCGCGTACTGGGAGGACGGCACGAAGACGCTCGAGGAAGCGCAGGTGAACAAGATCGAGCATGTGTGCCGCAAGCTGTTGCTGCGACCGGGCGAATCGGTCGTCGACATCGGCTGCGGCTTCGGCGGCTTCATGTTTCACGCGGCGAACCGGCACGGTGTATCGGTGACCGGCGTCAACACGACGCCCGAGCAGGTCGACGAAGTGAAACGCGCGATACAAGCGCGTCGTCTCGAAAATCGCGTCAACGTCGTCGAAGCCGATTTCCGCGATGCGTTCGGGCCGTTTGACAAAGTCGTGTCGATCGGTGTGCTCGAGCACGCGGGACGCGATCAATTGGAAGACGTGATTCGCGCGCATGCGCAATTCTTGAAGCCGGGTGGGCTTGGCATGCTGCATTTCATCGGCCATGTCGGTCGCCGGGAAACCGAATTTTTCATCCGCAATTACGTGTTCCCGGGTGGCTGGATTCCGAGCCTTGCCGACACGATCACCCTGATGGAGGACTGCGGCCTCGAGATCCTCGACATCGAAAACCTGCGCCGGCACTATGCGCTGACGCTCGACGCGTGGGTCGAGCGCTTCGACCGCAACTGGGAGCGGATACGCGCACTGGATCCGGCCAAATTCGACGAGCGATTCCGGCGGATTTGGCGCACCTATCTCATCGGTTGCGCTGAGATGTTCCGCTCGCCCAAGGAACGAACGCACCTATTTCAGATTGTGTTCAGCAAGGGAAATGTCGCGCGCGACAGCTATCCGATGACGCGCGATTTCCTGTACGAAGATCAAGACGTAGCGCGTGCTCGCGCGCACGAGTCGTTGCGAAGCGCCGACTGACATGCAGGATCACGCGAGCCGCGTCCTGCGCGTCGCGATCGCTGTTCAGCACGCCGGAGGCGGCAAGCTTCGACTTCGCAAGGACACGTCCAATCTCTTCCGCGATCGTGCGTCCGGCGCGAAGCGCGGCCTCGACGTTCGCGACTTCAATCACGTTCTCGGTGTCGATGCGGCGCCCGGCATCGTCGAAGCGGAAGGCATGGTCACATACGAAGACCTTGTCGCCGCAACGTTGGCGAAGGGGTTTCTGCCGGCGGTCGTTCCCGAGCTCAAGACCATAACTCTCGGCGGCGCGGCAGCGGGCGTCGGCGTTGAGGCATCGTCGTTCAAGTTCGGTCTCGTGCACGAAACGCTCGATGAGCTGGAGATCCTGACGGGCGATGGCCGCGTGCTCGTCTGCCGTCCCGACAACGAACATGCCGATTTGTTCTTCGGCTTTCCCAACTCGTACGGCACTCTTGGTTACACGCTCAAGCTCGCGGCGCGTGCAATAGCTGCGAAACCCTTCGTCGAGATCACGCACCGGCGCTACACCAGGAGCGATGAATTTTTCGCGGCGCTGGATGCCGCGTGCGCAGCGCCGAACGATTTCGTCGACGGCGTCGTATTCGGGCCGGACGAGCTCTATGTGAACGTCGGCCGCTTCACCGACACGGCGCCTTACACGAGCGATTACACGTACGAGCGGATTTATTATCGTTCGCTCAAGGAGTGCGAGCTCGATTACCTGACGACGCACGATTTCATCTGGCGCTGGGACACTGATTGGTTCTGGTGCTCGAAGAACGTCGGTGCGCAGAATCCGTTGCTTCGGCGCCTGTTCGGACGCCGGCGGCTTGGCTCGCGAACGTACCAGCGGCTCATGCGCTGGAACACGCGATGGGGCGTGATGCAGGCGTGGAACCGGCTGCGGGGCGGAGGCGCGTACACCGAATCGGTGATCCAGGACGTCGATATCCCGCTCGAGCATGCGGACGCGTTTCTGCGCTTTTTCGAGCGCGAGATTCGCATCACGCCGATCTGGATTTGCCCGATTCGAGCCGGTGCGCGGGCTGACCGTTTTACGCTCTATCCGCTGCGGCCAGGGCAGCTCTATATGAATTTCGGCTTCTGGGATGTCGCCCGCCGGCCGGAACGATACGGCGCCGGGCACCTCAACCGGCTAGTCGAAGCGGAGGTGATTCGACTCTCCGGAATCAAATCGCTCTATTCCGACAGTTATTACACGCCGGACGTTTTCTGGAAGCTCTATGGCGGCGAGGCTTACCACGCCCTCAAGGCGAAATACGACCCGGCCGGGACATTTCCGGATCTCTATCAAAAGTGCGTGTTGCGGCACTGACATCCACTCGTCATCCCGAGCCGAAGCCGAGGGACCTACTTTTAAAAGCAGCTCCTTCGCTTCGCTCAGGACTCGCTTCGCACGGCGCAGGATGACAGCCGCATTCTTTGACGCCTGAGGCGGCCTGGGATAGATTGCGGCGTCGATTTACCGCTTTCAGACCGCCCAAAGGAATCCATGTACGCCCTTCGCAAATTCGTTCGCCTGGCCATCGCGATCGTGATCGTGTCGCTGTTGCCCTTCGCATCGCCGTCCTCGGCGCAGGAGCTCAAGATTGCGGTCGCGGCCGACGTGACGTCCGCCGATCCGCATTTTTTCAACCTGTTTCCGAACAACAACATCGCCGAGCACATCTTCGACAAGCTCGTGCAGATGGATCCCGATTCGAAAATGATTCCCGGTCTCGCGACGTCGTGGAAGACGGTCGACGACAAGACGTGGGAATTCAAGCTGCGCAAAGGCGTCAAGTTCCACGACGGCAGCGAGCTGACCGCCGAGGACGTCGTGTTTTCGATCGATCGCGTGCCAAACGTACCGAACAGCCCAGGTCCGTTCACCGCCTACACGAAAGCGATCATCGGCAAGGAGATCGTCGATCCGTACACGATCCGCTTCAAATACGCCGCGCCGTATCCGCTCGCGCCGAACGATCTCTCGACGATCTATATCGTGTCGAAAAAAGCGGCGACGGGCGCAACGACCGAAGACTTCAATTCCGGCAAGGCGGCGATCGGCAGCGGGCGCTATAAGCTCGTGCGCTACGTTTCGGGTGACCGCATCGAGCTCATTCGCAACGACAATTACTGGGGCGAGAAATCACCGTGGCCGAAAGTGACGTTCAAGATCATCAAGAACGAGGCGGCGCGCGTGGCGGCGCTTCTTTCAGGTGATGTCGACGCCATCGAGCAGCCGCCGATCGCCGACCTTCCGCGGCTAAAATCCGACCCGAAGTTCACGGTGACGTCGAAGATCTCGCATCGCGTGATCTATTTCAATTTCGATCATCTGCAACGGGTGAGTCCGTTCATCACCGCGAAGGACGGCAAGCCGCTCGACAAGAATCCGTTGACCGATTTGCGCGTGCGGCGTGCGATTTCCAAGGCGATCAACCGACCGGCGATCGCCGAGCGCGTGATGGAAAGCCAGGCGGTTCCATCGGGACAGCTGGTGTCGGAGAAGCTTTTCGGTCACGTGCTCGGACTCAAGGCGGAGGCATACGACCCCGAGGGCGCAAAGAAGCTGCTCGCTGAAGCCGGCTATCCGAACGGCTTCAACATCACGGTTCACGGACCGTCCGGCCGCTACGTCAACGACGAGAAGATCGTGCAGGCGGTTGCGCAGATGCTGACGCGCGTGGGCATCAACTCCAAAGTGGAGACCGCGCCCATGGGACCCTATTCGGCGCGCGCGTCGAAGCAGGAGTTCAGCTTCCACATGGTCGGATGGGGCGCATCGACGGGCGAAGCGAGCTCGCCGCTACGCTCGCTGTTGGCGACGTTCAATCGCGACAAGGGGCTTGGCGCCGTCAACTGGGGTCGCTACAGCAACCCGAAGGTCGATTACGTCATCGAGCAGGCGCTGCAGCAGGTCGACGACGAAAATCGATCGCAAATGCTGCAACAAGCGACCAAGATGGCGATGGACGATTTGGGCATCATGCCGATCCATTTCCAATACACGATCTGGGCGACGCGCAAGGGCGTGCAATACGTTCCGCGGACCGACGAATACACGCTGGCGTTCCAGTTCAAGCAAGCGCCGGGAGAGATGGCGAAGCGGTGAGAATCGTTCAGGGCGTTGCCCCTAAGCTCAACCTTCTCCCGCGAGCGGCTCAGTTGGCAAAATCGGGAGCGCGACGCGTAGCGTCGAGCGGCTGAGGGTGCCGCATCGTTTCCGATGTTGGTCTACATCATCCGTCGAGGCCTGCAAAGCGTCGTCGTCCTGTTTCTGATGTCGGTGCTGGTGTTCGTCGGCGTGTACGCGATCGGCAATCCGATCGACATCCTGATCAATCCGCAAGCCGATCAGCAGGACCGCGAGCGCGCCATCGCAGCACTGGGCCTCGACAAGCCGCTGCCCGAGCAATACTGGACGTTCTTCACCGGCGCCCTCCACGGCGATTTCGGCAAGTCGTTCGTGCATGCGACGCCCGCGATTTCGCTGATCCTCGAGCGCATGCCGGCGACGCTCGAGCTCGCGTTTGCCGCGATGCTGATCGCCGTCGTCTTCGGCATACCGCTTGGCTTGTGGGCGGGATTGCGTCCAAATGGAATCGCCGGACGGACGATCATGGCGGGGTCAATCCTCGGCTTTTCGTTGCCCACCTTCTGGGTCGGGCTGATGCTGATCATGGTGTTTTCCGTCGTGCTCGGCTGGCTGCCGTCGAACGGGCGCGGCCCCACCGTCGATCTGTTTGGTTTGATCCCCGTATCGTTTTTTTCCGTCGACGGATGGCGTCACCTAATGCTGCCCGCGACCAACCTCGCGCTGTTCAACGTGGCGCTGTTGATTCGCCTGACGCGCGCCGGTGCGCACGAGGCGCTCTTGCAGGACTACGTCAAGTTTGCGCGCGCGAAGGGCCTTACCAATCGGCGCATCATCGGCGTGCATGTGCTCCGCAACATCCTTATTCCGATCGTCACGGTCGTCGGCTTGCAATTCGGCGCGCTGATCGCGTTCGCCATTGTCACGGAAAGCGTGTTCGCCTGGCCGGGAATGGGCAAGCTGCTGATCGACTCGATCAACGTGCTCGACCGTCCGGTGATCGTCGCCTATCTGCTCATCATCGTCACGATGTTCATCGTCATCAATCTCGTCGTGGACGTGCTGTATTCGGCGCTCGATCCGCGCGTGCGGCTGACGGAGTCGAAGGGGTGAGGACTCAATGAGCGCGCTTCCCGACACTGTTATCGTCGAGCCGCTGGCGACAGGCGCGGCCACCGAGACGCCGCTTGGACGGATCGCCCGCGATTTCGTCACCAACCCCATCGCGATATTTGGAATCGTGTTGCTGCTGCTCGTCGTTCTTGCCGCGATCCTCGCTCCGTTCATCTCCCCGCAAAATCCGTACGATCTCGCGCAACTCGACGTGATGGACAGCCGGCTCGAGCCGGGATCGAAGGCGCTAACCGGCGGAACGTACTGGCTCGGCACCGACGACCAGGGTCGCGACATGCTGTCGGCGATTTTTTATGGCTTGCGCATTTCGCTTTCCGTGGGCGTCGCGAGCACCGTGCTCGCACTGTTGATCGGCCTGACGATGGGTCTTGCCGCAGCGTATCTCGGCGGCCGTGTCGAAACGCTGATCATGCGGATCGTCGACATTCAGCTTTCATTTCCGGCGATCCTGATCGCGCTGATTCTGATTGCGGTCCTCGGGCAAGGCACCGGCAAGGTTATCGCCGCGCTCGTCACGGTGCAGTGGGCTTATTACGCGCGCACGGTGCGCAGTGCCGCGTTGGTCGAAAAGCGCAAGGAATATATGGAGGCGGCGCGCTGTCTTGCGCTGCCGCCGTCGCGCATCGTGTTCAAGCACCTTCTCCCCAACTGCCTCCCGCCGACGATAGTCGTCGCGACGGTGCAGGTTGCTGCGGCGATCGCTCTCGAGGCCACGCTCTCGTTTCTCGGCCTCGGCCTGCCGATCACGGAGCCATCGCTTGGACTTCTGATCGCCAACGGCTATCAATATTTATTGTCGGGAAAATACTGGATCAGCTTTTTCCCGGGCGTCGCGCTGCTCGTCACGATCGTCAGCATCAACCTCGTCGCCGATCAACTGCGTGACGTGATGAATCCGCGGCTACAGAAATGACTGCGAACCGCCATCGATGAGTGAACCGGTATTGCGTGTCGAAGAGCTCCGCACGCATTTCTTCACAAAGGCCGGCGTCGTGAAAGCAGTGGACGACGTGTCGTTCATCGTCAATCGCGGCGAAGTCATGGGCTTGGTCGGCGAATCCGGCTCGGGCAAGTCGATGACCGGTTATTCGCTCATGGGTCTCATCGATCCGCCGGGACGTATCGTTGGCGGACGCATTCTTCTGGATGGCATCGATGTCATCAAGCTTTCCGGCGAGGAAATGCGACAGATGCGCGGGAATCGCGTGGCGATGATCTTCCAGGACCCGATGATGACGTTGAACCCCGTGCTCCGCATCGACACGCAGATGATCGAAGCGATCGTTGCGCACCGGAAGGTCAGCGCCGGCGACGCGCACGCGATGGCTGCCGCAGCGCTTTCGAAGGTCGGCATTCCATCGCCGGAAGAGCGCCTGTCGGCGTATCCGCATCAATTCTCCGGCGGCATGCGTCAGCGCGTCGCGATCGCCATCGCTTTGTTGAACAAGCCCGACTTGATCATCGCCGACGAGCCGACGACGGCGCTCGACGTCACGATCCAGGGGCAAATTCTTTACGAGATGCAAAAGCTGACGCGAGAGACGGGCGCTGCCGTTATCTGGATCACGCACGACCTCTCCGTCGTCGCCGGCCTCGCCGACCAGGTCAGCGTGATGTACGCCGGCCGCATCGTCGAGCAGGGCACCGCCGAACAAGTGCTGGGCAGGCCGCGCCATCCGTACACGCGCGGGCTGCTTGATTCGGTGCCGGCGAACAACGCGCGCGGCGCGCGATTGAAGCAGATTCCGGGGATGACGCCTTCGTTGCTCGATCTGCCGCCCGGGTGTCCGTTCCGCGAGCGTTGTTCGTACGCGCAATCCGACTGCGCAAGAACCCCGCTGATGCGCCCGCTAACGGCCGGCCAATCGGTTCGCTGCCACCATCCGTTGGCATGAGTGCAGCCGATCCTTCCATGATCGCGCCGCGCAGCATCACCGGGGCGCAACCGGCGCTGATCGAGCTCAACGGCGTGTCGAAGCGCTTCGTGAAGCCGCTCGATGTCGCGGCGCGAATCGGCAACGTATTCGGCGCCGCCATCGCAGAGGAAGTCGTCCACGCCGTCGATAATGTCGACCTGCGCATCGCGGAAGGAGAAGTCGTCGGGCTGGTCGGCGAGTCCGGCTGCGGCAAGTCGACGCTCGGGCGCGTGGCCGTCGGTCTGCTCGCACCGTCTGGAGGACAACGCCTATGGCGCGGCGAACCGGTCGAGCAAATGCGCGCCATCTCCGCGCGGCGCGCGCAACTCAAGATGCAGATGATCTTCCAGGATCCCTACGCCTCGCTCAATCCACGCATGCGCGTCATCGACATCGTGGGCGAAGCGCCGGTCGTCCATCGACTGATCTCGGCGAAACAGCAGGTCGAATACGTCGGCTTGATGCTCAATAAAGTCGGGCTCGATCCGACACTGATGCGCCGCTACCCGCACCAATTCTCCGGCGGTCAGCGGGCACGGATCGGCATCGCACGCACGCTCGCGGTCAAGCCGGAGTTCATCGTCTGCGACGAATCGGTTGCCGCGCTCGACGTATCGATCCAGGCGCAGGTGCTCAATCTGTTCATGGATTTGAAGGCGGCTCTCAACCTCACGTACTTGTTCATCAGCCATGACCTGGGCGTCGTTCAGTACATCGCCGATCGCGTCGTCGTCATGTATCTCGGACGTGTCGTCGAGAGCGCACCGGCGGCGAAGCTGTTCAATCAGCCGAATCATCCGTACACAAAAGCGTTGCTCGCCGAGATCGGCCGCGTCGAGCCGAAGAAGCGCAAGTTCGCGCCGGTCGTCGGAGAAATTCCATCGCCGCTCCATCCGCCGTCAGGATGTCATTTTCATCCGCGTTGTCCGTACGCGATGCCGGTCTGCAGCGAAACGTCGCCGGCGCTGATCGAGGTGTCGACGCGTCAGTGGTCGGCGTGTCATTTGAATACGGTGTCGAACACCGCAGGCCGATGAACGCGCTCGACGGCGTATGGCGGCGGCACGATCCCGCGATCGCGCCGATTCCGCTGGTGTTCGACTCTCCGCACTCCGGCGAGATCTATCCGAACGATTTCGACCATCGGCCGCCACGCGATCTCGTACGTCAAGCGGAGGACGCGCACGTCGGCAAGCTGTGGGCGCATGCCGCCGGCGTCGGCGCGACGCTCGTCGAGGCGTTGTTCCCGCGTTCCTACATCGATCCGAATCGGAGTCTCGCCGATGTCGATCCTGATCTCCTTGCCGACGCGTGGGATGAGCCCCTGGTTCTGACGCGCAAGACGAGCCAGGGAATCGGTCTCGTGTGGCGCGTCGTGTCGGGTGGCGCGCCGCTCTATGCACGCAAGCTTTCGGCGGCCGAGGTTCGCGCGCGCATCGAACGGTACTACGCGCCTTATCATGCCGAGCTCGCGACGGTGCTCAATGCGCGACATCAGGCGTTTGGCGTCGTGTGGCACGTGAATTGCCATTCGATGCCGGCGGTCGGCGATGTGAACGCGGACGATCCGGGTCGCGAGCGCTGCGATTTCGTCATCGGCGATCGCGATGGCACCACGTGCGAGCACGCGTTCACCCGTTTCGTCGCCGACGGCGTTGCCGCACTGGGTTACTCGGTCTCGATCAACGATCCATACAAAGGCGTCGAGCTCGTCCGTCGGCACGGCCGCCCGCATGAGGGACGCCACAGTGTGCAAGTCGAAATCAAACGTACGTTGTACATGAACGAAGGGACTCTCCAGCCGCACGCCGGTTACGCGAAGCTCGAAGCCGATCTGCGCACGCTTGCAGCATCGCTTGCCGATTACGTGCGTGGCCGCCTGGCCGGTGGTCTGGCCGCTTGACCAGTTGACGCCGCGCTGCTAACGTCGCGCCGGTCGCCGCCGGACGTGGCTCGTATCAACGTCGCGCCGAGTGTGGCGCATCTACTCGCAAGGAGGAATCCATGAAGCGCTGGTTGCGCGCGGTTGCCGCGCTCGCCGTTGCATTGGCTGTTGGATCCGCGGTCGCGGCCTATCCCGAGCGCCCGATCACGTTGATCGTGCCATGGGGCGCGGGCGGAGGAACCGACGCTGTTGCGCGATTCTTCGGCGCGTACCTCGAAAAGGACTTGGGTCAGCCCGTCAATGTCGTCAATCGCACGGGCGGCAATGGCGTTGTCGGACATAGCGCGATCGCGCAGGCACCGCCGGACGGTTACACGCTCGGCATGATCACCGTTGAAATCACGATGATGCATTGGCAAGGCTTGACCGAGCTCGGCCCGGCTTCGTACACGCCGCTTGCGCTGGTGAATGCCGACCCCGCGGGATTTCAGGTTCGCGCCGACTCGTCGTACAAGACGGTCAAGGATGTGCTCGATGCCGTGCGGGCGAACCCCGGCAAGCTGAAAGCATCCGGCACGGGGCAAGGCGGCATTTGGCAACTCGCGCTAGCGGGTTTGCTGAGCGATCTGAAGATCGATCCGAAGGCAGTGCCGTGGGTGCCGTCGAACGGTGCCGCACCCGGATTGCAGGATCTCGTCGCGGGCGGCGTCGATATCGTGCCGTGCTCGATTCCCGAAGCGCGCGGATTGATCGACGCCGGCAAGGTTCGCTCACTCGCGATCTTCGACGACAAGGCGCCCGCGTTGTATCCAAACTTGCCGACGATCAAGCAGGCAACGGGAAGCAACTGGACAACCGCTGCATGGCGCGGTCTCGCGACATCGAAGGGATTGCCGAAAGACATCGAGACGCGTCTTGTTGCGGCGATCAAAAAAGCCTACGACAGCAAGGAATATCACGACTTCCTCACGCAGCGCGGCTTCGGCGCGACTTGGGCAGCGGAGGACGCTTTCGCGAAGTACATGGCGAAGGGTGACGCCGACATGGGAACGGTGATGAAGTCGCTCGGCATGGCCAAATGACGTTTTTCCGTCGCTTCGCGACGTAATAACTCGACGCGTTGAACCGGCGTCGGCGCCGCCGGTTAACGCGCAGTACTGAGGCCCAGTCGCACGGTTAGGTGGAATGAAATTTAACGACGCGATCTTCGGCGCAGTCCTGCTGATCCTCGGTATCGCGGTGCTCGTGCACGTTCCGTCGTTTCCGCAGATGGCCGGGCAGAAAGTGGGACCGGCGTTGTTTCCCGGTCTTATCGCCGCCGGTCTCGTCGTTTGCGCGCTGATTCTCATCGTGAACGGCGTGAAGCACCGCGCGACAGCGCCGTGGATCAACACCGGCGAGTGGACACGATCGCGCCGTCACATCGGCGCATTCTTCGTCACGATTGCCGCCGTCATCGCCTATATCGTGCTCGCCGATAAACTTGGCTTTCTGATCATCGGGCCGTTGGTCCTGCTGGCACTATTCATCGCGTATGGCGTTCGTCTGATCACGGCAATCGTCGTCGCGATCGTCGTCGCGTTCGTCATACATTACGCGTTTTACAAGCTGCTCCGCGTGCCTCTTCCTTGGGGCGTGTTGACGCCATTCGCATTTTGATGCCGACGCTGCCGGGCGCCTGATCGGTGGACGCGCTATTCACCGCGTTCCAACTGGTTTTCGATCCGAAGACCATGCTGGTGATGCTCGCGTCTTCGGCGTTCGGATTGTTCGTCGGTGCCGTGCCCGGTCTGACGGCGACAATGGCGACGGCGTTGCTCGTGCCGGTCACGTTTTTTATGCCGCCGATCATGGCGATCGCGGCGATCGTCACGGCGACCGCGATGGCGATTTTTTCCGGCGATATCCCCGGATGCCTGCTGCGAATGCCCGGAACACCCGCGTCCGCCGCTTACTGCGACGAAGCGTACGCGATGACGCGCAAGGGTCATGCCGAGACGGCGTTGGGCGCGGGTCTCGTTTTCTCCGCTATCGGCGGCCTGTTCGGCACTGCCGTGTTGATCGTGTCGGCACCCGCGCTCGCCGACTTTGCGCTCAAGTTCAGCTCGTTCGAATATTTCTGGCTCGTGCTGCTCGGTCTTTCTTGCGCAATCGTCATTACGGCCGAGCAACCGCTGAAAGGCCTGGTATCGCTCTTCCTCGGACTCTCGATCGCCTGCGTCGGCCTGGGTAATCCGGCGGGGTTCCCGCGTTTCACGTTTGGCAACATCGAGCTCTTGGGGGGCATTGGCCTCATCCCGCTGATGATCGGCATGTTCGCGATCTCGGAAATCCTGCGTTTTGCCGTCGATTTAAACCCGCCGCTTAAAGTCGTCGAGCAGCCCCTCGGTAACGTATTCGCCGGGATGTGGGAGCTCACGAAGAAATATCCAATGCAGATCCTGCGCGGCAGCGCACTCGGTACGCTGGTGGGCGCGTTGCCGGGCGCAGGCGCGGACATCGCCGCCTGGATGTCCTACGCCGTGAGCAAGAAAATGTCGAAAGAGCCGGAGAAATTCGGCACCGGTCACGTCGAAGGGATCATCGAATCGGGTTCGGCCAACAACAGCGCGCTCGCCGGCGCGTGGATCCCGGCGCTCGTGTTCGGGATTCCGGGCGACTCGATCACCGCGATCGTGATCGGCGTTTTGTACATGAAAAACATGAATCCGGGGCCGACGCTGTTTACGCAGAACCCGCAAAACATCTACGCGGTGTATCTGCTCTTCATCGTCGCCAACTTGATCATGATTCCGCTCGGCTGGGCGTGCATCAAAGTGAGCAAACGGATTCTGCAAGTGCCGCGAAATATCCTGATGCCCGTGATTCTGCTGTTCTGCATCGTCGGGGCATTCGCGATCAATAACACGCCCTTCGATATCGGCGTGATGTTGGTTGCCGGAATCGCAGGCTACGTGCTTGAGGAAAACGGCTTTCCCGTCGCGCCGGCGATACTGGGTGTCGTCTTGGGCGGCATGCTCGAGGAGAACTTCATCACGTCGATGATCAAGTCGGATGGCGACCTGCTCGGTTTCTTCGCCCGCCCGCTGGCGGCATCGCTCGGCGGGCTGACGCTCGCCGCCTGGTTCTTGCCTCCGCTGATCAGGCGCCTGCGCAGGATTGCCGGAATTTGACGTGCGTTTCGACGCAAGGCCGGCTGTGGCACGCACATTTGAAACGGGCAAAAAAACTGCGCAAGCAGAAAACGCCCGCGCAGTTGTCGCGAAAAAGTCGACCGTTACTCAATAGCGCCGCTGTTCGTCGTGCCGCTGGTCCCGAACGTTATCGGCGAGCCGATCGAGATCTCGGTTCAGCTCCGCGGCCTCACGGCCGTCGATCCTGCCATCAGAGCGAAACGCACGTTCCTTGTTTTCGACGTAGCCAAGCTCGCGATACAACCGGCGTGCTTCCCAATCCGTCAGCGAACCATCCTGGATGCCGCGCTGGATGCGATTCTTGATACGCGCCTCACGTTCGTTGATGCTCGCGGAGCGCTCATCCGAGCGATCGTTGCGATACTGGTCCGAGCGGTCGTAGCCATACCCATACTGTACCGCTATGAAATTCCCGGAATGGTTATCGCCTACGGAATGAACCGAGCCTGCGACGGCGGCGCCGGATGCTAATAAGCCCGCCGTGATAATCGCAATCAAAGTTCTATTCATCGCAATACTCCTTGTCGTCTAGCGGCGACGGCACGGGCCGCCCCTACCTCTGAAACGTTCCGGAAAAGGACGGTGTTGACGCCGTCGCGTCTAGGTTTGTAACCGGTATTTTCAACAGGTTCCGTCCCCGTGAGCAGCGAGTGGAGTTGCACTGTCGGACCTCGCGTTGACCCGCTATGACGCACCGCGGTAAAATTCATGGGTTTTGTCGGTAGCGCGCAGTTGTGCTCATTTGTGCTCAGTTTGGTTCCGGCGCGTCATTTTGGCGCACGGGCATCGACGCGGATAATGACGAATGCGCACCAGCCTCGTCGTGGGCAACTGGAAAATGAACGGCGGGCTCGCAACGAACGCGCGCCTGCTCGATCGCCTGGTGTCCGAATGGCGGCCGTCGGAAGGCCGTGCGCTCACCGTATGCGCCCCGTATCCGTATCTCGGACAGGCGCAGGCGGCGCTTGCAAGTTCAGCGATCGCGTGGGGTGCGCAAGACGTGAGCGCGCATGCGGCGGGCGCGTTTACCGGCGACGTTTCGGCCGGCATGCTGGTCGAGTTCGGCTGTCGTTACGCGATCGTCGGCCATTCGGAACGGCGGCATATTCATCGCGAGAGCGACGTCGAGGTAGCACAGAAGGCGAAGGCGGCGCTTAGCGCGGGGATCACGCCAATCGCTTGTGTCGGCGAAACGCTCGCCGAGCGCGATGCGGGGAAGACTGAAGCCGTCGTCATGCGGCAACTTGGCGCCGTCGTTGAAGCGCTCGGCGCCGACCTCGCGAAGATCGTTCTCGCGTATGAGCCGGTCTGGGCGATCGGCACCGGGCGGACGGCGACGCCCGCACAGGCCCAGGAGGTGCATGCGACGCTGCGCGCTGAATTGACGAAGGCCAGAGCGCCGAATATTTGCATTTTGTACGGCGGTAGTGTCAAAGCTGCGAATGCCGCAGCGCTTTTCGCGATGACCGACGTCGATGGTGGATTGGTCGGCGGAGCATCGCTTGACGCGGACGAATTTTTAGCGATTGCGCGTGCATGATGCGCGTTCGACAGAGGATGACACGATGAATTGGCTGGAACCGGTGGTGCTCGTTGCGCACCTTATCATTGCCGCTGCGGTGTGCGGCTTCGTGCTGATGCAGCACGGCAAAGGCGCCGACATGGGCGCCGCATTCGGCAGCGGGTCGTCCGGTAGCTTGTTCGGCGCAGCGGGATCGGCCAATTTCCTGTCGCGGACAACGGCAGTCCTCGCCACGATCTTTTTCCTGACGAGCATCGGACTCACCGTTTTCGGGACATTGCACGGCAAGCCGCAGGGTTTGATGGAGCAGGGCGTCATGGAAAAGACCGTTCCGGCGCCCAAGGCGAGCGACGTTCCGGGGCAACCGGCGACGACGCCGGGCGAGGTACCGGGCGCACCCGCGACGGGGACGGCTCCCGCGCCGGGTGGAACATCGAAGCCGGGCGAAGTTCCAAGGTAGCGGGTGCCACACGAGCCGACGTGGTGAAATTGGTAGACACGCTGTCTTGAGGGGGCAGTGGCGTAAGCCGTGGGAGTTCGAGTCTCCCCGTCGGCACCAAAAGATTTGAACCGTAGTTCTTGGACAATGAAAGCCGTGGTTCGCGCACGGTGCGAGCGCTGACAGTGCTGGAACAGTACTTTCCCATTCTTCTTTTCATCGGGTTCGGACTCGGCCTCGGGCTCCTGATGGTGGGCGCCGGCTCGTTCGTGTCGCCGAACCGTCCCGATCCGCAAAAGCTCTCGCCCTACGAGTGCGGCTTCGAGGCGTTCGAGGACGCGCGCATGAAATTCGACGTGCGCTACTACCTGATCGCGATCCTGTTCATTCTGTTCGACCTCGAGATCGCGTTTCTTTTTCCGTGGGCTGTCGTGTTGCCGGAGATCGGATTCTTCGGCTTCGCGTCGATGATGGTGTTTTTGTTCATTCTCATCATCGGTTTCATCTACGAATGGAAAAAAGGCGCGCTGGAGTGGGAATGATCATGTCGACACGTTTCGCGCATTAAGCCATGGCGATCGAAGGCGTACTGGAAAAGGGATTCGTCACGACGACGCTCGACAGCGTCATCAACTGGGCGCGCAACGGCTCGATGTGGCCGATGACCTTCGGGCTCGCCTGCTGCGCCGTCGAGATGATGCACGCCGGCGCCGCCCGGTACGATCTCGACCGCTTCGGTGTCGTGTTCCGGCCCAGTCCGCGGCAATCGGACGTGATGATCGTCGCCGGAACCCTGTGCAACAAGATGGCGCCCGCGCTGCGCAAGGTTTACGACCAGATGGCCGAGCCGCGCTGGGTCATCTCGATGGGCTCGTGTGCGAACGGCGGCGGCTACTATCACTACTCGTACTCGGTCGTGCGCGGATGCGATCGCATCGTGCCGGTCGATATTTACGTGCCGGGTTGCCCGCCCACGGCGGAGGCGCTGCTCTACGGCATTGTGCAGCTCCAGAACAAGATCTGGCGCACCAACACGATCGCGCGCTGATGGCAGGCATTGCGGACACGCTCGGCGCGGCGCTTTCGAGCGCGCTTGGCGACAAGATCAAGAGCACGACGATCGCGCTGCGCGAAGTGACGATTGTCGTCGGCGCCGATCAGATGATCGAAACGTTTGTCGCGCTTCGCGATCGTCCCGAGCTTCGCTTCGACATGCTGATCGACGTCTGCGGCGTCGACTATCGCGACTTTGGCGGTGCGATCTGGGAAGGCCCGCGCTTCGCGGCCGTCTACCATCTACTGTCGCTGCCGCACAATCGCCGGGTCCGCGTTCGGGTGTTTGCGCCGGATAACGACTTTCCGGTGTTGCAAAGCGTCGTTGCATTGTGGCCGTCGGCGAACTGGTTCGAGCGCGAAACGTTCGATCTCTATGGCATCGTGTTCAGCGGACACCCCGATTTGCGGAGGCTGTTGACCGATTACGGATTCGTGGGCCATCCCTTCCGCAAGGACTTTCCGCTGTCGGGCCATGTCGAGATGCGCTACGACCCCGAGCAGGCCCGCGTCATCTATCAACCGGTGACGATCGAGCCGCGCGAGATCACGCCGCGAATCATCCGCGAGCCGCAATACGGAGAGCGTGAGTAGCTGCTGCACATGGCCGAGATTCGCAACTACACGATGAACTTTGGGCCGCAGCATCCCGCGGCGCACGGCGTTCTGCGGCTCGTGCTCGAGCTCGACGGCGAAGTCATCGTACGCGCCGATCCGCACATCGGCCTCCTGCACCGCGCGACGGAAAAGCTCGCCGAGAACAAGACGTGGATCCAGGCGCTGCCGTACATGGATCGCCTCGACTACGTGTCGATCATGCCGAACGAGCACGCCTACTGTCTGGCGGTCGAGCGGCTGCTCGGAATCGACGTGCCGATTCGCGCGCAATACATCCGCGTCATGTTCGATGAGCTGTCGCGGATCCTCAACCACTTGCTGTGGCTTGGCGCGCACGCGTTGGACGTCGGCGCGATGACGCCGTTCCTCTACTGCTTCCGCGAGCGCGAAGACCTGATGGACGTTTATGAGGCCGTATCGGGCGCGCGGCTGCACGCCGCGTATTACCGGCCCGGCGGCGTGTACCGCGATCTCCCGGAGAAGATGCCGCAGTACACGGTCACGCGCGGGCGCAGCGCCAAGAGGATCAAGGAGATGAACCAGAACCGACAAGGCTCGGTGGTCGACTTCATCGAAGATTTCACGCGGCGTTTCCCGGGCTATGTCGACGATTACGAAACGCTGCTCACCGACAATCGGATTTGGAAGCAACGCACGGTAGGCATTGGAGCCGTTTCGGGAGAGCGTGCGATTGCGCTGGGTTTTACCGGCGCGATGCTGCGCGGGTCGGGCGTGCCGTGGGACCTGCGCAAGAAGCAGCCGTACGCGGTTTATGATCGGATGGACTTCGACATTCCGGTCGGTTTGAACGGCGATTGCTACGACCGTTATCTGGTGCGCATCGAGGAAATGCGCCAATCGAACCGGATCATCAGGCAGTGCATCGAATGGTTGCGCGCCAATCTCGGGCCCGTCATCACCGCGAACCACAAAGTTGCACCGCCGACCCGCGAAGAGATGAAGGAGAACATGGAGGAGCTGATTCACCACTTCAAGCTCTTCAGCGAAGGAATCCACGTTCCGGCGGGCGAAGTGTACGCCGCCGTCGAGGCGCCGAAGGGCGAATTCGGCGTCTACGCGATCTCCGATGGCGCGAACAAGCCTTATCGCCTCAAGTTCCGGCCGCCCGATTTTGCGCACCTGGCGGCACTCGACGAGATGTCGCGTGGTCATATGATCGCCGATGTGGTGGCGATCATCGCAACGCAGGATATTGTGTTTGGATCGATCGATCGATGAATACGGCCGTTACCCGGAATGAGAGCGGGGTCACGCTGTCTGCCGATGCGCGCGCAAAGATCGACCGCGAGATCGCCAAATATCCGCCGGGACAGAAGCGCTCCGCCGTGATGGCGGCGCTTGCCGTCGCGCAGGATGCATTCGGCTGGTTGTCGACGGAAACGATGGACGCCGTTGCGAAATACCTCGATATGCCGCCGGTCGCCGTTTACGAAGTCGCGTCGTTTTATACGATGTACAACATCGAGCCGACCGGCCGCTTCAAGCTGACGATCTGCACCAACTTGCCATGCGCGCTGCAAGGCGCGACGGCCGCCGCCGCGCATCTCAAGCGCAAGCTCGGCATCGATTTCAATGAAACGAGCGCCGACGGCCTCTTCACGCTGAAGCAGGGCGAATGCTTTGGCGCCTGCGGCGATGCGCCGGTCGTTCTCGTCAACAACAAGCGGATGGAATGCTGGATGCACGCCGACAAGCTCGACGCGCTCCTCGACGAACTCGCGACGGCCGCTGTTACGGCGAAACAAGTCAAATGAACGCGCCTTCCGAATTCCTTGACTACGGCCCGGACGCCATTCTGATGGCCGGCTTGACGGGCCGTAATTGGCGACTCGCCGACTACGTCGAGCGCGGCGGCTACGAGGCGCTCAAAAAGATACTGAGCGAAAAAATTCCACCTGACCAAGTCGTCGCCGAAGTGAAGAAATCCGCGTTGCGAGGTCGGGGCGGGGCCGGCTTTCCGACCGGCCTCAAGTGGAGCTTCATGCCGAAGCAGTACCAAGGCGAAAAATACCTGGTCTGCAACTCGGACGAGGGCGAGCCCGGCACGTTCAAGGATCGCGACCTCATGCGCTACAACCCGCATGCCGTGTTCGAGGGCATGGCGATTGCCGCATACGCGATGGGGTGCGCGCGAGGCTACAACTACGTCCACGGCGAAATCTGGGAGATCTACGAGCGTTGCGAGGAGGCGCTCGCCGAGGCGTACGAGGCTGGATTCTTTGGCGACAACATTCTCGGGAGCGGTTTCTCGTTTCAGCTTTACAACCATCACGGTTACGGCGCGTACATCTGCGGTGAAGAGACCGCGATGCTGGAATCGCTCGAAGGCAAAAAGGGATTTCCGCGTTTCAAGCCTCCGTTCCCCGCGAACTACGGTCTGTACGGCAAACCGACGACGATCAACAACACCGAGACGTTCGCGGCGGTGCCGTGGATCATCCGCAACGGCGGCGAAGCATTTCTCAATCTCGGCTTGCCCAACAATGGCGGCACGAAGATCTTTTCCGTTTGCGGCGATGTCGAGCGTCCGGGAAATTACGAAGTCCGCCTCGGCACACCGTTCGAACAACTGCTCGCGATGGCGGGTGGCGTGCGCGGCGGCCGCAAGCTGAAAGCCGTTGTTCCCGGTGGCTCGTCCGCGCCGGTGCTGCCGGCCGACGTGATGCTCGCCCTTTCGATGGACTACGACTCGATTGCCAAGGCGGGCTCGATGCTCGGCTCGGGCGCCGTCATTGTGATGGACGAGACGCGTTGCATGGTGAAGAGCCTGTTGCGTCTATCGTATTTCTACTTCGAGGAATCGTGCGGCCAATGCACGCCGTGCCGCGAAGGCACCGGTTGGCTCTGGCGAATGGTGGACCGGATCGAGCACGGCGAGGGCCGTCAGGAAGACCTCGATGTGCTGACCTCCGTCGCGGATAACATCCAGGGTGGAACGATTTGCGCGCTCGGCGATGCCGCCGCGCTGCCGGTGAAGAGCTTCATCAAGCATTTTCGGCCGGAGTTCCAGCATCACATCGATCATCAGTCTTGCGTTGTCGCTCCGTACGAATAACCGTCAAATCGCGAATGTTGAACCTCGAAATCGACGGCAAGGCGGTGCAGGTACGAAACGGTGGCACCGTGATGGATGCGGCGAACAAGCTCGGCATCTACATTCCCTATTTCTGCTATCACAAGAAGCTGTCGATCGCGGCCAACTGTCGGATGTGCCTCGTGCAGGTCGAGAAGGCGCCGAAACCGTTGCCCGCGTGTGCAACGCCTGCGACCGAAGGGATGAAAGTCTGGACGCATTCGGACCAGGCGATTCAGGCGCAGAAAAGCGTGATGGAATTCTTGTTGATCAACCATCCGCTCGACTGCCCGATCTGCGATCAGGGCGGCGAATGCCAGTTGCAGGATCTCGCCGTAGGCTATGGCGGATCGTCGTCGCGGTATCGCGAGGCGAAGCGCGTCGTGTTTCGCAAGTATTTGGGCCCGCTGGTCGCCGCCGAAGAAATGACGCGCTGCATTCAGTGCACGCGCTGCGTCCGCTTCGGCCAGGAAATCGCCGGCATCATGGAGCTCGGCATGGTTGGGCGGGGCGAGCATGCGGAGATCGTCTCCTTTATCGGCAGGACCGTCGACTCCGAATTGTCGGGGAACTCAATCGATCTTTGTCCCGTCGGCGCGCTCACGTCGAGACCGTTCCGTTTCACCGCACGCCCGTGGGAATTGACGCGCCGCAAGAGCGTGTCACCCCACGATGGGCTGGGCAGCAATCTGATCGTGCAAGTTAAAGTCGATCGGGTGATGCGCGTGCTGCCGCTCGACAACGCCGCGATCAACGAATGCTGGCTCTCGGACAAGGACCGCTTCTCGTACGAAGCGTTGAATTCGGAAGAGCGACTCACCGCACCGATGATCAAGCGGGGCGGCGAATGGAAGGCCGTCGATTGGCAGACCGCGCTCGAATACGTGGCGAGCGGTCTCTCGGATGTTGTGGCGAAACATGGCGCCAATGCCGTGGGCACGCTCGTGTCGCCGCATTCGACGCTCGAGGAGCTCGCGTTGGCCGCTCGCTTCATGCGCGCCCTGGGCAGCGACAATATCGATTTTCGATTGCGGCAGATCGATTTCCGCGACGCCGGCAAACGTGCCGGGATTCCGTGGCTCGGAATGCCCATTGCGGACCTGAATTCACTCGACCGCGCATTGGTCGTCGGCAGCTTTTTGCGCAAGGATCATCCGCTGCTCGCGCAACGGTTGCGGCAAGCGGCGAAGAAGGGCGCGGAAATTTCGTCGTTGCATTCGGTGGACGACGATTGGCTGATGCGCATCGCGCACAGGGCGATCGTGCCACCGTCGATGTTCGCGGCAACGCTTGCGCAGATCGTTGTCGCGGCTGCGCAACACGCGGGCAAGTCTGCGCCCTCTTCACTTTCGGGCACCGTCCCGACGGCCGCCGCGGAAGCCATCGCAACGAGTCTCGTGTTGGGATCGAAGCGAGCGGTGCTCTTAGGCAACGTCGCGATCCAACATCCGGACGCAGCGCAAATCGCCGCGCTGGCACAGGCGCTGTGCGAAATGAGCCAACACAGTCGGGGGCTACCTTGCGAACGCGATGCCCCAGAACGGTGGTCTCGATGCCCAGGCGATGCTCGCCGACCCGCGTCGCGCGTATTTGCTGCTGCACGCGGAACCCGAATTCGATTGTGCAAATCCAGTCGTTGCGCGTGCCGCGCTGGAGAAGGCGGAACTCGTTGTCGTGATGAGCCCGTTCAAGCACGGGACGGCCTACGCCGACGTGCTGCTCCCCGTCGCGCCCTTCACCGAAACGCCCGGCACGTTCATCAATTGCGAAGGACGTGTGCAGAGCTTCCACGCGGTCGTCTATCCCCGCGGCGAGACGCGGCCTGCGTGGAAAGTTTTGCGTGTGCTCGGGACGCTCCTGCGCCTTCCGGGATTCGACATTGATACTTCCGAAACCGTGCGCGACAGTGCATTGAGCGACGCAGGTCCCCTCGAGACGCGGCTGTCGAATGCGATTCGCGTCGAGATCACGCCGCCGGTCACGACCCCGGCGCCGCTCGAGCGCGTCGCCGACGTTCCGATCTATTTCGCCGATACGCTGGTGCGTCGCGCGATGTCGCTGCAGCAAACCGCCGACGCGCGGCCGCCGAAGGCACGGATGCATCGCTCGCTGCTGGACAAGCTCGGCGTGGCCGAGGGTGAGCAAGTGAAGCTCAAGCAGGGGCGTGGCGAAGCGGTGCTCGCAGCCTCGGTCGACGCGGCGGTTCCTCCCGGCGTCATTCGCGTCGCGGCTGCGCACGCGTCGACGTGCGGCCTCGAAGGTCTGTCCGGACCGGTGACAGTGGAGCGCGCATGAGCAGCAGTTGTCGCGCCGCCGCAGGGCCGCCCCAAGGCGGCGGCGGTCGAGAAGTTCCCGCGCAAAGTATCGTGGGAGCGCAGCGACCGAAACTTTGCGCGGAATCCCCATGATCGAGCAGCACGTGCTGAGCGCATTCGCGACGATATGGGGGCCGTGGTGGGATCCCGTGTGGTCGTTCGTCCGCCCCGTGTGGCCGGGCATCTGGACACTGACCAAAATCGTTGCGATCGCCATTCCGCTCATTCTTTCCGTCGCGTACTTGACGCTCGCCGAGCGCAAAGTCATCGGTTGGATGCAGGTGCGTATCGGTCCCAATCGCGTGGGTCCGCTCGGACTGCTGCAGCCGTTCGCCGACGTGCTCAAGATGCTGTTCAAGGAAATCATCGTTCCGACCGGCGCCAATCGCTGGCTGTTTTTCATTGCGCCGATGTTGTCGCTCGCGCCCGCGCTCGCCGCATGGGCGGTGATCCCGTTCTCCGAGTCGCTCGTGCTGTCCAACATCAACGCGGGTCTCTTATACATACTCGCGATGACGTCGATGGGTGTGTACGGCATCATCCTCGCCGGCTGGGCGTCCAACTCGAAATACGCGTTTCTGGGATGCCTTCGCTCCGCTGCGCAGATCGTGTCGTACGAAATCGCGATGGGGTTCGCGCTCGTCGGCGTGTTGATGGTCGCTAACAGTCTCAACCTGGGCGACATCGTGCGCGGGCAGGAAGGCGGCGCGGCGCAGTGGTACCTGTGGCCACTGCTGCCGCTGTTCGTCGTTTACATCGTATCGGGGATCGCGGAGACCAACCGCCATCCCTTCGATGTCGCCGAAGGCGAATCGGAAATCGTCGCGGGCTTCCACGTCGAATATTCGGGAATCATGTTCGCGCTCTTTTTCCTGGCCGAGTACATGAACATGATCCTGGTGTCGGCGTTGGCCTCCGTCATGTTCCTCGGCGGATGGCTCTCGCCGCTGCCGATCCTGAACGATGTCGAAGTGTTCGGCGTCCACCCATTTGGCGACAGCATCCTGTGGCTGGGGCTGAAGACATCGGCAGTGCTGTTCATGTTCTTGTGGGTCCGCGCGACCTTTCCGCGCTACCGTTATGATCAAATCATGCGGCTCGGCTGGAAGGTGTTCATTCCGGTGACGCTGGTGTGGATCGTGTTTTTGGGCGTCATGATGCAAACGCGCTGGGCGTATTTGTTCCATTGACCGGTGCCGCCATGCTCCAGCGCATTCGCGACCTCTTCGGCACGTGGCTCCTGATCGAGCTGCTGCAGGGATTGCGGCTCACCGGCCGTCACATGTTCCAGCGCAAGGTGACCGTGCAATTTCCCGAGGAAAAGACGCCGCAGGGCCCGCGTTTCCGTGGACTGCACGCGCTGCGCCGCTACCCAAACGGCGAAGAGCGTTGCATCGCCTGCAAGCTTTGTGAGGCGATCTGTCCTGCACTAGCGATCACGATCGAATCGGAGCAGCGCGCCGATGGTACGCGCCGGACAACGCGATACGACATCGATCTAACCAAGTGCATTTTTTGCGGCATGTGCGAGGAGAGCTGCCCCGTCGATTCGATCGTCGAGACGCGCATCCTCGAATACCATGGCGAGCGCCGCGGCGACCTTTACTACACGAAGGACATGCTGCTCGCGATCGGCGACCGGTATGAAGCGCAGATCGCCGCCGACCGGGCGGAAGACGCGAAGTATCGGTGACGACGATGACGTTCTTCACCTTCACGTTCTACGCATTCGCCTTGATCCTGGTGTTCGCCGGCTTACGGGTGATCACTACGCGCAATCCCGTTCATGCCGCGTTGTGGCTGGTATTGAGCTTTTTCACCGCCGCGGCGATATGGATTCTTTTGCAAGCCGAGTTCCTCGCGATCACGCTCGTGCTCGTTTATGTCGGCGCGGTCATGGTGCTGTTCCTGTTTGTCGTGATGATGCTCGACGTGAATTTCGACAGCCTGCGACGGCAATTTCGCAGTTACCTTCCGCAGGGTGTGATTGTGGGCGCGCTGGTGCTGCTCGAGATGACGCTAGCGGTGGTGTCGAGCGCGATCGGCGCGGCGCAGATCGCGCCGCCGCTGCCGACGGGAAGCAACACGAAGGCGCTCGGCTCGCTCCTTTATGTCGATTACGTCTATCCATTCGAGATCGCGGCGGTCGTGCTGTTGGTCGCCATCATCGCCGCGATCACGTTGACTCACCGCAAGCGCAAGGCAACGAGGTATCAGGACCCAGCTGTACAGGCGAACGTGCGCCGCGAGGATCGCGTGCGGATCGTGCAGATGCCGGCCGAAAAAAGCGAGACGTAGGGAGTCGGCGCGAACGCGCCGGGCGAAGAAGAAGGAGAACGGGATGTCGATCTTTACTGCGCCGACGCTTGCCCACTATCTGGTGCTGGGCGCGATCCTGTTCGCCATCTCGATCGCCGGCATCTTCATCAACCGCCGCAACGTCATCATCATGTTGATGGCGATCGAGTTGATGCTGCTCGCGGTCAATCTGAACTTCATCGCGTTCTCGCGCTATCTCGGCGACATGTCGGGGCAGGTGTTCGTCTTCTTCATCCTGACGGTCGCCGCCGCCGAGTCGGCGATCGGCCTGGCGATCCTCGTGCTGCTGTTCCGCAACGTTGGCTCGATCGACGTCGAAGATCTGGACGCGCTCAAGGGATAGGGATGCAAACCCTTTATCTCGTGGTCCCGCTTGCGCCGCTCGCTGCGGCGATTCTGGTCGGGCTGTTCGGGGCCAAGCTAGGCCGCGCCGCATCGCATTCATTGTGTATCGCCGGCGTCGCAGTTTCTACCGTGGCGTCCTATTTCGTCTGGCGGGACGTCGGCGCCGGGCACACGTTCAACGGCGACGTCTACATTTGGCTGCAGTCCGGCGGACTCAAGCTGGCGATCGGATTTCTGATCGATCCGCTGACGGCGACGATGATGTTGGTCGTGTCGTTCGTGTCGCTGATGGTGCACGTCTACACGATCGGCTACATGGCCGATGATCCCGGCTACACGCGCTTCTTCGCCTACATATCGCTCTTCACGTTCTCGATGCTGATGCTCGTGATGAGCAACAACTTCCTCCAGCTCTTCTTCGGGTGGGAGGCGGTCGGGCTCGTATCGTATCTGCTGATCGGCTTCTGGTATACGCGCGAAAGCGCGATCTACGCGAACCTCAAAGCGTTCCTTGCCAATCGCGTCGGTGACTTCGGCTTTGTGCTGGGTATCGGTCTGATCCTCGCCTACTTCGGCACGCTGGAGTACGCGCCCGTGTTCGCGCAGGCCGCGAAATTCGAATCGATAACACTCAACGTCGGCGGCGCTACGACGTGGTCGCTGATGTCGGTCATCTGCGTTTGCCTGTTCATCGGCGCGATGGGCAAGAGCGCGCAGGTTCCGCTGCATGTCTGGCTGCCGGACTCGATGGAAGGCCCGACGCCGATCTCGGCGCTGATCCACGCGGCAACGATGGTCACCGCCGGCATCTTCATGGTCGCGCGGATGAGTCCGCTGTTTGAACTATCGGACACTGCGCTGTCGTTCGTCACGGTGATCGGCGCGACCACCGCATTGTTCATGGCGTTTCTCGGCATCGTCCAAAACGACATCAAGCGCGTGATCGCCTATTCAACGCTGTCGCAGCTGGGTTATATGACCGTCGCACTCGGCGTCTCCGCGTATTCGGCAGCGATCTTCCATCTGACGACGCATGCATTCTTCAAGGCGCTGCTGTTCCTGTGCGCGGGCTCGGTGATCATCGCGCTGCACCACGAGCAGGACATGCGCAAGATGGGGGGTCTCGCCAAATTCATGCCCATTACATGGGTGACGGCGATCATCGGCTCGCTGGCGCTGGCGGGTGTGCCGCCTTTCGCCGGATTCTTCTCGAAAGATGCAATCATCGAGGCGGTTCATTTATCGCAGATTCCCGGCCACGGCTACGCGTACTTCGCGGTGATGACAACCGTGTTCGTCACGGCGTTTTATACGTTCCGAATGCTGTTTCTGACGTTCCATGGGAAGGAACGCTTTGGCGCAGCAGGGCATGAAGAAGCCGAGCATGCGCATGACGCATCGTCGAGCGCCGGCGCTGAACCGGGCATGCATCCGCTCGCAGAGGGTCCGCCAAAGGAATCACCGTGGGTCGTCACCGTGCCGCTGATTCTGCTGGCGATACCGTCGATCTACACGGGATGGGTGTACATCGAGCCGATGCTGTTCGGCGACTACTATGGCTCGTCGATTGTCGTGTTGGAGCGTCACGCGGTGCTGAAGGAGCTTGGCGGCGAATGGCGCGGTGTGGGCGCGTTCATCACGCATGGTTTGCTGAGTGCGCCGTTCTGGCTTGCCGTGGCCGGCATCGTAGCGGCGTGGTACTGCTACCTGATCAATCCCGCGTTGCCCGAACGCCTGCAACAGTTGGCCGGCGGCGTCTACACGCTGCTCGACAACAAGTATTACTTCGACAAGTTCAACGATTGGTTCTTCGCCGGCGGCGCGCGTGAAGTTGGGGGCGTCGCATCGAACGTTGGCGATCGAACAATCATCGACGGATGGATGGTCAACGGATCGGCACGGCTCATCGGCTGGACATCCGCGCTGATGCGCCAGCTGCAAACCGGTTACATCTATCACTACGCGCTGTCGATGGTCATCGGTGTCGTTGCATTGCTCACGTGGTGGGTCGTTCGGTAGATGGCCCCCTATCTTTCACTCGCCGTGTGGGTGCCGATCGTCGCCGGCCTGGTAGCGCTCGCGATCGGTCGCGACCGTGAACCCGCACCTGTCCGCTGGGTCGCATTGGTCGGCGCCGTTGCCGGATTTCTGGTCACGATCCCGTTGTACACACACTTCGACGCCACAACGAGCGCCATGCAGTTCGTTGAGCTGGCCGAGTGGATCCCGCGCTTCGGCATTCACTATCATCTGGGCGTCGACGGCATCTCGGTGCTGTTCATTTTGCTCAACAGCTTCATTACGGTGCTGGTCGTGTGGGCGGGATGGGAAGTGATCACCACGCGCGTTGCGCAATACATGGGCGCATTCCTGATCCAGTCAGGCCTCATCAACGGCGTGTTCTGTGCGCTCGACGGCATTCTGTTCTATTTCTTTTTCGAAGCGATGCTGATCCCGATGTACCTGATCATCGGCGTATGGGGCGGACCGAATCGCATGTACGCGGCGATCAAGTTCTTTCTCTACACGCTGGTGGGATCGCTGCTGACGCTGGTCGCGCTGATCTATCTGTACAGCGTTTCCGACAGCTTCGAGATCCTCGACTGGTATCAGGTGCCGCTCGCACTCAAGACGCAGGTGCTGTTGTTCGTCGCCTTTTTCCTCGCCTTTGCGGTCAAGGTGCCGATGTGGCCGGTTCACACATGGCTGCCTGACGCTCACGTGGAGGCGCCGACCGGTGGCTCCGTCGTACTTGCGGCCATTACCTTGAAGGTCGGCGCGTATGGCTTCGTGCGCTTCGTGCTGCCGATCCTGCCCGACGCGTCGCGCTACCTCGCGGGTTTCGTCATCACGCTGTCGCTGATCGCCGTCATCTACATCGGCTTCGTTGCGCTCGTGCAGGATGACATGAAGAAGCTGATCGCCTACTCGTCGATCTCGCATATGGGTTTTGTCACGCTCGGGTTTTTCCTGTTCAGCCAACTCGGCGTCGAGGGCGGGCTTGCCCAGATGATCTCGCACGGATTTGTGTCGGCCGCGTTGTTCCTTTGCGTCGGCGTGATGTACGACCGCTTGCACAGCCGTCTGATTTCCGATTACGGCGGCGTCGTCAATACGATGCCCAAATTCGCCGCGTTCATGATGTTGTTTGCAATGGCCAACTCGGGTTTGCCGGCGACGTCGGGGTTCGTCGGCGAGTTTCTCGTAGTCCTGGCGTCGATCAAAGTGAACTTCTGGCTCGGTTTTCTCGCAGCAACGATCATGATCCTTGGCGCCGCTTACACGCTGTGGATGTACAAGCGCGTCATTTTCGGTGCGGTGGCGAACAGCGGCGTCGCATCGATGCCCGATCTCAATCGACGCGAATTCTGGCTGCTCGCGCTGGTCGCGCTGGCGATTCTCGCGATGGGTGTATGGCCCAAGCCGTTCATCGACGTCATGCACGTTTCCGTTGCGGACCTGCTCGCGCACGTCGCGAAGACGAAGCTCTGACATGGCGTTCGCCGAGAACCTGCTCGCCGTATTGCCGGAGGTCGTCATTCTGACGTCGGCAGCGCTCATTCTGATTGTCGATCTCTTCATCGACGACGAGCGGCGACACATCACCTATTGGCTGACGCAGCTCGCGCTGTTGATTGCCGCCTGCGTAACGTTGAAAACGACGCAGCTCGACATCGTCAAAGCGTTTCACAACATGGTCGTCGACGATATGCTCGCCGACCTCCTGCGAATGACGAGCTTTGTCGCAGTTTCGCTGATGCTGTTCTATTCGCGCAGCTATCTGCTTGCACGAGGCCTGTTCCGCGGCGAAACGTTCGTATTGACGCTGTTCGTCCTGCTCGGCATCCAGGTGATCATCTCCGGCAACAGCTTCCTCACGCTCTACCTCGGCGTCGAATTGATGTCGCTCTCGCTGTACGCGCTGGTCGCGCTCGAGAAAGAGCGTTCCGGTCCCGCCGAGGCGTCGATGAAGTATTTCGTGCTCGGGGCGCTTGCCTCGGGCGTGCTGCTCTACGGCATGTCGATGGTTTACGGAGCAACCGGCACGCTCGACATCGATCTTGTCGCGCGCGCGATCCTCGCCAAGCAAGGCAATTCGCTGCTTTTGACATTCGGGCTTGTTTTTGTCGTATCGGGCGTCGCCTTTAAGCTGGGCGTCGTGCCGTATCACATGTGGATCCCGGACGTCTACGACGGCGCACCAACCGCCATAACGCTTTTGATTGGCACGGCGCCCGAGTTCGCCGGCTTCGCGCTCACGTTGCGTCTTCTGTCCGGCGCGCTGCAAGGACTGGCGATCGACTGGCAAGGCATGCTGATCATCCTGTCGCTGCTATCGATGGTCCTCGGCAATGTCGTCGCGATCGCGCAGTCGAGTATCAAGCGCATGCTTGCCTATTCGACGATTGCGCATATGGGATTCATGCTGATGGGATTTCTCGCCGCCGATCTGAACGGGTATTCGGCGGCGATGTTCTACACGGTGACCTATGTGCTGACGAGCCTCGTGTCGTTCGGCATGATCATGGTTCTGTCGCGGATCGGATTCGAGGCCGACCGGCTTGACGACTTCAAGGGGCTGAACCAGCGTTCGCCGTGGTGGGCGTTCATCATGCTGCTGGTGATGTTTTCGCTTGCCGGCATCCCGCCTACCGTCGGGTTCTATGCGAAGTTCACCGTGATCGAGGCGGCGATCAATGCTGGCTTTCTATGGCTGGCGGTCGTCGCGGTCGTCACGTCGCTCATCGGCGCGTTCTACTATCTGCGCATCGTCAGGTTGATGTATTTCGAGGACCCCGTCGATCGGTCGCCGCTCGAAACGCGCGCCGACGCGCGAACGCTCCTGTCGGCGAATGGGCTGTTGCTGCTATTGCTCGGGATATTGCCGCAGCCGCTGATGGGCATTTGCGTGATCGCGCTGACGCAATCGAACTTCCTGTAGTTCTCACCACCGTACCCCGCGCCAGGAGTATGGGCGGCGAGAACCACTGCACGGTCGTCGCCACTTCACTTTTTAGAGTCGGCCGTCCTGAGCGATGCCGGTTGCGCCGCTGTCGGCCCGGCTGGGCCCTGCTCGCCGTTTCTCGCATAATTCCAGTAATCCAAGCTCCAAATCGTCCTCGTTCGCAAGACGAAGTTGCGCAGGGCGTCCGGGCCTTCGGCAGCCTTGGCGCAGGCGCGCGGGTCGATCACGCCCGTCGGGTTGTCGCACCGGTGCTCCGCACGAACAGTCGTTGCGGTAAACGCGATCGACACGAAAACCGACGCAACAGCAGCGGCTTGAATGAGATTGGCTTTCATGGTGGTCCTCTCCAGGTTGCACCGTCCGGACTTGCCGGAATCGGTGCAGGCGCTGCACATGAGATACGCGGGCAGCATCGCGTCAAATGGAGATACGGCCTTATCTCTGCGCAACGACGGCGGGTGGCGCGTCGGCGAGCGCGGTCCCGGCGCTGTAGTGCTCAACCAGGCCGGCGATCGAACCGAAGGTCATCACGGTTGCGAGAACGGCGGCGGTTGCGAAGAGTGAGCGCTGCAGCCGAGAGATCGGGTTGAATGTGCGGTTCATTTCGTGCTCCTTGGGCGGTTGACCGGCTGAATCGGTTTGCGTGTCGATGGCCGCACTCTGCGCGCCGACGGAGGCTTCAGTCCTTTAGAGTCCTGAAGTCGAGCCTTAAACGTTCTGAAATCGGCTGCGCAGCAGGCGTCTCCGCGTATCGCACCGCTGACCAACCTCCCGAAGGATCTGCCGCCCTTGTACGGCCGCGATGCCGATCTCGCGGCACTGCGCGCCGAAGGTGCGCGCATCACGTGCTACCATTCGACGACCATCATGCGCGTCGGCTTTTTCGTCACTTGCCTTGTCGATCTCGTGCGGCCCGCGGTGGGCTTCGCGGCCATCAAGCTGCTGAAAAGCGGCGGCGCCGACGTCTATGTACCGCCGCTGCAGACCTGCTGCGGGCAACCGGCGTACAACTCGGGCGATCGTTCCGACGCTATTGCGCTCGCGCGGAAGGTCGTTGGCGAATTCGAAGACTGTGATTATCTCGTCGCGCCGTCGGGATCCTGCAGCGGCATGATCAAGACACACTACGGTGAGCTGTTTCGCGGCGACGCGACAATGGAAACACGTGTTGCCAAGCTGGCCGCAAAAACCCACGAGCTCACCGATTTTCTTGTCAACGTGCTCGAAGTCAAGGCGCCGACCGGACAGTACAAGGGCAAGATCACGTACCACGATAGCTGCGCCGGTCTACGCGAGATGGGCGTCAAAGGGCAGCCGCGTGCATTGCTCGCGGCGATGCCCGGCGTCGAGCTGATCGAGATGGCCGAATGCGAGACGTGCTGCGGCTTCGGCGGCACGTTTTCGATCAAGTACGGCGATATTTCCGCGCGTCTCGCCGACAATAAATGCGTTCATGTGCAAAACAGCGGAGCCGAGGCAGTCGTATTGGGCGACCTCGGCTGCATGTTGAATATCGAAGGTCGTTTGCGCCGGCGCGGCGACACGAAGACACGCGTGTTGCACGTCGCCGAAGTTCTTGCGGGCGAGGCGAGCTGAGGAACAGTCCGATGCAGATTGCTTCGATGCATTTCAAAGCGCGCGCGCACGCCAACCTGAACGACGAGCAGCTGCAGACGAATCTCAAGAAATTTCAGGGCAAGTTCGTCCCCGCGCGCCGCAATGCACTCGTCGAGCTGGATGACGTCGAGGCAACGCGCGAAGCCGCGCGACAAATTCGCCAGCGTGCGCTTGACGAGCTCGACACCTGGCTCGAGCTGTTCGAGGAAAACGCGACGGCCTCTGGTGCGACAGTGCTGTGGGCGGAAACACCTGGGGACATCAACCGGCTGGTGTTGGAAATCGCCGCGCGTCATCGCGTCAAGAAAATCATCAAGTCGAAGTCGATGGTCTCGGAAGAGTCCGCACTCGATCACGCAATCGAAGCGGCCGGCCTGACGGTCGTCGAAACGGACCTTGGCGAATATATTCTGCAGATCAATAACTACGAACCGCCGTCGCACATCATCGGACCTGCGCTGCACAAATCCAAAGAGGAGGTCGCGACGCTGTTCAGCAACACCCACAAGACGCCGTGGAAGGACGAAATCCAGGCGCTGTGCCTTGAGGCGCGCTCCGTGCTGCGCCAACACTACCTAAGCGCCGACATGGGAATCACTGGCGGCAATTTCTTTGTCGCCGAAACGGGTTCGGTCGTCGTCGTAACGAATGAAGGCAACGCAACGCTGACGACGACGTTGCCCAAGGTCCACGTCGCAATTTCGGGCATCGAGAAAATCGTGCCGACGCTCGAGGACGTAGCGACGTTGATGCGCCTTCTGCCGCGTTCGGCGACGGGCCAGTCGATATCCAATTACGTCGATGTGTTGACAGGTCCGAAAGGCGCCGGCGAATTCCACGGCGCCGAGCACATGTACTTCATTCTGGTTGACGCCGGACGCACGGCCGTGCTCGGGAGCGAGGTGCGTGAGGCGCTGCGTTGCATCCGCTGCGGCGCGTGCATGAATCATTGCCCGGTGTATCAAAACGTCGGCGGTCACTCGTATGGCTGGGTGTATCCGGGTCCGATCGGCTCGATTCTCACGCCCATGTATGTGGGGCTCGAGAACGCGCTCGATTTGCCTCAGGCGTCGACGTTCTGCAACCAATGCGGCGTCGTCTGTCCGGTGAAGATTCCGCTGCCGGATCTGCAACGTAAGCTCCGCGAAGAAGAGTTCGCGCGGCACCTGCGACCATGGCACGAACGCGCCGCTTTACGCGTTTGGGCGTGGTTCGCGCTGCGGCCGCGCCTCTATGGTCTCGCATCGAAGATTAGTGTCAGACTGCTGCGCTTGTTGGCGCGGCCGAATGGCATGATCTCGCGCTTGCCGTTCGCTGCAGGATGGACCGACGAGCGCGACATGCCGGCGCCCGCAGGCCGCACGTTTCGCGAGCTCTACCGGGAGAGGGCAAGCGTGAGGCAATCATGAGCGCCGACGGGCCGCCCCTGGGCGCGAATTGCTCCCCCTCTGCGGGCAGAGTGCAGAGCGTAGCGGCGTCAGCTGCAAGCGTGGGGGTCCAATGAACGCGCCGCACGCAGGCATGCTGACGGTGCCGCGACTCTCACGTCGCGCGGAGTCCCTCGGCACTGAGAATGCCTTCGTCGTTCTCGCCGAAGTGAATGCGCTCGCGCGGCAAGGACGCGACATCGTCTCATTTTGTATTGGCCAGCCTGATTTTCCGACGCCTCGTTATGTGCAGGAAGCCGCGATTGTTGCCATCAAGAGCGGCAAGCATGGTTACACACCGTCGGCGGGCATCGACGAATTGCGCGCAGCGGCCGCGCACGATATGGGCGCACGCCGCGGACTCGAGATCCCTCCCGAAGACGTCGTCGTCGCCGCGGGCGCCAAGCCGTTCATCGCTTACACGATCGCGTCGGTCACTGATCACGGCGCCGGCGACGAAGTGATCTATCCGGTGCCTGGATTCCCGATCTACGAATCGCAGATCGTTGCGAACGGTGCGGTGCCGGTGCCGATCTATCTGCGCGAGGGCAGGGGCTTTGCATTCGACCCGGCCGAGCTCGAAGCGAAGATTACGCCGAAGACCCGGTTGCTGATACTCAACGCGCCGCAAAACCCCACGGGCGGCATCCTCGATGCCCAAGAGCTCGACGCCATCGCTGAAATCCTGCTGCGCCATCCACACGTCTGGGTATTCGCCGACGAAATCTATTCACGACTCATCTACGAGGGTACGTTCGATTCGCTCGCGACACGCGCCGGTTTACTCGACCGTACCGTCATCAGCGATGGCGCGTCGAAGACATGGGCGATGACCGGATGGCGGATCGGCTACGCCGCGAATCGCACGCTGGCGCCGGTGTTTACCCGCTGGATCACCAACACCGAGTCGTGCGCATCGCAGATATCGCAGTGGGCGGCCGTCGCTGCGATCACCGGTCCGCAGGACACGGCTGACATGATGCGACAACGGTTTCGCGAGCGCCGCGACTTGATCATAGGACTGCTGAACCAAGTACCCGGCATCGAGTGCGCAATGCCCGGCGGGGCTTTCTACGCGTGGCCCAACGTGACCGAAGCATGCCGAATGACGGGTTCGAGCGACTCGGAAGCCTTCCGGAAGCGACTGTTGCATGAAGCCGGTGTCGCAGTTCTCGCGGATATCCACTTCGGCCGACGCGTTCCCGGTGAAGGGCAGCACATTCGCTTTTCCTACGCGACATCGAAGGACGCGATCGAAAAAGGCGTGACGCGCGTCGCCGATTTCATCCGTCGGAGTGTTGTGTGAGCGCGGCGGGCGAGGCGAAGCCGAGGCCAGGCCCGGAGGGCGCGTCGCCGCGCGAGCACCGGAGGCCGACACTGGGATGTCCGCTTGCCGTGCGGATGCAAGGAGGCCGAGTGTGAGCGCCGACGGGCTCGCGGATAATCGGGCTGCTCGCGACAGGACCCTCGCGCGCGTGCGGAGCGCGCTTGGCAAGAAACTGCCCGATGCGCAGGCGAAGGCAAATGCCGAGGCAAACGTTACGATCCATCGGCACGGTCCACGTCCACGAATGCCGGCGAATCTTCGGGAGCGGTTCATCGAGCGCGCTCGCGACATGTCGAGCACCGTCGAATCGATCGCCGCGATAAGCGACGTTCCCCGCGCGATTGCGCATTACCTCGATACGCTGGCACCCGAGATCGGCGGCCAACCAAGGGCGGGCGTCTGCTGGCCGGAATTCGCGACGCTCGATTGGTCGGCCGCCGGACTTTCGATCGTGTCGCGGCCGACGTTGGGCAATGATCGTCTGGGCATCACCGGATGCTTTTGTGCTATCGCCGAGACCGGCACGATCGTCATCACGTCGGGTGCGGCTACGCCAACGGCGACGGCGATATTGCCCGACACGCATGTCGCGATCGTGCGCGCCGAGCGCATCGTCTCCGGTATGGAGGAAGCATTTGCGTTGATCCGCGCGGAGCAGGGCGCGACGCCGCGCGCGCTCAACTTGATCTCGGGGCCCTCACGCACCGGCGACATCGAGCAGACGATCGTGCTGGGCGCGCATGGACCCTTCCGCGTTCATCTTCTCGTCGTTGGCTAGAGCGCGAACAGCGCGACGAGCGCCAACAGCGGCACCAGCAGGACTGCCGAGTAGCCGATGTACGCGAAGAAGCTCGGCATCGCGACGCCGCGATCTTCTGCGATTGCCTTGATCATGAAGTTCGGCGCGTTGCCGATGTAAGTGAGCGCGCCGAAATAGACGGCGGCCATCGAGATGGCTTTGAGCGTCGTGGCCAGCGGTCCCATCAGCGCGGCGGCGTTACCCGCCGCCAGATTGAATAACACCAAATAGGTCGGCGCGTTGTCCAGGAACGCCGACAGAATTCCAGTGACCCAGAAAACCGCGACGTTGCGGAACGTGCCATCGGGATTCACAAGCGCCGCGATGAGATCACGAAGCGCGCCTGAACGACCGGCGCCCAAAATCGCGATCACCGGAATGATCGTGACAAAGATGCCCGCGAACAGCTTGGCGACCTCGACGATCGGCGCCCAATGGAAGACGTTGTGCGCGCGAATCGCTTTCGGCGTGAGCACATGCGACGCAAACGCAAGCACAACCAGCAATACTTCACGGACGACGTTTTCCAGCGTCAGCGGCGTTCCGAGCACATCAACCGTGATGCCGGATTTCCACAGCCCGGAAACCAGCACCGCGCCAACGACCCCAGCGAGCAGTACAAAATTGAACGAACCTTCGATGGCCGCGTGAAATTCGTGCTTGTGCGCAAGCCACTCCGGCTCGCGCGCGAACAGCCTGCGATCGAGCAGGTAGAAGATCGCCAACAGCGCAAGCGTAACGAGCAACGTTGGCCACAGCAGCGCCCGGGTGGTCCAGAAGAAATTGACGCCCTTGAGAAAGCCGATGAACAGGGGCGGGTCGCCGAGGGGGGACAGTGCGCCACCGATGTTGCCAACCAGGAGGATGAAAAACACGACCGCATGGCCGCGAGATTTCCTGCCCTCATTGGCCGTCAGCAACGGTCGGATGAGCAGCATCGAAGCACCCGTCGTTCCCATGATGCTGGCGAGTGTGGCACCCAGGGCCAACAATCCGGTATTGCGCACAGGCGTCGCGCGAAACTGCCCGCGCAAACAGATGCCGCCGGAAATCGTGAACAACGCGAACAGGATGATGATGAACGGCAGGTACTCGGCGAACAGCACATGCGCGACTTCGTGTACCGCCGAACCGAAACCAAAGACCGAGATGAGCGGAATCAACAGCACGAGCACCCACGTTGCGGCGATCTTGCCGTAATGAGCGTGCCAGAATCTGGGTGCGACGATGGGAAGGACGGCGATCGAGAGGAGCAGCCCCGCAAAAGGAATACCCCAGCGCAACGACAGCACGGCGCCGTTCAGCGCCGGCAACGCTCCATCAACGGGAGCAGCCACGTCGCGCCACGATCACAGACGTCTTGCTACTACGAGGCGTGCGTTTCAGTCGCCGAACTGGTCGAGGATCGCCTGGACCCGCGTGCGGTCTGCAAGGAACGCGTCCACGCAGCGCGGATCGAAATGGCGACCGCGCTGAGCCTTCAGGTATTCGATGCCTTCCTCGAGCGGCCACGCCTTCTTGTAGGGCCGTTCCGAAACAAGCGCGTCGAATACGTCGGCGACGGCGACGACCCGCGCAACCAGCGGAATGTCTTCGGCGTGCAAGCCGTTGGGATAACCTGAGCCGTCATATTTTTCGTGGTGTCCGAGCGCGATGATCGCGCCCATCGAAAGATATTTCGACGGACTGCCTTTTAGAATGTCGTAGCCGATACGCGGATGCGTCTTCATCACGTCCTGCTCTTCCTTCGTGAGCGGACCTTCCTTCAGCAAGATGGAATCGGGAATGCCGATCTTGCCGATGTCGTGCATCGGCGCAGCGACTTCGAGCACGTGAACGGTCTCGGCGCCCAATCCCAGGTGCTGGCCGATCAGCGCCGAATACTTCGCCATCCGCATCAGATGATTGCCGGTGGTCTTGTCGCGGAACTCGCCCGCCTTGGCCAACTTGGAAAGGGTCTCGAGCTCACGCTCGTGGATCTCAGCCACCGACTTGTCCACCTGATATTGCAGCACGCGCGCTTGATCGGAAAGCACGATCTTGTGGCGGCGGAGCTCGAGCAGATTCGCGCAGCGCGCGCGCGTCTCGTGATCGTCAAGCGGCTTGATCAGAAAATCGGTCGCACCCGCTTCCAGCGCGTCGTAGCGGATCTTGCGGTCATCGACGACGGTAATCACGACGATGGGGACATCGACACAATGCGGCAGCGCGCGAAGTTGCTTGACGAGCTCGATGCCGTCGAACTCGGGCAGCTTGTAATCGGTGAGAATGATGTCGACACGATTGTGCCGCGCATACTCGAGCGCGCGCGACGGCGTATCGAACAGCTCCAGGTTCAGTTTGCCGTCGATTTGCCGAACGATTTCCGCGAGCAGCAAGCGGCTCGAGAACAGATCGTCGACGATCAGTACGGTGTTGCGCTGCGCCCGCGCGAACGCGAGCTCGGATACGACGCCCGAGGCGGCTGGACGAAGCTGTGCGGACATTGGACTCCCCCCTGAATTGCATAGTGCCGGGACTTGCAATCAGTAAAGCAAGATCGGTGCCGTGTCGCCGATTTCGCGGTTCGACGCTTGTAGCGAACAGATTAGCACACAACAAATCTCAGCAAAGGGCGCGACCTTTCAATGCTCCGCGGGCATTCATCCGAGGTAAGAAGCGGTCGTGCGAATCGCCTGATGTCGGTCCCGCGGGACTTAAGCTATCACTGGCAAAGACCTCGTCATCTCATTGAATCGCCATGGAAGGTTTTTCGGGATTCGGCTTGCAATGGGATTATCGTGCGGCGGATTGGCCCCGGCCGGCCGCGACCTCGAACCGGCGGCCAACGATCCGGTCGCACCGCAACAGGGGTTCGCCCGGCCGGCAGCGCACGGCCAAACGCCGGAAGACTTGAGACGGGACTCAAGTGCCGGCGGGGGTTCGGGTGTGTCGGGTTGCGAACACACTACTTTGTTCTTCATTGCGGTAGAGTTGCGTTATGTCGATCTACGGTCGCCGCAAAGGCTTGATGGATTTCGAGGAGCAACATCAACCACATTCCAAAGGCGAAGCGGCATCTCGCGCGCATGGTTCCGACGCTTTAGCATCGGACGCCAATCAGGACTGGTCCCAGGTACGTCGCGCGTACCCGGCGGATTACCTGCTGCCGATAAGCGAGAAATGGCTCGAAGCGTTGCCGCACGGCGTGTTGCCCATCGCACTCATTGCGCATTTCCCCCGCATCGTGAATCTGATCGCGATGCAGTGGAACGACCACGTAACCTGCCCCGCTTATTTTGAAGAGCTCTTCGCCGATCGCCGCGGCAGCCGACGGGGTTTTCCGCAAGACGTTCGACGTGATCTGTCGCGGCTCCGGAGCTATTGGTATAGCCGGACGACGACGCTGCACGATTGAAGTGTCCGCGGCGTGGTCATTGAGCTGCAAGTAGGAAAGCGCTGATAGCCGTCTTCTTACTTGTAAAACTTCCAACAGTGGGCCAATCTACGTCGGTCCATTGCACGCTTCCGGTTTTTCCCCATGAACAAACAATCGTACGGTGATTACGCGCTATTCGCCGCCGCGATCCCGTGCACGCGTCGGGGAACGCAGCAATACTACGGCTCCGTCAATGTAGTGCCGACGCGGCGCCGATCCCGCAGCCATCCCGGCGAGGTTCATGACTTCGAGGGCGCGCTGTTCGATACGAAAGAGTCCGCCGAAGAATACGCGATCGACAACGTCATCTCGATCATTATCAAACGCGGTCCTTAGTATCGACATAAACCGACGACAGGCCGGAGAGCGTTCATGATCAAGTGGGCGATCATCTTCTTTCTCATTTCGCTCGTTGCCGGTTTTTTTGGTTTTACGGGCGTTGCGGCTGATTTCCGGGCGATCGCAAAGATTCTCTTCTTTGTTGCGATCGCGATTTTCCTCGTCATCCTGGTCTTCGGGGTGTTCTTGGGAATGTTGGTTCTTTGAAGGAGCGCGTGCGTTTGGCCAACGCTCTGCGCCGCGGCGGCCTGCAAATGGCAGCTGCCTTCGTAATCTTCGCAACCGCTTCGATCGCGCACGGTCAGGTTTACAAATGTGCAGACGGCAACGGAAAGACGAGCTACTCGGATGCGCCGTGTGATTCCGGTAGCAAGGTGCTCAAGTTACCGAATGACGCGAACGGAAAAGCCACGGATGCAAACATGTGCGCGCAATTGCTCGACGAGAGGCGCAGGCTCGCCGCTGAAGCCGACCGAAACGCCAAGCGGGGCCAAGCGGAACGTACCGACAGCGCGAAGCGGCGGCAAGCGCTAACGAGGCAGTACGAGGCGCGCTGTATCGGAATAGCCCGTTCCGGACCCGGTCCAAAGTAAGATCACATCAGCGCTCGGGAACGGAGATCGACATGAATGCTGCCCCGTCCGAAACGACCAGTCCCGACCTGACACTGGGTGTGGCGATCGACGCGATTGCCGATGGAAAGATGCTGGCCGGACACGTCGGCGAGGACGCCGTGCTGCTGGCACGTCGCGGCAACGAGTTCTTCGCGGTCGGCGCTACTTGTACCCATTACGGCGGTCCGCTCGCCGAGGGACTGCTGGTTGACGATACGGTGCGCTGTCCGTGGCACCACGCCTGCTTCAGCCTCCGGACCGGAGAAGCGGTGCGCGCGCCGGCGCTCCGTCCCATCGCGTGCTGGTCAATCGAGCTATCCGACAACAAGGTGTTCGTGCGCGAGAACGTTGCAACGACTCCGATCATCCGTGTTGCACACGTGCGCGAAGCGCCGCGCAAGATCGTCATCATCGGTGGCGGCGCGGCGGGCTTCGCCGCTGCTGAGATGTTGCGTCGCCAGCGTTTTCAGGGCGAGATTGTCATGTTGAGTGATGACGACGCGCCGCCCGTGGACAGGCCCAATCTGTCCAAGGACTATCTGGCCGGAAACGCGCCGGAGGAATGGATCCCATTGCGCGGGGATGAGTTTTACGCCGAGCAGAACATCGAATTGCGCCTGAAAGCCCGTGTAACGGAAGTCGACGTCCGCGCACGCGAGGTCGTGCTCGGTGACGGCAAGAAGATTCATTTCGACCGGCTGCTGCTCGCCACCGGCGCCGAACCCGTGCGCTTGCCGCTGCCGGGTATGGATGATCTGCCGCACGTGCACACGCTGCGCACCTTCGCTGATTGCCGCGACATCATCGCGCGTGCGGCGACGACGCGGCGCGCCGTCGTGATGGGCGCGAGTTTCATCGGCCTCGAGGTCGCCGCCTCGTTGCGTGCGCGCGGCATCGAGGTGCACGTCGTGGCGCCGGAGAAGCGGCCGATGGAACGGATATTGGGACCGCAAATGGGTGACTTCGTGCGCGATCTGCACGAAGAGCACGGCGTGACCTTTCACCTCGAGGACGCGGCGACCGCGATTGACCCGCATCGGGTCGCGCTGAAAAGCGGCGTCACGATTGACGCGGACCTGGTCGTCGTCGGTGTCGGCGTGCGCCCGCGTCTGACGCTTGCCGAGAAGTCCGGTCTCGCGATCGACCGCGGCGTGACGGTCAACGAACATCTGGAGACGAGCGTACCCGGCGTCTTCGCCGCGGGGGACATCGCGCGCTGGCCCGACCCGCACAGTAACGGATCGATCCGCGTCGAACATTGGGTCGTCGCCGAGCGCCAGGGTCAGACCGCTGCGCTCAACATGCTGGGCGGCCGGCAGAAATTCGACGCCGTGCCGTTCTTCTGGAGCCAGCACTACGACGTGCCGATCAATTACGTGGGTCATGCGGCGGCATGGGACGAGCTCGTTATCGACGGTGAAATCGCCGCACGGGATTGCACGGTGAAATACAAGCACGGCGGCCGCGTCCTTGCGGTTGCATCGATCTACCGCGATAGAGAAAGCTTGATCGCCGAAGCGGCAATGGAGCAGGGCGCTGGACAATCGTGACGATGACGGCGCGGGAAAGGAGGAATGCGCCGGGTGGCTACCTTGCGAACGGCATTCCTGTCATCGGTTTCTTACACCAACCCGCGGGAACTGATGACGAGACCGCGTAGGTGATCGGCAGTAGAGTCATCGCTTCAGATAACGCCAAAGAAGCCTCCTTTGAACCGCGACGAGTACCTTGACGGCGACGCGGGAGATGCTTCGTCTGATTCCGCAGGGCATGTTGCACTTCAAATCGCCCGTTGCGCGATGCTCGCGGCGCTGATAACCGTGGCCAGTTGGCTTCTGATTCGCTACGGCGTGGACGTGCTTATCGAGCCGATGCTCGCCAGGTAGCACGATCCATTATCGACCTCGGTCACGCACCTCGCGCCCCTCCCTTTTCGCAGGCGCGACGCAAACCGTAAGTGCACCGCCATCGCGCTCTGCCCACGAGCGCCGAATCGATTTGTGTCGCACAGGTTTACACCTTGCTGTCCCGCGGCCGGCGTGATTCGCGATAAGCACATGAAATGAAATGAAACTTGTAATGTGGCCTACGAGTTGCATAGGGGCATCGATTCGTTTCCCGGAGTGCTGCGATGGGCGATCGAGCTTCGCGTGGTGACTTCGAAGGAATGCGAGACGACAGAACCGCGGTGCCCGCGCTCAACGGGGACCCGTTCGGTATTGATTCGCGTCATGGGCGGGCTTGCGCAGCCGACGGCGACGGCGCGATGGTAGGTCGGGTACTGATCTACGCCAGCATCATCACCGTCATTGTTGCGGTCATCATTTGGAAGCAGTTCGTATAGCCCGCGGCCCTGCGCCGAGCAAAACCACTAGACCCCCCAGCGGAGCGCCACCGTGTGTACAGGTGCGTCCCACAGGTTCCGCAGTGCATCATCGAGCAGGCTCACGGTAATCGAGCAACCGGCCATCTCGAGCGACGTCACGTAGTTGCCAGTCAGAAATCTAGACACCCGCACCCCTTTTTCACGCAACACGCGCAGAGCCGAATTGACCATCAGGTACAGCTCCATTGCCGGCGTGCCGCCGAACCCATTGACGAGGAGCAGGGCATCTGCGCCGGGACTTGGGGCGAGGTCCTTCACGATTGCGCCAACCATTTCCTGCGCAATCGCGTCGGCGGATGCGAGCTTGACGCGGCGCCGCCCTGGTTCGCCGTGGATGCCGACGCCGAGCTCCATTTCGTCATCGCCGAGAGTGAACGTCGGCTTCCCGGCCGCGGGAACCGTGCACGAGGTAAGCGCGACGCCCATCGACCGCGTCTGACGATTCACGGTGTCGCCAAGCGTCTTGAGTTGCGACAACGTGCGTCCTAGCTCGGCGGCAGCGCCGACGATCTTCTCCACGATCAACGTGCCGGCAACGCCGCGGCGGCCGGTCGACCACGTCGACTTTTCGACCGCGACATCGTCATCGGTCACGACCGTCGCAACCTCTTTCCCTGCGAGCTCGGCGGCCATCTGGAAGTTCATCACGTCGCCTTCGTAATTCTTGACGATGAACAGGCAGCCGCTGCCGGTTTCCACCGCTTCGACCGCGGCGACCATCTGGTCAGGCGTCGGCGACGTGAACACCTGGCCCGGGCACGCTGCGTCCAACATGCCCCGGCCGACAAAGCCTGCGTGCAATGGCTCGTGTCCCGAGCCGCCGCCCGAGATCAGCGCCACTTTGCCGGATTGCAATTCACGCCGACGGACGAACTGGTGCTCGGCGCCGAGCGAAACGATATCGGCATGGGCCGCCGCGAAGCCCCCCAGACTTTCGGCGAGCATCAGTTCCGGCGTATTGATGAGTTTCTTCATCGCGTTCCTTCCGACGTCTCATTCCTCGTCACTCAAGCGGGCCATGCGGCGCGCGATTTCAGCAATGGTTTCGTCGAGCAACCGGTTGCGCCGCGTGTCGCCCAAATCGGGCACCGTGAGCGTGAGTTTCCGTGTGCCAGCGGGTTTCTTGACCAGATCAAGCCGTCGGGGATGCGCTTCCGCATACGCCGCCAAAAATTCGCGTCGGTCGGCGGCCGTGAAGTGGCAAATTTCGAAGATCGTCTCGAGATGCTGCACGGGAATCGGCACGGCGTACACCGGATTGGCGATTTGCGAGATGAACGAGCGATTCTTTCCCAGCGCAATTGCTAGACGATGACGCGTTCCGGATGGACGCGTGTCGAGGACACGTCTCAACACCGCCTTGTACGTACCGACAGTGTCGGTGCGATCGCGCGCTGGCTTCACGTCGGCCATGGCTCGGATTCCATCACGGAGCGGAGATCGACCGCCGCGATCGCGAGCTTCGCGTTACCCACCAATGCAGGTGCCATCGACAGCGTGCGCAAGCCCGCGCCGAGCAGCAGCGGGATGGCGCGAGCATCGCCGCCGGCGTCGCCGCACAGGCTTACATCGATGTGTTGTGCACGCGCTGCGTTCACGACGTATCGCAAAAGTCGCAACATGGCCGGCTGTGTCGGATCCGCCAAGTCCGCGACGGCGCCGATGTCGCGACCCGCAGCAGCGACGTATTGCGTGAGATCGTTCGAGCCGATCGAGAAGAATTCGGCGTCGAATTGGTCGGCTGCAATCGCCGCCGCGGGAACCTCGATCATGATGCCAAGGCTCGCGCGTCGCGCGGGAATGCCCGCCGCAGTCAATGCGGCGATCTCGGCGTCGAGCATGCTGCGCGCGATCGCCAATTCGCGCGGGTGCGTCACCATCGGGAGCATGATCTTGACGTTGCCGTGCATCGCGGCGCGGGCCAGCGCCCGCAGTTGCGTGCGAAAGACGTCGGGTTGCGCAAGCGAAAGACGGAGCCCGCGCACGCCGAGGAATGGGTTGCTCTCTCCGGTGGGCGTCAGTCCCGGAATCGGCTTATCGCCGCCTGCGTCGAGCGTGCGAATCGTTACAGGACGGTCGTGTGCCCATTCGACGATGCGCCGATACGTCGAATACTGTTGTTCCTCGTCGGGCAGCCCTTGCTGGTTGTGGAACAGAAACTCGGTGCGGACAAGCCCAATGCCGTCGCAAATTGCCGGATCGAGATCGGATAACTCGCGCGGGTCGGCAATGTTGAGCACGATGCGAATCGTCGTGCCGTCGGCGGTAACCGCCGGCTTCATCGCCGCGGCAGTCGCCAATGTGCGCGCCGTGGCGGCAGTTTCAGCATCGCGCTCGAATTGCACTCGCGCTGCGGGACCCGGGTTGACGATCAGCACGCCGCGATGCGCATCGACCAACGCGAGCCCCGAAAGCTCGTCCACATCGACACCGAGGCCCACGATCGCAGGAATGCCGCGGGAGCGTGCAAGCATTGCGACGTGGCTGGTCGTGCTGCCGGCGGTCAGAACAAGCGCACCGCCGCGCGACCAATCGATCGCGAGGAAACGCGAAGGCGCCAGATCGACCGCCGCTACGATGGCGCCGGCTGGTACCGCAGTCTCGGTCGCCGATCCCGTCAGATGCGCGAGCACACGGTCGCGAATATCGTAGAGGTCGGCCGCGCGCGCGCGAAAATACTCGTCGTCGGACGTTTCGTAGCCGGCGATTTCCTGTTGCAACGCCTGGAGCCACGCCTGATCCGCAGCGGAGCCCGCCGCGATGGCAGCGTGAGCAGGTTCGGCGAGCACATCGTCCTCAAGCAACGCAACCTGGAATTCCAGGATTGCCGCCGCGTCCTCAGTCGATCGCTCGATGAGGGCACTGAGATCGGAGAGTGCGGCACTCAGCGCCGAACGGAGCGCCTCCGCTTCGGATTCCGCTGCACCCGAGGCCACACGCGTGCCGGTACCGTTTGCAATCGGGAACAGCGCGCCCAGCGCGAGTCCAGGGGCGGCCGATCGACCGGCAAATCGTTTTTCCATCACCCCTGCGGCAGTTGAGAAGTACGCTCGGGCTCGGTCGCAAAGCCCCGTTCGACGAGCGAAACGATGGCCGCGAGCGCTTCGGCCGCGTCGGAGCCTCGCGCACGAAAATGCAGCGTCTCCCCCTTGGTTGCCTTGAAGCGCATGACTTTCACTGGGCTCTTGGCATCGACCCACGGCCCGGTCGTCGCGCGCGCAAACTCGATGTGCGCGCCAAAGCGCTTCGCGAGTTGCGTGAGTTTCACCGAAGGCCGTGCATGCAGCCCGACGTCGTTGGTGAGCAGCGCGGATCCGGTATGCATGGCGTTGTGTTTCGGCACGGGATCGTAACGAGATGTGGTCACGTCGGGGACAATTCCTCGGCGGTGCGCCGCACGGCATCGAGCGTCGCGCCGCCGGATGCTTCGGTGGCCGCCATCACCGCGCCTTCGACAACGGGCGCCTCGCATACGACGACGCGCTCGCGGCGGTTCGATGCGAGCATGTCGATGGCCATCTCGCTGTTCGTTTCAGCACCGCCCAAATCCACGAGCACGGCAACGCCCGCGTCAGACCATGCTCGCTCGATCGCCTCGATGATCGACGCAACGTCGGTGCCCAAACCGCCTTCCGAATTGCCGCCTGTCCACGCCAGCGGCACGCTGCCCCCGACCATCTGGCGCACCATGTCGGCGGCGCCTTCGGCAACCTTTGGCGAGTGCGAAACGATCACGATACCGACGTTGGCCACGTTCATTCCTCCATCACGCCGCAGATGGCGGCAATCATCAGTGACGCTGAGCGCGCACCTGGATCCATATGCCCGATCGAGCGCTCGCCGAGGAACGACGCGCGCCCCTTGATGGCCTTCATCGGTACCGTAGCGTCGGCTGCCTGCGCGCCGCGCTTGCGCACGCGATCAAGGAGCTCGGGTCCGCGAAGCGCAAGTTCCTCGTGCACCGGCCCGAGCACGTCGAGCATCGTCTTCTGGCCCACATCCGAGCGGCCAATTTTTTTGACCGCCTCAATGGCCGCACCCATCGCTCGCACGAGATCATCCTGATTAGGTCCATTCGGCAACTCTTTGCCTAAAGTCATGAGCAGCGTTCCGTAGAGCGGCCCCGATGCGCCGCCAACTTTCATGACGAGCGTTTGACCCGCCATCTTCAGCGCATCGGGCAGCGGCTTCGCGGCAACATCGTCGAGTCGCTCGAGAATCGCCGTCGCGCCGCGCTTCATGTTAAGCCCATGGTCGCCGTCGCCGATCGCCTGGTCGAGCGTGGTCAGCTCGTCGGCATGGTCGATCACAACGTTCGCGACCTCTTCGATGAGCCTGCGTTGCACAGTCGGGTCCATCCGTGGTTCTCAGTTCGCGCGAACGCGTTCGCCATTTGCGGCGAAAAATAACGGCGCGGTCAACTCGACATCGACCGCATCGCCAACGACGACTCCGGCGTCGCGGTCGCAGAGAGTCACCACGTCCGTGTCGGCAATCGTCACATGCAAATGGTTTTGATCGCCGAGGTGCTCGATCCACTTCACGCGACCGACGGCACCGCCATTTGCGCTCTTGCGGATGCGCACGTGCTCGGTGCGCACGCCGATCGTCTCCGCGGCCGCCGGCGCTTCGACATTGGGGTAAAGCCGACGAGGCACGAGATTGATGGCAGGACTGCCCAACCGCATCGCCACATAGGTGTTGATCGGATCGGCGTAGATCTCGCGCGGGCTGCCGATTTGCACCAGACGGCCCTGATCGAGCACGCCGATATGCGTGGCCATTGTCATCGCCTCGGTCTGGTCGTGCGTGACGTAAAGAATCGTTGCGCCAAGCTCGCGGTGAATGCGCTTCAGCTCAACGCGCATCTCGGCACGCAGCTTCGCGTCCAGCGACGACAGCGGCTCGTCCATCAGATAGATCGATGGGCGCCGAACCAGCGCGCGGCCGATCGCGACCCGCTGCATCTGTCCACCCGAGAGTTGCGTCGCGCGATTGGCGAGCTTGTCCTCGATGTGCAGCAGTTGGGCGATCTCCAAGACTCGCGTGCGAATTTTCCCCTCGGGGACCCTGCGCGCCGGCGAGCGCAGCGGAAACGCGAGGTTGTCGTAGACGGTGAGGTGCGGATAAAGCGAGTACTGTTGGAACACGAACGTCGTGTCGCGCGCTGCGGGAGGTTCGGGCGTCACATCGCGCCCGGCGAGCAGCACGCGGCCGACATCGGGCCCTTCGAGGCCGGCCACCAAACGTAAGGTTGTTGTTTTACCGGCGCCGGTCGGTCCCAGCAACACGAGAAATTCGCCGTCACCGACCGTGAGCGTCAAATCCGCGATCGCGACGGTTGCACCGAAGCGTTTGGTGACGCCTTCCATGACAAGTTCAGCCATGCGCATCACCGTCATGCAATGCCGTGCGGAGCGCGCGACCGGACACACCGTCGAACAGCGATAATTGGCCAGGGCGAAATTTGAGCCCTGTGCTCTCGCCCGGACGCACGTGGATATGCGCCTGAATTCGGGCTTTCATGCTGGTACCGGTTGCGGTATTCAGCGTGACTATCTGCGTCGTGCCCATGTACTCGGCGTCGACGACTTCGGCGCGAAGCGGCGCATCGTCGGACAGTTCGATATGTTCCGGCCGTACGCCGAGCACCAGTTCGGTGTCCGCGCTACCCTCGCGTACCTCCGGCAGCGCGATGTCGACGCTGTCGACGCGCACGCTGCGATCGCCCGGCACGACGCTCCCACGAAATGGAAGAAAGCTCATCGGCGGCGACCCGATGAAATCCGCAACGAACATCGACGCCGGTCGATCGTAGATATCCTGTGGCGTTCCGAGTTGCTCGATCACGCCGCGGTTCATGAGCGCGATCGTGTCCGCCATCGCCATCGCCTCGAGCTGGTCGTGCGTGACGTATACGGTGGTCGCTTTCAGGCGGTCGTGCAGCGCCCGCAATTCGCCGCACATCACTTCGCGGAATTCGGTGTCGAGCGCGCCAAGCGGCTCGTCCAGCAGAAATGCCATCGGCTCGCGAACGATCGCACGGCCCAGCGCCACGCGTTGGCGATCACCGCTCGAAAGTCCCGATACGGAGCGGTCGAGCAGATGTTGGATGCGCAGAATCCGTGCTGCCTCTTCGACACGCGTTTGCACATCATGGCGCAACATGCCTTGCGATCGGAGCGGATAGGCGATGTTGGCGCGGACATTCATGTGCGGATAGAGCGCGAAAAGCTGGAACACGAATGCGATGTCGCGCTGCGACGCGCGCTTGAACGTCACGTCCTCGTCGCCCAGCAGAATGCGTCCCGACGTGGGCAACTCGAGGCCGGCGATCATCCTCAGTGTCGTCGTCTTGCCGCAGCCCGACGGGCCCAGCAGACAGAAGAAGTCGCCGTCGCGCACGGAAAACGTCGAGTCGCGCACGGCGGCGAAGTCGCCGAACGCTTTGTGCAGATGCTCGATGCGAATCTCGGCCATCGTCTTAGGCCCTAGTCCGGGAATTTCGACACGACCATGAACAACGCGGTCCCGGCGAGCGTCGTGACGAACGACCAGGTGTAGAGCGTTAGCGAGAAAGGCTGCAGCAACATCAAAACGCCTATCGCGATCACCGCTGTGGCCGCCATTTCCATCGGTCCACGGCGCAGCGAACTTGGCCAGTGTCGTTGCACGGGCTGCATGTCCGAACTCATTTGCGCAGCGCCCCGAACGTGATCCCGCGCAGCAGATGCTTGCGCAACAGCACGGTAAACACGAGGATCGGCAGCAGGAACAGCGTCGAGCCGGCCGCGACCGCGGGCCAGTCCTGCCCACCCTCGCCGATGATGATCGGGATGAACGGCGGCGCGGTCTGCGCCTCGCCGGAGGTCAACAGCACCGCGAATGCATATTCGTTCCACGCGAAAATGAGACAGAAGATCGCCGTTGCAACGATGCCGGTGGTCGCCTGCGGCAGCACGACTTTCAAGAATGCCTGCAGCCGCGTGTAACCGTCGACCAGCGCAGCTTCTTCGTATTCGCGCGGGATCTCGTCGATGAATCCTTTCAGCAGCCAGACGGCGAGCGATACATTCACCGCCGTGTACAAGAGGATCATTCCGAGGCGCGTATCCGAGAGCCCGACATCGCGATACATGAGATAGATGGGAATGGCCACTGCGATCGGCGGCATCATCCGTGTCGACAGAATGAAGAACAGCAGGTCGTCTTTGGCCGGGACCTTGAAACGAGAAAATGCATACGCCGCGGTGACCCCGAGCACGACCGACAGCGCCGTCGAGCCGAACGCGATGATTAGCGAATTGACGAAGCGCGGCACGAAATTCGACGCGCCGACCACGACCATGTTGCTCGTGCGCGCGAACGCATCGCAGATACCAGACGTCGGCGGCAACTGTGCGATGTACTCCGGCGATTGTCGCGAGCGCGTCGTGAAGAGATTGCAGTAGCCTTCGGCCGACGGCGTAAACAAGACCTTGGGCGGATAGGCGATCGAATCCGGTCCCGATTTGAAGCCCGTGAGAAAAATCCAGGCGAGCGGCACCATCGTGATCACCGCGTACAAGACGACGATCACGCCCGCGATGCGCTGCGAAAGCGGCGAGGGCTGGACCACCGAATGGGCATGGCTGGTCATGTACGGATCTAGCGGTTCTTCACGCGGTTGAGCGCCTTGACGTAGATGTTGGCCAGGCCGAACACCGTGACGAAAAGGACGATGGCGAAGGCGGACGAATAGCCGGTCCGCCACTTTTCGAACGCCTCGCGCTTGAGCGTGATCGACGCCAGCTCGGTCGTCGATCCGGGTCCACCCGATGTCAACAGGTTGACCATGTCGAACATCTTGAAGTTTTCAATGCCGCGGAACAGCACGGCGAGCATGATGAACGGCAGCGCCATCGGCAGCGTGATCGACCAGAACTGTCGCCAACGTGACGCGCGGTCGACCTCGGCGGCTTCGTAGATGTAATTGGGAATCGAGCGCAATCCCGCGAGACAAATGAGCATGACGTACGGCGTCCACATCCACGTGTCGACGATGATGATCGACCACGGTGCCAACTTGACCGAGCCGATCATCTCGAACGACGACGGCGGAATACCGGAAAAGAACGAAACGACGTAATTGAACAGCCCGATCTGCGGCTGATAGAGAAAGGCCCAGAAGTTGCCGACGACCGCCGGCGACAGCATCATCGGGATCAAGATGACCGTCGTCCAGAAGCCGTGTCCGCGAAAGCGCCGGTCGATGAGATAGGCGAGCGTGAAGCCCAGCATCGTCTGCAGCAGAATCGTCCAGAACAGAAAATGCGCCGTCGCTTGCATCGCGGCCCAGACATCCGGATCGGTGAGTACCGACACGTAATTGTCGATGCCGACGCCGGCGACGGTCGCGTTCGGCCGGTTGGCGCGGAAGTTGGTGAACGAAAGGCGGATCGTCCACAGCAAGGGGAAGATGTTGATTGCCAGCAACAAAGCGATGGTCGGCGCAATGAAGAGCCACGCGATCGCCCGATCGGATAGGCCGCGGATGCGTCGCGCCAGCGGTGCGGGCGTGGCTTCCACCGCCTTGTCGAGAACGGCGTGCGGGTCAAGGGCATTCATCATCGACGCATCATAGACAGAGCCGCCGCGGTCCCCGAGGTTGGCGCGCCCCGGGGGGTCGAATCATCCAGGCGGTTATCCGGATTATTTCAGCTTGCCTTCCTCCTTGAAGACCTTCGTCCAGTCGGCCACAAGGAGGTCTAGCGCTTCCTTAGCGGTGCCCTTGTCGGCGACGACGTAGTCGTGCACACGCTTCTGCATGGCCAGCAGCAACTGGGCGTACGACGGTTCTGCCCAGAAATCGTCCACCATGTCCATCGATTCCAGAAATTCCTTGGCGAACGGCGCGCTCTTCACGAAACCGGGATCCTGCAGCACCGACTTCAGGCACGAGTAGCCGCCGAGTGACCACCATTTCTTCTGCACTTCCGGCGTGGCGAACCACTTGATGTACTGCAGCGCCTCGTTGCGATTCGGTGACGCCGCGACAACGGAAATGCCTTGGCCGCCGAGCTGTACGCCCTTGGTCTTTTCCGAGGGGTTGATGAAGAAGCCGATCTTGTCGCCGCCGACATTCGGATCCTTGTACAGACCCGGGAAAAACGCGAACCAGTTCATCATCATCGCGACCTGGCCGGACTTGAACGCGTCGAGTCCTTCCTGCATGTAAGCGTTGGTCAGTCCGGGCGACGTGCAGCACTTGTAGAGCGACTTGTAGAACTCCAATCCCTTCACTGAATCGGCGGAGTTGACAAAGCCGTCCATTACGTACGGCTTTTTCGGATCGTCGTACTTGAAGCCGTAGGGATAGAGCACGTTGGTCACGCCCATCGTGATGCCTTCCGAGCCGCGCTCGGTGAAGATGTAGGCACCGTAGACTTTCTTGCCATCGATCGTCCGGTTCTGGAAGAACTCGGCGACCTGCTTGAATTCATCCCAGGTCTTGGGCGGCGCCAAGTCGCGCTTGTATTTCGTCTTGAATTCGCTCTTGATCTCGGGTCGATTGAACCAGTCCTTGCGATACGTCCAGCCGACGGAGTCGCCCATCGCAGGCAACGCCCAATAGTTCGGTGTGTGCTTCGGCCACTCGGAGTAACCCACGACCGTCGCCGGCATGAAGTCGCTCATCTTGATGCCTTCCTTGGCGAAGAAGTCGTTCAGCTTCACGTACTGTCCGTTCTCCGCCGCACCGCCGATCCATTGGCTGTCGCCGATCATGAGATCGCATAACTTGCCTTTGGAATTGAGCTCGTTCAAAAACCGGTCTGCAAAATTCGGCCATGGAACGAATTCGAATTTCATCTGGATGCCGGTCTTCGTCGTGAAGTCCTTCGACAGCTCCACGAGTGCGTTGGCCGGATCCCACGCGGCCCAGCAAAGCGTGATCGTCTTGGTTTGCGCCTGCGCAGCGGACGCGAAAGCCAGCATCGCCGCAACGGCGATCGCGCTGGCACATGCAACGGGTCTCTTCATGACCACCTCCTAGTGATGTGGATCGCCATGCCGGCCCAGCGATTTCGGTGCTGCGGCCAACGTGTCCTAAGCCGGATTTGGGACCCCGGCGTGTTTCGTGAAACGTGTTTAGTGTTCTACTATTTACTAAACATTGCAAGGGTCGCCGAAAATATTTTTCATGCTGCACTGCAGCGCAAATTCCGACCGGCAGCGCGATCCCGTTGTTTAGTATTCGCCCCGCCGTTGGTCGTCCGATGGTGATTTGGAGCCGACACTAACGGGGAACACTCGCGCGCTGCAGGAACTTCGCGACGCCATCCGCCGACAGGGGCTTGCTGAACAAGTTACCCTGCATCTCATCGCACTTGAGCAGGCGCAGCAGCTTCGCTTGGTCCGCGGAGTCGACGCCCTCAGCGATGACCGTGAGCGCGTGAGCGAGCGAGATGATGGTGGAGACCAGCGTCATGCTGTGGGACTTGGTCGTTACGGTGGCAAAGAAGGAACGGTCGATTTTGAGTGCGTTGACCGGCAGGTCCGCGAGGTGGGGGAGTGATGAATGGCCGGCGCCGAAATCGGACATGACAATATTCACGCCCATGTCGCGGATCGCCGCCAGCTTGCTTATGTTTTCATCGACGTCGTCCATGACCGTGCTCTCGGTGATCTCGAGTTCGAGCGGAGATCCCTCAATGTCCAAACCGTCGATCGCACGCCGCACCGAGTCCACGAAGTCGCGCTGCTCGAGCTGGACCGGGGAAACGTTGACAGCAATCCGCAATGGTCCGCCGTGCATCGGGCGCCACGCGCGCGATTCGGTGAGTGCCTGGCGCATCGCCCATGTGCCGACCTCGAGCATCATGCCGGTTTCTTCGAGAATGGGAATGAATTCAGCCGGCGACACAAGGCCACAATCCGGGTCCTGCCAGCGAAGCAAGGCCTCCATTCCAACGACTCGGCCCGTGGCCGATTCGATCTTGGGCTGGTAATGCAGGATGAACTGCTGCTGCTCGATTGCGCGGTGCAGGCGGTTCTCCAGCATCAGCGTCTCCGCGACGCCGGCGTTCATCTCCGGCTCGTAGAACACGATCCGCTCGCCGGAGGCCTGGGCTCTTTTTAGCGCCGCCTCGGCGTGTCAGTTACTGCGAGCACGCGACCGCGCAGCGTCTGAAATCCCGCGCCCTTCTTCCATTTCGGATTGACTCGCATTGCCTGCTTCCCTATCAAGGCAGGCGGACGATAGCGAGGCTCGCTACCCGTGTCTGTCATGAAATGCGTACTGCGCGACCCCGGCTTCGCGGGCGGCGCTGTAGTGGAATCTGTACGCGAGAGCGCTAGACGCTCGCGATGCCGTGCCGGATCGCAAATCGAACGAGACCCGGGACATCTTTGATGTCCAACTTGAACATAATGCGGCTGCGGTACGTGTCAACGCTCGCCGCCGAGATGCCAAGGCGAGCGGCAATGTCCTTGCTCGTGCGGCCGTCGATGACGAGTTTCAAAACTTCTCGCTCACGCCGGCTCAGGCGCTCAAGCAGGTCGTTCCCGGTCTCAGTCATCTTGTCGACATAAGTGAGCACGTAGCGTGGTGCTTTTGCCGCATCCCGCAGCAGCGCCGCACGCCCGCGCGCCCACAGGATCCGGCCGTCCCGACTGCGATAACTTCTGGCGCTCGCAATCTCCTCTTGACCAAGCGAGAGCAGTTCTTCGGTTAGTGCGTCGTTGTCTTCTTCGTGAATGATGTCGGTGATTCTCTTGCCACGCAATTCAGTTGGCGTGTAGCCCAGCAGTTCAGCGAAAGCCCGGTTTGCCCTGACCACATTGCCCGCTAAATCGGTGATGAACATGCCACTCGGAGCGTCGACGAATGCCGTGCGCAGTATTTCGTCCTCGCACTTTCCCTCGATGGCGACGCGCGCCATTTGGGTGGCCATGTTGATCAGTTGAATATGCTCCTCCGCAGGAAAACGCGGCTCGCCGTAATACATGGCGAAGGTGCCGAGAACACCGTTCACGTCGGACAGAATCGGCGTCGACCAGATCGCACGTAACCCGTTACGCACCGCGATTTCATTGCAGTTCTCCCATAATGGATCGGTCGCAGTATCCCGGGTATACACGGGCTGGCGCAGGAACGCGGCGGTTCCGCAAGATCCCATATCCGGTGCGATGCGGAGGTACGGCTCAATGCCGCGCTTGTAGTCTTCCGGAATGTTCGGTGCCGCTACGAACCGGAGTCGCTGTTGCTCTGAGTCCGCGAGTAGCACCGCGCAGCGCATGTCGCCGGCCTGTTCCTCGATCAGCACCACCAGCGTCTCAAGCGTCTGCTGAAGTGGTGCGCCGCTGGCAATCCGGTCGAGTATGCGGCGCTGGCTCTCGAATAGGGCGGCGAGCATCGTATTCTCGATGGCGAGACTTCTCATATTTGAGCGCGACCCCGCGAACGAATACGCGCGTCGGCGAGCAACAGAATCCCCAGCTTCTTTGCGCGGCGCGCAGCGTCACGATCGCCCGCATAGGCGGCGATGATGCTGCCGATCATCACGATTTGCCATTGCCGCGCGAACCCTTCCGGGTCGGGCAGACGAGCCTCTTCAGCCAATTCCCTGACGAAATCGCGAACCGTTCGGATGTGGCCTTCCGTCGATCGACGAATCGGATGTGCCGGGTCATCGTGCTCAAGCAGCACCTTTATAAATGCGCAACCTTCGAAGTCGGACCGGCGAAACCAACTGTCGAAGACATCGAAGATGGCAAGCAACCGATCAGCGGGCCTTCGCGCACGGCGCTTCACACCTTCCTGCAGCCATGTTCGCGTCCATAGCTCCTCGCGTCGCTGGAGGAACGCGAGCGCAAGCTTCTCCTTCGAAGGGTAATGCGAATAGAGCGTCTTCTTCGCCACGCCGGAGCGAGCTACAACGACGTCTACTCCGACGCTGCGAACACCGTGGCGCGAAAAGAGCTCATACGCGATATGGTCTATGCGCTCGCGTGCCGACGGCAACAGGTGTCTGGGATGGACTGCAGCCATAGTCAAGGTAGACCGATCTGTCTACCGGAAGTTCGTTAGAAAGGACCGAGGATGCCGCCAATCGTCACGACCAGGCATCTACAAGCGCACCGCCTTCCTCCAGCAAGAAGCGCTCGAACTCAGCCGCGGCCGGTGAGACTCGCTTGGTCTTCAGCCGCGTGATGTACCAGTGGCGTATCAAAGGGAGTCCCTTGATATCCAGCAGTACCAGATGACCGGCGGCGATCTCCTGGCGCGCCGTGCGCAACGACAGAAACGACAGGCCCATCCCGGCCATCACCGCTTGCTTGATCGTTTCGTTGCTCGGAATTTCCATGATGATCCGCGGCTTGATTCGATGCTTGGCAAAAACGCGTTCCATTGCCAAGCGGGTGCCCGATCCTATCTCGCGCACGACAAACTGTTGGTCTTTGAGCGCACGCAAGTCGATGTTGCGACGACGCGAAAGCGGGTGGTCGGCCGCGCTGACAATGCCAAGAGGATTGGTGGCGAACGGCGCTGCGATGCACTCTATCTCATCGGGGACGCGACCCATCATGATCAGATCGACTTCGTTCCTGGCGAGAAGCTGCAGGATCGCCTCGCGGTTGTGCACGCGCAGCCCGATCTCGATTTTTGGAAACTTCTTACGGAATCGCACTAACAGCATCGGCACAAAGTACTTTGCGGTGGTCACTATCGCGAGCTCAATGCGCCCGCGCGAGGCGCCGCGGCGCTCGGCCATCACATTGTCGAGCTCGGTGAGTTGGAAGACCACCCGCTGCGCGTACTCGCGCAACTCCGTCCCTGCGCCCGTTAGCGCGATACCGCGCCCGGACGGTTCGAGCAGCGGCGATCCAAGCGCCTGCTCGAGCTGACGCAATTGCATCGACACCGCGGGCTGAGTCACGTGCAAGCGCTCTGCCGCACGCGAGACGCTCGTTTCTTGCGCGACGGCCAGGAACGTTTCGAGTTGCCGCAATGTGTACGGTCGCACGGCTGCTCCGCAAGATATAAGGATAGACTTATTATACGTTCATAAAATGTGATTTGACCTGATGAATTGGCGTGCCCAGACTCGCTCCTGTACAAAACGTTCGTCGTGCATGCCGCAGGCGAGTCAAGGAGAACCCTATGGGTGCGGTGGAAAACATACAGATCACCGATGCCAAGCGCCGCTACTCTGCCGGCGTTCTCAAGTACGCGCAGATGGGCTACTGGGACGGCGATTACGAGCCGAAGGAAACGGATCTGCTCGCGCTGTTCCGGATCACGCCGCAGGAAGGGGTCGATCCCGTCGAGGCCGCCGCGGCCGTTGCCGGCGAATCGTCGACCGCTACATGGACCGTCGTGTGGACGGATCGCTTGACGGCCTGCGACATGTATCGGGCCAAGGCCTACAGGGTCGAGCCGGTTCCGAACCAGTCCGGACAGTATTTCTGCTATGTCGCATACGACCTTTCGCTGTTCGAGGAGGGCTCGATCGCCAACCTCACCGCATCCATCATCGGCAATGTGTTCAGCTTCAAGCCGCTCAAAGCGGCGCGTCTCGAGGACATGCGTCTGCCGGTTGCGTACGTAAAAACTTTTCGCGGTCCACCGACCGGCATCATTGTTGAGCGGGAACGCCTCGACAAATACGGCCGGCCGCTGCTGGGCGCCACCGTCAAACCGAAACTTGGGTTGTCCGGGCGCAACTACGGACGTGTCGTCTACGAAGCGCTCAAGGGCGGGCTCGATTTCACCAAGGACGACGAGAACATCAACTCGCAGCCGTTCATGCATTGGCGCGATCGCTTTCTCTATTGCATGGAAGGTGTGTACCGCGCGTCGGCGGCGAGCGGCGAGGTCAAGGGTCACTATCTCAACATCACCGCAGGCACGATGGAGGAGATGTATCGCCGCGCGGAGCTCGCGAGAGAACTCGGGTCGGTCGTGATGATGGTGGATTTGATCATCGGTTGGACGGCGATTCAATCGATCTCGAACTGGGCCCGCGAGAACGACATGATCCTGCACATGCACCGCGCGGGACATGGCACGTATACGCGCCAGAAATCGCACGGTGTCTCCTTCCGGGTCGTCGCCAAGTGGCTCCGCTTGGCGGGCGTCGATCACCTGCATGCGGGCACGGCTGTGGGCAAGCTCGAAGGGGATCCGATGACGGTCCAGGGCTACTACAACATCTGCCGCGACGCGAAGACTGAGATCGATCTACCGCGCGGCATCTTCTTCGAACAGGACTGGGGCGCATTGCGCAAGGTGATGCCGGTCGCGTCCGGCGGCATTCACGCGGCGCAGATGCACCAGTTGCTCGATCTCTTTGGCGATGACGTCGTGCTGCAGTTCGGCGGCGGCACCATCGGCCACCCAATGGGCATCCAGGCCGGCGCCGAGGCCAATCGCGTTGCGCTCGAGACGATGGTGCTGGCGCGTAACGAAGGACGCGACATCCGCAACGAAGGCCTGGAGATTTTGCGGACCGCCGCGAAGAGCTGCCAGCCGCTGCGCGCCGCGCTCGATACGTGGGGCAAAGTCAGCTTCAACTATACGTCGACGGACACGTCCGATTTTGTACCGACGGCGTCGGTCGCCTGAATCTTCAGCGAACGAGTACGAGGACATCATGCGTGTGACCCAAGGAACCTTTTCCTTTCTTCCGGAGCTGACCGATGAGCAGATCAAGCGGCAAATTGAGTATTGCCTCGACAAGGGCTGGGCGGTCGCGATCGAATACACCGACGACCCGCATCCGCGCAACACGTTCTGGGAAATGTACGGCGCGCCGATGTTCGATCTTCGCGACGCGGCCGGCATCATCCAGGAGCTCGCGGCCTGCCGGAAGACATTTCCGCAGTACTACGTTCGCGTCACGGCGTTCGACTCCACGCACGGCGTCGAATCGATCACGCTTGCTTTCATCGTGAACCGACCCGCGAATGAGCCCGGGTTTCGGTTGGTGCGCCAAGAAGAGCCGGGCCGCACAGTGCGCTACACCATCGAGAGTTACGCCGTTGCGGCGAAGCCCGAGGGCGCGCGGTATTGATCGGACCGACGTGTTCCTGCCCAAGACTAACGATTCGTAGCAAGCGCAATGGCCATCAACGCCACTTGTGAATCGACCGCGTCACCGCCAGTGAACGGGGGTGCAAGTCATTCGCTCACCCACGGCGCAAACGGCAGTTTGGCCTCGGCGCTGGCCGACACCGGCGTCAACGAGCTATTGGGCGAGCTCGATCGCGATCTGATCGGGCTTGCACCGGTCAAGACGCGCATTCGCGAGATCGCCGCATTGCTGCTCGTCGATCGGCTGCGACGCGAGCGCGGGTTTTCCGCGGGAGGGCCGAGCCTGCACATGTGCTTCACCGGCAACCCAGGCACCGGCAAGACGACCGTCGCGATGCGGATGGCCACGATCCTGCATCGCTTGGGGTACATCCGCAAAGGCCACCTGGTCGCCGTCACGCGCGATGATTTGGTCGGTCAATACATCGGTCACACGGCGCCGAAGACGAAGGAAGTCCTGAAGAAGGCGATGGGCGGCGTGTTGTTCATCGACGAAGCGTATTACCTCTATCGGCCGGAGAACGAGCGCGACTACGGACAGGAGGCGATCGAGATCCTGCTGCAAGTGATGGAGAACCATCGCGACGATCTGGTCGTGATACTCGCCGGCTACAAGGATCGGATGGCGCGTTTCTTCGAGAGCAATCCCGGCATGTCGTCGCGCATCGCGCATCACATCGATTTTCCGGATTACCAGGCGGATGAGTTGGCACTGATCGCGCAGCGCATGCTCGACGCCATGCACTATCGCTTCGACGACGAGGCGAAGATCGTATTCGACGATTACCTTACGCGGCGCATGGCGCAGCCGCACTTCGCTAACGCGCGCAGCGTGCGCAATGCCATCGATCGCGCCCGACTGCGGCACGCTTACCGGTTGTATTCGCATCCCGACGCGGCCACCAGCGATGAATCGCTCACCACGATTGCTGCGGCCGATCTGCTGGCGAGCCGCGTGTTCGCCGATGGAGACACACGATGAGTCTCGAGGCCCTGATCTTCGACGTCGACGGGACACTTGCCGACACCGAGGAAACGCACCGCCAGGCATTCAACTACACGTTCCTGCGCTTCGATCTGAAATGGGAATGGACGAAGCCTCTCTATCGCGAGTTGCTCAAGATCTCCGGTGGCAAGGAGCGCATCAACCACTACATCGGTACGCTGGCGGTGCCTCTCGCTGAGCGGGCGCGGCTGTGCCAACTGGTGCCTTCGATCCATCGCGAGAAGACCGCGCTCTACACGCAACTGATTGCCGACGGACGCTGCCCACTACGGCCCGGCGTGGCCCGGTTGCTCGCCGAAGCGCAGGAGGCAGGTGTGTGGCTCGCCGTCGCTTCGACGACCACGGCCGCGAACGTCGATGCGCTTCTGACGCGCCATTTGGGGAGAGGCAGCCTGCGGCAGTTCCACACGATCGCATGCGGCGACCTCGTGGAACAGAAGAAGCCAGCACCGGATATCTACGAACGCGCACTTTCAACACTGGGACTGCCGGCCGACCAATGCGTGGCCTTCGAGGACTCGCGGAATGGGTTATACGCCGCGAAAGCGGCGGGGCTCTTCACGGTGGTCACCACTTCGCAGTGGACCGAAGGCGACGATTTTACGGACGCTGACCTGCAGCTTTCGTATCTCGGGGACGCCGACCATCCATTGCCGCCCGCGCAAGCCGCGCGGGTGGGTGGGCCGTGGCTCGGGTTTTGTGAGCTTCGCTCGCTTCACGAGAAGGCGACGCGCGACTCCAGCTCGGAAGCGGCCGCGCTATGAAGGCGCGCATTGCACCGAGCATTCTGTCGGCCGATTTCGCGTGCCTCGGCACGGAGGTGAAGAGTGTGGTGGCGGCCGGCGCCGATCTGATCCATTTCGACGTGATGGACAACCATTACGTGCCCAATCTGACGATCGGTCCGATGGTGTGCGCGGCGATTCGTCCGCTGGTAAAGGTCCCGATCGACGTGCACCTGATGGTGACGCCGGTAGATCCGATCGTCGCCGACTTTGCCAAGGCCGGTGCGAATATCATCACGTTCCACCCCGAGGCGTCGCAGCACGTCGACCGCACGATTGGCTTGATCCACGACTGCGGCTGCAGCGCCGGACTCGCGTTCAATCCGGCGACGCCTCTGCAATGGCTCGACCATGTGCTCGACAAGCTCGATCTTGTGCTGATCATGTCGGTGAATCCCGGTTTCGGAGGGCAGCCGTTCATGCCGCACGCGCTCGACAAGCTCGCTCAGGCGAGACGTCGCATCGACCGTACCGCGCGAGAAATCTGGCTTGAAGTGGACGGTGGCGTGAAGCTGGAGAACATTGCAGCGATTGCCCGTGCCGGTGCCGATACGTTTGTGGCGGGCTCGGCGATCTTCGGCTCGAATGACTACAAACACACGATCGCGGACATGCATACCGCCATCGCGCGCGCAGTGGAGGAAGCGCATGCCGAGTCTCCTTGAACGTATTCGCGTCGTAGCGTTCGACCTCGATGGCACGCTCGTCGACACCGCGCCCGATCTCGCGTTGGCGGCCAATGCGATGTTGGAGTCCCTCGGGTATCCGCCGCTCGCGAAGCGACAGATCGAGGCGCTGATCGGCGACGGGATCGACAAGCTGGTCGAGGGCGTGCTGATCGAGAGCATCGATCGCGTTACGGGTCCCGCGGTGCTTGCGGCCGCGCGTACCCAATTCCGGCAGCTGTATGCGACGCGGCTGTTCGATCGCAGCCGCGTCTATCCCACGGTCTTAACGACTTTGCAGGCGCTCGGCGCTCGCGGAAAACGACTGTGTTGCGTGACGAACAAGCACAGCGCATTCACATCTCCGCTGCTGGACGCCGCGAAGCTGACGAACTTCTTCGCCTTCGCGCTCTGCGCCGATCGTGCCGAGGAGCGCAAGCCTAAGCCGGACCTTCTGCTTGCGGCCAGCGCGCGCCTTCAAGTCGCGCCGAGCGAGATGCTCTACGTCGGCGATTCTGCCGCGGACATCGCCGCAGCGCATGCAGCAGGATGTCCGGTCGCTGCGGTCGACTACGGATACACCGAGCGCAACCGTCTCGCTGAAGCCTGTCCGGACTGGATCATCGGCAGTATCGCCGAGCTCGTCGCGCTGCCGGCCGAGCCACGCTTTGCGAACGTCGAGGCTTGAAGGAGCTCGCCATGCTCGCCGGTCGCACAACGCTCACCCAATACCTGATCGAGGAGCGCCGCCGCCATCCGGGCGCGAGCGGCGAGTTGAACGCGCTTATCCTTGATGTCGCGCTCGCGTGCAAAGCGATTTCCCGCGTGGTTGGCCACGGTGCGCTCGGCGGTGCACTTGGCAGCGCTACGACCACCAACGTCCACGGAGAAACCCAGAAGAAACTTGATGTGGTGGCGAACGATCTGTTTCTACGTTGCAACGAATGGGGCGGACATCTTGCCGGGATGGTATCCGAGGAGATGGAAGCGCCGTACGTGATACCGGCGCAGTACCCGAAGGGCGGGTATGTGCTTGTGTTCGACCCGCTTGACGGCTCCTCGAACATCGATGTCGACGTGTCGGTCGGCAGCATCTTCTCGATTCTGCGCGCGCCAAATCCGGGCATCGACGCCGTCGTCGGCGATTTCCTGCAGCCGGGCAGTCGCCAAGTCTGCGCGGGCTACGCGGTCTACGGTCCATCCACCATGCTCGTGCTCACTGTCGGTACCGGCGCACACGCGTTCACGCTCGACCCTCTCCTTGGCGAGTTCATTCTCACGCATCCGAATCTGAAGATTCCGCACGCGACCAGCGAGTTCGCGATCAACGCGTCGAACAGCCGCTTTTGGGAGCCGGCGGTGAAACGTTATGTCGACGAGTGCCTTGCCGGGAAGGCGGGCCCGCGCGGGAAGGATTTCAACATGCGCTGGATCGCCTCGCTGGTCGCGGAGACGCATCGCATTCTGATGCGTGGCGGCGTGTTCATGTATCCACGCGACACGAAGGACCCTGTGATGGCGGGGAGGCTGCGTTTGCTCTACGAAGCAAATCCGATCGCATTTATCGTCGAACAAGCCGACGGGCGCGCGAGCACGGGGCGGGAACGGGTGCTCGATATCGTGCCCAATGAGTTGCACCAACGCATCGCGCTCATCTTCGGGTCGCGCCCGGAGGTCGAGCGCCTCGATCAACATCACCGCGACCACAACGTGCGGGAGTACGACGCGCCGCTCTTCAGTATGCGCGGCTTGTTCCGCGCCGCGATCTGATCAGGGAGAGGGCCCATGTCCGTCAAGCACCCGATCATCGCGATCACCGGGTCGTCCGGCGCCGGCACGACGTCGGTGATGCGCACGTTCGAGCAGATCTTTCGCCGGGAGGGCGTGACCGCCGCGTTCCTCGAGGGCGACAGTTTTCACCGTTACGACCGCGCGCAAATGAAGCAAAAGATGGCCGAGGAGGTTGAGCGCGGCAACCACGACTTCAGCCACTTCGGCCCGGAAGCGAACTTGTTCGAGGAATTGGCGGAGCTGTTTCGCGCCTACGGCGAGACCGGACAAGGCCGACGGCGCAAATACCTGCATGACGTAGAGGAGGCCCGCCCCCTCGGGAAGGAGCCGGGCACTTTTACGCCGTGGGAACAAATTCCGGAGAACACCGACGTGATGTTCTACGAAGGTTTGCACGGCGCCGTCGTCACCGACAAGGTCAATGTTGCGCAGCATGTCGATCTGCTGATCGGAGTCGTGCCTGTCATCAATCTCGAGTGGATCCAGAAACTGCATCGCGACAAAGCAATGCGAGGTTATTCCACCGAAGCGGTGACTGACACGATCTTGCGGCGGATGCATGACTACGTGCATTACATCTGTCCACAGTTCACGCACACGCACGTCAACTTCCAGCGCGTGCCGGTCGTCGATACCTCCAACCCGTTCATCGCCCGCTTCATCCCGACGCCGGACGAGTCGATGCTGGTGATCCGCTTCGCCAATCCGCGCGGCATCGACTTTCCTTACCTGCTGTCGATGCTGGACGGTTCGTTCATGTCGCGGGCGAACACCATTGTGTGTCCCGGTGGCAAGATGGATCTCGCGATGCAGCTCATTTTCACACCGATGATCTGGCGCCTGATGGAGCGTCGCAAGCATGCATTGGAGAGGTAGCCAACATGAACATCGAACTCGCCGAACCACCAACGACTGCAATCACGCAGCGCGACGCAGTGAATGTGCTCAGGGCTCTTGCGATGGATGCGGTGCAGAAAGCGAATTCCGGCCATCCCGGAATGCCGATGGGCATGGCGGAGATCGCCGAAGTGTTGTGGCGCCGGCATCTACGCCACAACCCGGCGAACTCGAAGTGGGCCGACCGCGACCGCTTCGTGCTCTCGAACGGTCACGGCTCGATGTTGCAGTACGCGTTGCTGCATTTGGCCGGTTACGACCTGTCGATCGACGAGTTGAAACGGTTTCGGCAACTCCACTCGAAAACGCCGGGGCATCCGGAATTCGGCGTGACACCGGGTGTCGAGACCACAACCGGTCCGCTCGGACAGGGCATCTCCAACGCCGTCGGGTTCGCGATCGCGGAGAAACTGCTCGCCGCGGAATTCAACCGCGAAGGCTTCGACGTCGTCGACCACTACACGTACGTGTTCCTGGGCGACGGCTGCATGATGGAGGGCATCTCGCACGAGGCGTGCTCGCTCGCAGGAACGCTCGGACTCGGCAAGCTCATCGCGTTCTACGACGACAACGGCATTTCGATCGATGGTCGCGTTGACGGCTGGTTCACCGACGATACGCCGAAACGTTTCGAGAGCTACGGCTGGCATGTGCTACCCAACATCGACGGACACGACAGCGAGGCGATGCATCGCGCGATCGTGGCCGCCAAGGCGGTCGCCGATCGGCCTTCACTCATCTGCTGCAAGACGGTGATCGCGAAAGGCTCGCCCAACAAAGCCGGGACCCACGAGGCGCATGGCGCGGCATTGGGCGACAAAGAAATTGCCGCCACGCGGGCAGCGATCGGCTGGGACCATCCGCCATTCGACATTCCGGCCCACCTGTACGACGCGTGGGACGCATGCGACCAAGGCACTGCGGCCGAGGTGATCTGGCAACGGAAGTTCGCCGCATACGCGCGCAGGTACCCTAGCGAGGCCCACGAGCTCGAGAGGCGCATGAACGGTGAGTTGCCGGAGAGTTTCGAAGCCCGCGTGCGCGAACTGATCGCGAAGGTGAACGACGAGGCGGAAACGATCGCGACTCGCAAGGCGTCGCAAAACACCATCGAAGCGTTGGCGCCGAGCTTGCCCGAACTCGTCGGCGGCTCTGCGGACCTCGCCGGATCGAACCTCACGCTGTGGTCAGGCTCGAAGGCGATTTCGCGCGACTGCGGCGGCAACTATCTCTATTACGGCGTACGCGAATTCGCCATGGCTGCAATCATGAATGGCATCACGCTGCACGGCGGCTTCATCGCGTACGGTGGAACGTTTCTCACATTTTCCGATTACTGTCGCAACGCGCTGCGCATGGCGGCGCTGATGCGAATCGGCACGATTTTCGTGTTCACCCATGACTCGATCGGACTTGGCGAGGACGGACCCACGCACCAGCCGATCGAACATGCGGCCACGTTGCGCCTCATGCCCAACATGGATGTCTGGCGTCCTTGTGATACCGCGGAGTCGGTGGTGGCGTGGGCGGCCGCGATCGAACGCCGAGACGGTCCGACAAGCTTGTTGTTCAGCCGGCAAAACGTGCCGTTTCAGTCGCGATCGTCGGAAGCGCTCGCAAATATCCGGCGCGGCGGCTACGTGTTGGTCGAGCCGGCCAGTGCGCCATACGCACTGATTATTGCCACCGGTTCCGAGGTGTCACTCGCGGTCGAAGCACAGAAACTCCTTGCGAAAGGCGGGATTCCCGTGCGTGTCGTGTCGATGCCGGCGACCAACGTGTTCGATCGCCAGGACGAAAGTTACAAGGAAGGAGTGTTGCCACCGGGGCTGCCGTGTGTTGCGGTCGAAGCCGGCGTCACGGATTTCTGGCGCAAGTACGTCGGACGCTCGGGTGAAGTCCTAGGCATCGATCGGTTCGGCGATTCGGCGCCAGCCGGCGAGCTGTTTCGCCACTTCGGGTTCACCGCGGAACGGGTCGCCGAGGCGGTGAAGGCCGTCCTTGCGCGTCAGGCAGGCTCTCGTCTACAAAAGCGCGCAGAAGCGCGCGTCGGATAAACGAAACGGAGAACGTCATGGCAATGGTGTCGTTGCGCCAGTTGCTCGATCATGCGGCCGAGAATGGATACGGCGTGCCCGCATTCAACGTGAACAACATGGAGCAGATCCACGCGATCATGCAGGCAGCGGACGAGCTCGACGCCCCGGTCATTCTGCAGGCGTCGGCGGGCGCACGAAAGTATGCGGGCGAAGCGTTTCTGCGTCACCTGGTGCAAGCGGCCGCGGAGACGTGGCCGCACGTCCCAATCGTGATGCATCAGGACCACGGCGCGAGCCCCGCAGTGTGCCAGGCATCGATCCGCTCGGGGTTCACGAGCGTGATGATGGACGGCTCGCTCGAGGAGGACATGAAGACACCATCCAGCTACGAATACAACGTCGACGTGACGCGGAAAGTGACGGAGATGGCGCATGCAATCGGCGTGTCGGTCGAGGGCGAGCTCGGTTGCCTTGGTTCGCTCGAATCGGGGATGGCGGGCGACGAAGACGGAGTCGGCGCCGAAGACAAGCTGTCGCACGATCAACTGCTGACCGATCCGGAGCAGGCGGCCGACTTCGTGCGGAAGACGGGCGTGGACGCGCTGGCGATCGCGATCGGCACGTCGCACGGCGCATACAAGTTCTCGCGCGAGCCCACGGGCGACATCCTCGCGATCGACCGTGTCAGGGCAATCCACACCCGGTTGCCGAATACGCACCTGGTAATGCACGGCTCCTCGTCGGTGCCGCAGGAATGGCTCGCGATCATCCGCGAATACGGCGGCGCGCTCAACGAGACCTACGGCGTCCCTGTCGACGAGATCAAAGAGGGCATTCGCAATGGTGTTCGCAAGGTGAACATCGACACCGACATTCGCCTTGCGATGACCGGCGCGATCCGCCGGGCCCTCGCGAAGGACAAGAGCGAGTTCGATCCGCGCAAGCTGTTCAAGGATGCTACCGCCGCGGCGAAGGGCATCTGCATCGCGCGCTTTGAGGCTTTCGGAAGTGCCGGACAGGCGTCGAAGCTCAAGCCTCTGCCGCTTGAGAAGATGGCGGCCAAATACTTGAAGAAGGAGTTAGTCCAGGTGATCGCGTAGATTCGCGAACGGCGCGTTAGCTGAATCGAAGCTGGTCAGGGGCTGGAGGATTGATGGGATCGTCGTACCGGGTGGTTACCGGATCAACGCTTGTCCCGCGGCAATCCACGCCGTCAGTACTCGTGTTCACCCGCAGCGAATTGATACGCCTGGCGGGTCTGTGCAGCGTTATCGCGCTGCTGCACGTGGTTGGCTGGGGGCTTTATCTTTACTACTCGGCGCAACATCCCGCGCTGGTGGGCCTGGGCTTCATCGCCTACATGTTCGGACTGCGCCATGCCTTCGATGCGGACCATATCGCCGCCGTCGACGATACCGTGCGCTACATGCTGCAAAGGGGAAAGCGGCCGCTCGGAATCGGCTTCTTCTTTTCGCTGGGTCATTCGACGATCGTGCTTGCACTCGCGATCGGCATCATCGTCGCGGCGACGCTGGTCAAGGACGAACTGCCGACGTGGCAAAACATGGGCGGCATCATCGGCGCCGGCGTCTCAGGCACGTTCCTGTGGGTGATCGGAATTCTCAATCTCATCGTGCTGCTTGACATCCTCAAGGTATGGCGACAAGCGAGTACCGGAAAGCACAGCCACGACCACCTGGAGGAGCTCCTTGCGCGACGAGGCTTGATAAACCGTATCTTTGGTGGGCGTCTGAAGCGTCTCATCAATCACAGCTGGCAAATGTATCCGCTCGGAGTGCTTTTCGGCCTGGGGTTCGATACCGCTTCGGAAATTGGCCTTCTGGCTATGACGGCCGGCGCATCCGCGGGGAATCTTCCGGTTGCTGGTGTGCTATCGCTGCCAATCCTGTTCGCAGCCGGCATGTCCGCGATGGACACGACCGATGGTGTATTGATGACGAAGGCTTACAACTGGGCGTTCGTGAATCCGCTGCGGAAGATCTTCTACAACATCACGATCACCAGCCTGTCGATCGTCGTTGCGCTCGCCATCGGAACGGTGGAGTTGCTCCAGGTTTTCACTCGACTGCTGGATCTCAACGGGCCCTTTTGTGACTATATGACCGGACTTGATTTCGGGATTCTCGGTTACGTGGTCGTTGGTATTTTTCTGGTGGCCTGGGCGGTTTCGTTGACGTTGTGGAGGTACGGGCGCCACGAAGAGCGTTATGGGTACCTCCATCCACTGCACTCTCATCCGCACCTGCATGACGACGGTGTCAGTCACGCGCACAGACATTTCCATTAGCCCCTATAACATCAAATGACTGTGAAGGTCAGCTAACGGGCAACACAGCATGAATCGGGGAGTGATGTACGGGCTGACGGCTGCCGCACTATTCGGCGCAAGCACGCCATTTGCCAAAACAATACTGAACGATGTCCATCCAATCGTCCTCGCGGGATTGTTGTATGCGGGATCCGGCCTGGGGCTCATTGCAGTGCACACAGTACGCGTTGCCTTTGGACAGAAAGCGACGGCCATTGCGTTGCCGTCGCACCGAGATTGGGGTTGGCTCGCGGTGGCAATCGTAGTCGGGGGGATCCTTGGTCCGGTACTGCTGATGTTTGGTCTGGCCGCGACGGCCGCATCGACGACCTCATTGTTACTGAACCTCGAATCAGCGTTCACGGCGCTGCTTGCATGGTTTCTCTTTCGCGAGAATTTCGACCGTCGCATCGCGGCAGGCATGGCGGCGATTCTCGGAGGGGGCATCATACTGTCCGTCGGGCCGGGAGACATCGGCGGCGTTTCACGTGGCGCACTACTGGTCGCCGCCGCGTGCCTTTGCTGGGCGCTCGACAACAACCTGACACGCAAGGTCTCGGCCAGCGACCCAATAGTCATTGCAGCTCTGAAGGGGCTCGTTGCGGGCGCGGTCAATTTGTCGTTAGCCGCGAGCCTTGGATACGCAATGCCAAGAGCCGGCGCGATTGCGCAGGCCGCATCGGTGGGTTTCTTCGGCTACGGCCTGAGCTTGGTGTTGTTTGTCCTCGCGCTGAGACACCTGGGGACCGCGAGGACAGGGGCCTATTTCGGAGTGGCTCCGTTCTTCGGCGCTGTCCTAGCGGTGCTCTTCTTCGGCGAAGGCGTCACCTTGCAACTCTGCATTGCCGCGGTACTCATGGCCATCGGTGTCTGGTTGCATCTGAGCGAGCATCACGAACATGAACACACCCATGATGCAACGATCCACAGTCACGCTCACCGGCATGACGCGCACCACCAGCACGCACACGATTTTGAGTGGGATGGCACCGAGCCGCACACACACGCACACCGGCACGAAGCCATCGTGCACCGACACGTTCATTTTCCCGACGTGCATCATCGGCATCGACACGGGTGATATTCGGGCTCCGCGGTTGTTAAAGGTATCAGCTGGTGATAATCATTAACGCACTATGATGGCCGGCCAAAATACGCGAGTGAATTCGCTGAGCGGCCCAACAAATAACGGCGCCGACGCGCGCTTCCTGACATCGAGAGAGCCCACGGCCGGCAAATTCCTCGACAACGCTTGCCACAATCGCAGCGACAGGCGCGCCCATTCCTGGTGGAATTTTACCGTGCGCCAACCATCAACGGCGGCACCATGGATGCGCCAAACACTTCGGCGCCGTGATGCACGAGTCGATTTGGCGCGCCTTCAGCCATTTTCCGCGTTGTGACCTTGCCTCGTTTTCACGTACAGCAGGTTATGCAGCTTTGAGTTCTTTCTCAAACGATGTCGGTGACAGGTAGTTGATCGCGGAATGCAATCGATTCGCATTGTAGAAACCCTCGATCCAATCAATCAGATCAAGTCTCGCCTGCGCGCGCGTTGCATATCGCAATCGATTGACCCATTCGACTTTCAACGTCTTGAAGAAGCTTTCCATCGGCGAATTGTCCCAGCAATTTCCCTTCCGACTCATCGATTGCACCATCCGGTAACGATCGATCAAATTCCGATGTTCCTCGCTGGCGTACTGCACGCCGCGATCGGAATGCATGATCAATCCTGCCAACGGCTTGCGCCGCCAATACGCCATCGTAAGGGCGTCGCACACCGACTTCGCTTTCATCCGATCGCTGAGCGACCACCCGACGATTCGACGGCTGCCCAGATCCAGAACACAGGCCAGGTACAGCCAGCCCTCGTTCGTCGGAATGTAGGTCAGGTCTGCAACCCAGGCTTGGTTGATCCCCCAGCCATCGAAGCGACGTTCCAAGACATTCGCCGCCACCGGCTTCGTGTGTGCCGAATCGGTGGTCACTCGATATGGTTTGCGATAAACCGGCCGCAGCGCTTGTCGCAACAGGCTCTGTCGCACGCGCTCATGTCCGACTGCCGTACCCTGCGTGTGCAAGGCTCGAACAATGCGCGGTCGGCCATAACTTTGCCGAGCTTCGGCGTGAATCACCGCCACCCGCGCATCGAGCACTGCATTCGCCAGCGCCCGATCGCTCGGCGGACGGGTGCGCCATTGCAGATAGCCGGTCCGCGATACGTTCAATTGCCGACACAGCCGTGTCACTGGGTAGGCGTCGCGATGTCCCTCGATCCAGGCGTACCTCACCGCGACTCCTTCGCGAAATACGCCGCCGCTTTTTTTACGATTTCCAGGTCAAGCTTAGTGTTGGCGAGCTCGCGCCGCAAGCGATTGTTCTCCGCTTCCAACTCCGCCGGCGAACCCTTCATGGGCGTCGCCGCGGACACCACCAGCAACTTTCCGCTTCGCTTGCGCCGCATCCAGTTCCCCAGACTCGACGCCGGCATCCCTAGCCGCTGGGCGGCTTGGTTGATGCCGACCGATTCCGCCAACCGTAATGCCTCCTGCTTGTACTCGTCCGTATATCTCCGATTCGGTGCCGTTTCCTTGGCCATCGCGCTCTCCGTTCATCAGAACATTATCAAAATCCTGATGTACGTTGAAACCGGGCAAGGTCATTGCGTGCCCGGCCCATTCATCGCCGCGAATCTGCGACGCCTCGCGATCGCGACCATCGTGTCAGCGAATCGTCAGGAAGTTTGGCGCCCCGCGGACCGCCGGTTAGTCTAAGGACGCGGCCCACCGTAGCGAGCCGCTGGGTCAGTCTTTCCAACACGCCGACTGGGGAATATATTGAGCGCGCTTAGCCGAGGGAGGCCGCCATGTTGAAACGACTCATTCTTGCCTTGCTGCTTCTGACTGCCGCGTTCAATGCTAAGGGTCTCGAATACACCGATGTCTATTACGATCCCGCGGAAAGTGGATGGGGCGCTTTCCTGGTGCAGAGCAACACCTTCCAGTTCATCGCCTTCTTCATCTATGGGTCTGACACTAAACCAACGTGGTACACGGCGCAGCTTGTCGACGACGGTACGGGCACATACACCGGCGCCCTCTACGCCACCACGGGAACCTCCTTTGCATTGCCATGGAATCCGGCACAGCTTAGCGTTACCCCGGTCGGTAACGCGACGTTCCAACCGATTGATCACTATCGCGCCACGTTGACGTATACGGTCAACGGCGTGGCGACCGTGACCAGGCCGATTCAACGTCAGACGTTGACGTCGTATCCAATGGCCGGCAATTACTCGGGGTCGATGGCCGGGTCGATCAGCGGCTGCACCAACCCGGGAGAGAACGAT
>VBCG01000051.1 GCA_005881895.1 Betaproteobacteria bacterium
AGGATCTACCAGATCGCCGGCGGCACACTGGTCTGCACGGGTCCTGGACAAGATGGCAGCGCCCAGCCCCTAACTATCGATTCACTCCACCCGACGGGCCAAGGTATCGAAGGCAAAATAACAGGTATCGGTGGCGGTTGCACCGCGTCGCTTCACTTTGCGGCGGTGCTCACCGTCAACAACTGAGGCCGGCATGTAATCGTGCGGCGCCTTCCATTTGTGCGAAGCGTCGACGTCGCGCGCACCTTGTGATGTATCGGCGCAGGAATAGCAGCACGAGGAATCGCTCGAGTTGATCCTCAATCGGGGGAGGCTGTTCGACTGGCGGCGGATCAGGCGCCGGTCTGTGGCATCGTGCGAGCCGCCGCGCGCACGTCGTTCAATTGTTGCTCGGTCATGCCGCTGGTCGGTTTACCAGGAC
>VBCG01000095.1 GCA_005881895.1 Betaproteobacteria bacterium
GACCGCGGGAACCCTGACCGACAACGGTATCGCTGTGACGTTGGGACAGTTCGTTACTCTGGCGACCGCGGGAACCCTGACCGACAACGGTATCGCTGTGACGTTGGGACAGTTCGTTACTCTGGCTGACATCACCGGCGGTCACCTGGTCTTCACCCCGGCGGCCAATGCCAACGGTGCCGGCTATTCGAGCTTCACGTTCCAAGTTCAAGACAACGGCGGCACCAGCAACGGTGGTGTAGATCTCGACGGATCGGCGAACTCTCTGACGTTCAATGTCACCGCAGTCGACGATGGGCCGGTCAACACGGTACCGGCTGCGCAAAACATCACTTACAACGCATCTCAGTCCATTACTGGCTTGAGCGTCGCAGATATCGATTCGGGAACGGACAGCATATCGGTAACGCTATCGGTTGCGCACGGAACGCTGGTTGTTTCGGGGGGCGGGGCATCGATTGCGGGAAGCGGAACGGCTGCCGTTACGCTTACGGGATCCGCAACACAAATCAATACGACACTCGGATCGAACGTCACCTATACGCCGACGACCAACTTCAATGGCGGCGACACGCTGACGATGGTGAGCAATGATCAAGGCCACAACGGCACGGGTGGACCGCTGACCGATACCGACACCGTTGCCCTCAATGTAATGCCGGTCCATGCGACGAACGACGTATGGATCATTTCAAGCAGTACGCCTGCAACCCTTCCGGGCATCGCATTGCTGGGTAACGACACCGATTCAACCGGACAGGGCCTGCACGTCGTAAGCGTGACAGGGCCGGCGACATTGAATCCGGACGGCACGATTTCGATTACGACAGGGGCGTCCCTCACACCAACGTCGTTCGACTATACGGTGGCGAACCAGAGTGGCGCCACATCGACCGGGCATGTATCCGTCACGGTGATCGATAGCTCGCCAAGCACCGTCAATTTGAGTACGTACGCGCCGTACGACGCATCGTACATTTTGTCGGGCAACGGACAAGACAATGTGAATGGCACGGGCGCGCTGGACATATTGGCGGGAGGGAATGGAAAGGACACACTGATAGGGGGGAGCGGCAACGACATCCTGCAAGGCGGTGGGGGCAACGACATACTGGACGGCGGCGCCGGAATCGATCTGCTCGATTTTTCCGATAGCGGTGGATTCACGTTCACGCTACTTGCAGGTCTCAACAACACTGCGAACGTCAGCGGAACCGATACCTACTCGAACATGGAGGGGGTCATTGGCGGCAATGGCAATGACAACATCACCGGCAACTCGGGCGATAATGTTCTTCGTGGCGGCGGTGGCAACGACACACTCTCGGGCGCCGGCGGAAACGACACTTTGGCAGGTGGCTCGGGGACCGACACCATGACGGGTGGAACAGGCAGCGATCGCTTCGTTTTCAATGCCGGTGACGGCGCGGGCGCGGACTCGATCACTGATTTTGGCTCGGCCGCGCCCGGCTCGGGCGGCGATATCCTCGACATCTCCGATCTGTTGAGTGGCGTTGTCGTCACCACCGCGAACGCTTCGCAGTACATCCAGCTCAACGTGAGCGGCGGCAACACGACCGTCAGCGTCGATCGGGACGGAAGTGGCTCGAGCTTCACCTTCCAGGACGTCGCGATACTGCAAAGCGTAACCGGACTCAACCTCAACACACTCATCACCCAAGGCAACCTAGACACGACACCTTGAGCTGCCCGATTTGTGAACTGCCTAACTGATACTGATACAGGCGCCTCGACGGCCCGCGCACGCATCGCGACCATGTAGATGCTGCAATAGCGGGTTCGATAAAGGTCGAGGCGGCTTCATCCATGGCCTCGCGTACCGTAGGCGTGTGATCTAGGACCTGGACGATTTTTCGATGCGACCTATCACGGTAGCGATCGCTGATCGCGACCGGTCAGGCCGGGTGGCTTGCAAGCGCCTGCTTCGGCATATTCCCGGCATCAGGGTCGTGGCCGGCCTGGGGCTCCGGCAGGATGTCGTCCCTACGACCCTCGAAATCAAGCCCCGCATCCTGCTGTGCAGCTTCGACCTCGCAGCGGACGCGGGCTATTCGCTGTTGCTCACGCTGCGCCGCGAATGCCCGGAAACGCTCATCATGTTGCTGACCGATTACCAGGTTCAGGAAGATCAACTGATGCCGGCGCTCTTCAATGGCGCGGTGGGATTTATCACCCGAGCATCGCTGCAATCCCAGTTGCCAAGCGCGGTGCGCGGCGTCGATCGCGGGGAGGCATGGGTACCCCGCAAGATGCTTGGTACGATCCTTGCTGACCATACTGGCTGAGTTGTTGCGGGCATGTGCCGACTTCTATCCCCCGGGATGAGCTCGCTTCAATCCGCGTGCCTACGTTGGGAATTGGCGAAGGGCATGGCCCCGTTCCGATGTCGCTCGCGGTACATGCGTTCGCGCTCATCGGCAAGCGCCAACGCGATGGATAGCAACCCATCAACAACCGCGCCGTGCGAACCCCACACTCGACACCACTCGCCGCAAAGCCTCTTACGGCTTGGCCCCGGGTCCCGTCCGTGCAGGCTCGGAACTGCACATGGAGATCGACCGGGTTCTGGCTGGGGCTGGTGTTAACGTCGCTGGCCGCGCTGTCATCCCATGCGTCCGCGCAATCGCTGCGAGAGGCTGTCGAGCAAGCGACGACGACGAATCCCGAAGTTCTGGTCACCACGAATCGCCGACTCGCGGCCGACCAAGGCCTGAAGCAGGCCAACGCAGGGTACTTGCCACGAGTGGACCTCACTGCGGGCGTCGGCCCGGAGAGGCTCAACTCGCTGGATTCGCGGGCCGCAGGTCTGAGCGATACGACTATCAATCGCCGCGATGCCGCGCTCACCTTGTCCCAGATGCTGTTCGACGGCTTCGCGGTCAAGAGCGAGGTGGCCCGCCAGCAGGCGCGCATCGACTCTGCAGCGTATGGAGTGGCGACCACGGCGGAGGACATTGCCCTCCGCGCAATTGGGGCTTATCTGGAAGTACTTCGCCGTCAGGAAACGGTTGCCGCCGCCATCGACAACCTGAATATCCACCAGCGCATTCACGAGCAGATCCGGATGCGCAGCGAAAGTGGCGTTGGCCGGCGAGCCGATTTCGACCAGGCCGAAGGACGACTCGCTTTTGCCAATGCGAACTTGAGAATGGAGCAGGGCAGCCTGAGGGATGCCCAGGTTGCCTATTTGCGCGTCGTAGGAACGTCGCCGCGCATGCTGCAAAAGCCCGCTTCGCCGGCCCACTCGCTCCCATCGAGCGAAAACCTCGCGCTGGAAACCGCATTGGCCAATCATCCGGCGATCAAGTCCGCCGAAGCGGACGTCGCCGGGACCGACGCTCAATTGAACTCTGCACGGGCGGCGCTCTCGCCCCGACTCGATCTGGAACTCGGCGCCAATTCAGGCCGCGACGCCGTCCACGGCCGCACCGATGACGTAACTCTCATGTTGCGGGTGAGATACAACCTCTCGCGCGGCGGTGCCGACCAGGCGCGGATCAACGAAGCGTACTTTCAGCTCGAAGAGGCTCGCGAGATTCTGGGCCGCACGCGGCGCCAGGTCGCGGAGAGCATATCGCTGGCCTTTAATGCGCACCTTACCTCGCGCGATCGCCTCGCTTCCCTGAAGCGATACGTCGAAGCAGCCGACGCGACTCGCGAAGCCTATGCCAAGCAGTTCAGCATTGGGCAACGAACGCTGCTCGACTTGCTGAACTCGGAGAACGAGTTCTTCAGCGCTCGGATCGAATATCTCGCCGGCGTCTATCTCGAGCTAGGCAGCATGTTTCGAGTTTTCGCCGGCATGGGACTGCTGCTCGATACGCTCGAAATTGCGCCGCCGGCGGAAGCCGCCGGCCCATCGCGCAAGGTCCAGCGTTGAGCTAGGCAGTTTGCACGGCGGTTCTTCCCCATCGTATCCTCGCGTCGATGCGCTTCACCGTCGCGACGTACAACATTCACAAGGGTTTCACGCACTTCACCCGCCGGATGGTCATCCACGAGGTGAGGGAGCGCCTGCACGGCTTGTCGGCCGACATCCTTTTTTTGCAGGAAGTCCTCGGCACACACGACCGGCACGCCTATCGCTATGTCGAGTGGCCGGGCAAGCCGCAGCACGAGTTCATTGCCGACGCGATGTGGCGCGAAGTCGCGTATGGCAAGAATGCCGTGTACCGCCACGGCCATCACGGCAACGCCGTCCTTTCGCGTTTTCCGATCGTCGGACAGGAGAACCAGGATATTTCGGCGCATATTTTCGAGAGCCGAGGGCTCCTGCATTGCGAGCTCAAGCTCGAGCCACGCGCGCCCATCTTGCATTGCGTCAATGTCCATCTCGGGCTCACCGAGCGCGGCAGACAGTGGCAAATCCGCGCGCTCGTCGAACGGATCAAGGACACGGTGCCGAAGAACGCGCCGCTCGTCATCGCCGGTGATTTCAACGATTGGCGTCGCCGCGGCGATCGTACATTGACCGAGGAGCTCGGCCTGTTCGAAGTGTTCGAGGAAGTGAAGGGTCGTCCCGCACGGACATTTCCCTCCGTTCTGCCGATGTTTCGCCTCGACCGTATATACGCGCGCGGGCTGCGTGCCGTCGACGCGCGCGTCCACTATGCGTTCCCCGGCAGGCGCATGTCCGACCATGCGGCGCTTGCGGCCACCCTCGAGCTGCGAACCCGGTAGATCATTCGCGCGCCACGATGAACCGCTTCATGCCCGGCAATTCGATCGGGCTGCTGCGCAACGGCGCGGAATATTTCCCCGCGCTGATCGCGGCGATCGATGCCGCAAAGGACGAGGTCTGGCTCGAGACGTACATCTTCGCCGACGATGTGGCCGGCCGCGCCGTCGCGCAAGCGCTGGTCCGCGCCGCCCAACGCGGCGTCATCGTCCGCGTGCTCGTCGACGGTTGGGGGGCCAAGCTGTACCTGACGCCTGCGCTGGAACGGTTCATCACCGAAGGCGGCGTGCAGCTGATGAAGTACCGCCCCGAAGTCGCGCCGTGGCAGTTTCGCTCCCATCGGATGCGGCGGTTGCACCGCAAGTTATGCCATGTCGACGGCGAGATCGCGTTTATCGGCGGCATCAACATCATCGACGACATGAATACACCAGGGCACAAGCCGCCGCGCGTCGACTTTGCCGTGTCCGTGCGCGGGCCGCTGCTGGCGCCGATCGCGCAGACGATGCAGCGCGTCTGGGCGATCGTCGAATTTACGCAGTTGAAAAGCTCCGACGTGCCACTCTTTCCGGAAACGCTTCACGCACCACGCGCCGGCACGCAGACGGCAAAGTTTCTGATTCGCGACAACCTGCGTTACCGCAGCGACATCGAACGTGCTTATCTGGCGGCCATCCGCACCGCGCGCACCGAAATATTGGTCGCGACCGCGTATTTTTTTCCAGGCGCAGACTTTCGCCGTGCGCTCATCGCGGCGGCTGAACGCGGCGTGCGCGTCACGCTCCTTTTGCAGGCGCGCGTCGAATACAGGCTCCTCCATTACGCGTCGCGGGCGCTCTACGGCCAGCTGCTGGCGGCCGGCATTTCGATCCAGGAGTACCACCAGTCGTTTCTGCACGCCAAGGTCGCCGTCATCGACGACAAATGGGCGACCGTCGGGTCATCCAACATCGACCCCTATTCGTTTCTGATGGCACGCGAAGCAAATGTCTTTGTCCGCGATCCGACGTTCGCCGACCGACTGCGGCTCGAGCTGTTGACGATGATCGAAACAGGGGCGCGGCCGGTACCGCCGCAGCGCTGGGCCGAACGTTCGCGGCTTACCAAGGCCGCAAGCTGGATTGCCTACGGCATCGTCCGCATCGCGATGGGCATGCTGCGCTACGGCGGCGATGAATGGTGGCGCGGTCGCGATGCCGCACGAAAATGAAGCGAACGTTGGACGACTGTTAGACTTGTGTTGATGCGACGCTCGTCATCCCTACCGCTTCCCGCTGACGCCGGCGTCCCGCGCACCGCGCGCGGCGATTGGCATGCGATCGCGACGCTCATTCCCTATCTCTGGGAGTACAAGGGACGCGTCTTGGCGGCGCTCACTTGCCTGATCGCCGCAAAGGTGGCCAACGTCGGCGTGCCGGTGTTGATGAAAGAGATCGTCGACAGCCTCGACGCCCGCACCGCGATACTGGCCGTTCCGTTGGTGCTGCTCGTGGCCTACGGGTTGCTGCGGTTGTCCACGACGGCGTTCACCGAGCTCCGCGAATTCCTGTTCGCCAAAGTCACGCAGCGCGCCGTGCGCAAGATCGGGCTGCAGGTGTTTCGCCACTTGCATGCGCTCTCGATGCGTTTCCATCTTGCGCGGCAAACGGGCGGTCTGACGCGCGACGTGGAACGCGGTCAGCGCGGCATTTCCACGCTCGTCAGCTTCGCGCTCTTTTCGATCCTGCCGACCTTGGTCGAAATCACGCTCGTGTCCGCCATCCTGATCGCCCGGTACGACTGGACGTTCATGGCGATCGCCGCGGGCGCGCTTGCCGTGTATATCGCCTTCACGATCGCGATCACCGAATGGCGGACGCATTTCCGGCGCGAGATGAACGAGCTCGACTCGAAGGCGAACACCCGCGCGATCGACAGCCTGCTCAACTACGAAACCGTCAAGTATTTCGGCAACGAGGAGTGGGAGGCGCAGCGTTACGACCAGAGCCTGCAACGTTGGGAAAAGGCGGCGGTGAAAAGCCAGACGTCGCTCTCCGCGCTCAACATCGGGCAAAGCGCAATCATCGCCATCGCGGTCACGCTCATCATGTGGCGCGCGACCGCCGGCGTCGTCGCCGGCAACATGACGATCGGCGACCTCGTGTTGGTGAACGGCTTCATGCTGCAGCTTTATGTGCCGCTCAACTTCCTCGGCGTCATCTATCGCGAGATCAAGCAGGCGATGGCCGACATGGAGCGCCTGTTCAATCTGATCAGCGAGCACGCGGAGATCACCGATAGTCCCGGCGCGATGCCGCTCGTCGTGCGCGGCGCCGAGGTGCGCTTCGAGCACGTCGATTTTTTCTACGAACCCGCGCGGCAGATCCTGTTCGATGTTTCGTTCACGATTCCCGCCGGACACAATATCGCCATCGTCGGGCCGTCCGGATCGGGCAAGTCGACGCTCGGCCGGCTGCTGTACCGGTTCTACGACGTCGCGGGAGGCCGCATCCTAATCGATGGGCAGAACCTGCGCGATGTCCAGCAGCGCAGCTTGCGCGCCGCGATCGGGATCGTGCCGCAGGACACGGTGCTCTTCAACGACACGATCGAATACAACATTGCGTATGGCCGTCCCGGCGCGACAAAGGATGAAATCATCGCCGCCGCGAAGCTCGCGCAGATCAACGACTTCATCGCGTCTCTTCCCCTCGGCTATCAAACGCAGGTCGGCGAGCGGGGCCTCAAGCTATCGGGCGGCGAAAAGCAGCGCGTCGCGATCGCGCGCGCCATTCTCAAGCAACCGGCGATCCTCATCTTCGACGAAGCGACGTCGGCCCTCGACTCGAAATCGGAGAAGGCGATCCAGGCAGAGCTGAAGCAGATCGCGCGCAATCGTACGACGTTGACCATCGCTCACCGCCTGTCGACGATCGTCGATTCGGACGTGATCCTCGTGCTCGAACGCGGCCGCATCGTCGAGCGCGGCACGCATGTTGCTCTACTTGGGAGCGGCGGTGTTTATGCCCGGATGTGGCGGCTGCAGCAAGATGAGGAACGAACGGTGGCCGAAGCTTCGCCGCTGCCCGCCGAGATGGCGAGCCTCGATCTGGCCCACGCATTGCGTACATCCGCCGCACCGGAGGCCGAAGCCGAAGCCGTGCTGCGGTCGTCAACGTAAGTGCTTGATTATGCGTTTTGAGTGACGATTGCCTGCTGATATGCGATAAGGCCGGCTGAAAAAAGTTCCGAACCCGTCTGATGAATCGGCTGCTACTCGTTGTTTTCGCGTGCGGACTTTCCGCGCAGGCGTTGTGCTCTTCACTTGACCCCGATCCCGCCAAGCTGCGGCTCATGTCGGCGAACGCGCTCGTGTTCGATGCTGCCGCCCAGCGTCCCGTTTATGCCAAAGCGGCCGATGAGGTTACCCCGATTGCCTCGCTGACCAAGCTGATGACGGCCATGGTCATGCTGGATGCGGCCCAACCCGATGACGAGCTGATCGCGATCCAGAACGAGGACTTCGATTTCCTGAAAGGCAGCCGCTCTCGGCTGCGGATGGGCACGATGTTGCCGCGCCGTGAGCTTCTGCGTTTGGCGCTCATGTCATCCGAGAACCGCGCGGCGTCGGCGCTCGCCCGCCACTATCCCGGCGGAACGCCGATGTTCGTCGCCGCAATGAACGCCAAGGCCGCCGCGCTGCAAATGACGCGCACGCATTACGCCGATCCGACCGGTTTGTCGGCAGACAACGTTTCAACGGCGAACGACCTCGCACGGCTCGTGCAGGCGGCCGCGACTTACCCGCTGATCCGTGAGTTCTCCACGACGCCCGCCCGTTTCGTTGAGCTGCAACCGACGGGCCGATGGCTAACGTTCAATAACTCGAATGCGCTCGTCAAGAGCCAAGCGTGGGACATCCAGCTGCAGAAGACGGGCTACATCCGCGAGGCCGGCCGGTGCCTCGTAATGCTGACGACCATTGCCACGCGGCCATTCGTCATCGTGCTGCTCGATTCAAATGGAAAGTACACGCGGCTCGGCGACGCGCAGCGCGTCAAGCACTGGCTCGAAACCGGCGAAGCGATGGCCCCCATTTCCAGCGGAGGGCTGCAGCGCTATCACGGCTCATTTCCGCCGCGCCAACGGCAGACAGTACGAATCACGTTTTCGCCGCATGCCGCGCAGGGCGGCGTCTACGCGGTCAAGCTGACGCAGGCCAAGCGCCCGACGAAGCCCTCAAAGCATCGCGTCTGACATTGGCACCCGCAAGGCGCCTATCGTGGCGATTGCGAAAGCGTCTGACGTCGTTTTTTCCTTCCGTCGATGAACTATTTTCAAGCCGGCATCCTGGCGCCGCTCCCACTCGCAGCGCGTCATCTGTTCTTTTCGATCGCCGAGGGCGACGCCCACGGCATTCGCGCGTCGCTCGACGCATTGCGCGGTCTCGCCGATGGTGACGCCACCGTCGTCGGCCTCGGTCAATCGCTGACACTCGCACTCGGCGCTCAGATCCAGCAGCTCCGTGTCTTTCCAGGTTCGTCGACGCCCGACGCCGACGTGCCATCGACGCCGGCTGCGTTATGGTGTTGGCTCCGCGGCGATGATCGCGGTGAGATCCTGCACCGGTCGATGGTCATCGAGCGCGCCATTCGTCCGTATCTCGAGCTTGCGCAAGCGATTGACGCGTTTCGCTACAAGACGGGCCTCGATCTCACCGGTTACGAAGACGGTACGGAAAATCCGCGCGATGCCGCTGCGGTCAATGCCGCGATTTTGCAGAACGCCGGTGCCGGTCTCGACGGATCAAGCTTCGTTGCGATCCAGCAATGGGTGCATGCATTCGATCGCTTCGAAGCAATGGCGCCGCACGATCAGGACCTCGCGATCGGCCGCCGGCGCAGCGACAATGAAGAGATTGACGACGCGCCGCCGTATGCGCACGTCAAGCGAACGGCGCAGGAGAGTTTCGAGCCCGAGGCGTTCTTGTTCCGCCGCTCGATGCCGTGGAACGACGAACGGCGCGCGGGATTGGTGTTCGTTGCGTTCGGCAAATCGTTCGATGCGTTCGAGGCGCAGCTTCGCAGAATGACAGGTGCGGAAGACGGCATCGTCGACGCGTTGTTCCGCTTCTCGCGGCCGGTCACTGGCGCGTATTTCTGGTGTCCGCCATGGCGTGACGGCCGCCTTGACCTGCGAGCACTGGGTTCATGAAGTCAGTGCAGGATTTCTCACTCCAATGCTATCGGCCCGGAATCCGGCAGCAGGTGGAAGTGGCGGTCGCACTGTAGGTCGCCACGGCGCTGAGATTGCGGAACACGCAACCGGTCGCGTTCGTCTCCACGAGGTACCCGCTGGGGACGTTCGCAGTGCCCGAGCAGCTACCGCCGGTGCGCGTATAGCCGGACGCGCAGTTCGGGAACGCCACGGTGAAGTCCGCGCTCGCCGGGATCAGTGTGCCGGCGCTGCTGATCGGCGTGCACTGCAATGCCGTTGCTATCGGCGCCGCAAAGTAACCCACGACGTCCATCGCCAGTTGCGCGCCGCCGCCGCGCACCTGCACGCCGATTTGATTGTTCGCCAGATTGATCTTCGCCGTAGTCGACACCGTGTTGAAAGCGACGTTCCCGACGTAGATTTGCGTCGCGGTGCTGCCGAACGTGGAGCCTTGCGGCAAGATCTCGATGTCGCCCGATGCGGCGCTGCTCACGGGGATGCCGAATACTTGTAGCTGCACTGCCGAGGGATTGAGGCCGGCGGGCAGTTGCGCCAGACAGACGCCGTTGCCGCCTTGCACCGCGTAGTTGCGAACCTCGTTACTACTGAACGGCCCGCCTCCCTGGTAGACCGCCGCAAACGTCCCTCGGGTTTCCACCAGCCGACACGGCGTTACCGGCGTGTAGACAACGTCATCCCCTGGGTCACCCAAGGCCTTGAAGATGGTTCCCGCCTTGCCGATTGTTGCTTCCTGAGCCGCCAGGCTGCCGGCAATCACCTGGCGCAATCCGTTGAGCGTTCCGGCGAGGCTTGCGGCGAGCAAATGATCGGCGCGCATGCCCTCGAGCAGGGTGCGCAACTGATGGGCATCAATACCCGCGTCTGACTTGGCGAATGCCTCGCTCCAGTCGGCGACAATGCGATCGACGACCGTGGCCCGGTTCTGATCGATCGACAGCAGCGCGTTGGGCACGGTTCGCGACTCCGCGGGCACTTGCGCTGCCGCGTACGATAGCCCCAATGCACCGGCGCACGCCGCCGCGACAAGGGGACGCGTGATACGCCGCAGATCTGCCAAGCTGAACATGTCGAGCTCCCGCGAAATTACGGACCGTTTTGAGTGATGAGGAATAACCGATCGGCGACCACGATTGAAGTGGCCCGTGCCGTCCCGGCATTGGCGCTGATCTGCAACTGGACCGTCGTCGTCCCGCCAGTAGGAATGATGCTGTTCACGTTGACCCACGGCTGGAACGACGTTGCCGTGACCGGACAACCATTGGGCGTCGTCACCGTGATGTTTGCTATCCCACCGGCAGCTGCAGTATTCGAAAGATCGAGCGGCGACAGCGAGTACGTGCACGACGACAGCGGAAGGTAGTTGACGTTGATCGTGTACGTCTTGGTGGTCACGCCATCTTGCGCGGTTACGACGACGGTAATGACGTTGCTGCCGGTACTCAAGGTGATCGGTCCGGAGGGGCTGCCGCTCGCGACCGCAACGCCATTCACCCTCACCGTCGCTGTCGCATTCGCCGTCGTTGGCGTCACGGTCATGGTGTTGTTGTTGCTGACCACATTGGCCGAGTAGCTCAATGTGCCGCTGGCAAATGTCGGCGACAACGTGCCCGCTGACAACGCAAGGTTTGCGAGATTCGCGTTGGAACTGCAGGCCGCGGTCGCGAACGTCGCATCGCCGCCGTTCGTCGTGCCGGCGGTGTTCGCTCCAACCGCGCGGAAGTGATAAGTCGCGTTGCAATTCAAGCCGGTGACGGCCGCCGACACGGCCACGCCCGAGGCGCTCGGCGCCAGCGGGCTCTGCGCGGCGGTCGCCGTGCTGCCGTAACTCGCCGTCGGCCCATACTGGAACGTGACCGTCGTGATCGCGCCGTCGCTGCTCACCGTGCCGTTGAGTGTCGCGCCGGCGGCGGTGATGCCGCTTGCTGCGCCGGTCGTCACCGTTGGCGCCGAAGCCGCCGTGCATCCCGGGAACTTGAACGCGCCGATGCGCGTCTGCCAGTTGCCGCTCGAGCCGTTGGCTTGACTGCTGTAGTACTCGTTCGTGTACCAGAACGTGCAGTCGTCGGCGGGATCGACGCTCATCGCCGTGTAGTCGCCCCAGCGATCGCAGGGCGAGCCGCCGCAGTTGTTCGTCTGCGAGCCCGCGCCCGCGACAAGCTGCGTCTCCGTCTGCGGCAACATGTTCAGTGCATCGCTCGCGAGTCGCCCGGAATACGCAATGCTTGGAAAATTCGGCACCGATCCGCTCGATGTGCTGTAACCGAGCGCCATGTTGCCTTCCGCGTCGACGGCGAGGCTGCCCATCCAGCGATGGAGCGTGCTGTCCGGAACGTAGATCTGTTGCTGCACCGGCGCGGTCGCGATAACTTGGCCGGTGACGTTGAGCTGCGCCCATTGCGGTCTGACTGTCCGGGACGGCGGCGAGCCCTGCACGTTATGAACCACCCACACCGACTCAGCTGCGCCGACCTTGCGATACTGGACTTTCTGCATCAATCGATCGCCGAGGTTGTCGAGCTTGTTGCTTGTGTTGGGCTGCGCGATGTTGGGGCTCGCTGACGGTATGGCGTAGCTCGCCTGACTCACATTCGTGGCGGCGCTCAACGTACCGCCGGCCCCGCAGTTGGCGCCCGGCGTGAATTTCCTGACCTCGAAGGCGAAGGTCGTCTGCGATTCGGAAACGAAGTAATTCGGCGCTCCCGCGGGTACCGCCAATGCCGCTTTACCGCTCAGGTTGGCGGGGATCATCGTAAACGGGTCGGTCGTATTGTTGATGAAACCGAGAGACCACGTGAGTGATGCGCCGCTGTACATATCGGCGCGGCTGAACGACGCGAATAGCGATCCGACGAACGCGGAGGTATTTGCGTTGAACCCGTTCGCCGCCATGTAGAGACAGTCGGTCCAGATGCCGAACTTACCGTAGTCGTTGAACGTGCCGGCCGGCGGCTTCCCCGCGCCACCCGGATCCATCTGCAACGCGTAGAAATACCAGCCGCCCGCAACCGGATCGTTCGTCTGCGATACGGCGATGCATTGATAAAACGGCGCGACAGGGTCGGGACCGCTGAACGCGAATGCGAAGTGGGTCAAGATCCAGCGATCCGCCAGCTCGTCGTAAATAACGATCGGATCGCCCTGGGAATTACCGTTGCAGGGCGACGTCCCGATGCCGGACCAGAGCTGGTCCTCGGTGAACGCGGCGAGCAGCGTGCCAGTCTTGTTGTAGATCGCGTACGCGTCGTTGACCGCCTGGATGTAGTGGTTCGGGCCGACGTCGCCGTTGGGATCGGGCGGCCAGCCGGCGCCGCATGTTCCGCCCACGCAGCTATCGGTGAAGCTCAAGCCGGCGAAGTTTTGCGTGGCCGAGGGCATCGGAGCGAGCGGACCAGCGGGCTGCGGGGCCTCGGGCGTCGGCCCCTCGGCGGAGGGACTTTGGCCGGGCCCGGCGGTTGCAACAGGGGACGATAGGGTTTCGCCTGCAGACGACCGGGCGGCGTGGTCGGTAAATTGCGCAAGTCGCCGTCGAACTTGATCGGCGCAACGCGCGAACCTGCGTACGTAATGCCTTCAACTGCAGAAGGCTCGGCTGCGTGCGCGCCGATCATGAATGCGCAAAGTGCCGCGCAAGTAATCATGTGAGGGGATTTCATCGACTGCGTGGTCAAGACGTCGCGCGCCGGTGCTGCTCCAACAATTCCTTCGCATGCGCGCGCGTCTTGACGGTAATTTCGGTTCCCGACAGCATGCGTGCCAACTCGTCGACGCGCTCCGAAGATTTCAACCGATCGAGGGTTGTCGCAACCGTGGCGCCATTGCCGATCTTCGCAACGCGAAAGTGATGGTCGGCGTGCGCCGCGACTTGCGCGAGATGCGTGACACAGAGCACCTGACGGCGGGTACCCAGCGCCTGCAACTCGCGTCCGACCGTGGCTGCCACGGCGCCGCCGATGCCGGTGTCGACCTCGTCGAAAATCAACGTCGGCACTTGGCCGACTTCGCTTGTCACGACCTGGATCGCCAAGGCAATTCGCGATAGCTCGCCGCCCGACGCCACACGCGTCAGCGGACCGAGCATTTGCTTCGGATGACTCGCCACGCGGAGCTCGACATGTTCGAGCCCATAGCTCGCCGGCGATGCTTCAGGTATGAGCACGACCTCGAGCCGTCCACCGGCCATCGCGAGATCCTGCATCGCTTCGGTGACGCGATGCGCGAGCTCGTTCGCCGCAAAGCGGCGTTTGGCTGAGAGCGGTTGCGCCACCGCGCGATAGCGCTCCTCGGCGTCGGCGACGCGCCGCGCGAGCATTGCTTCGTCCGCGGCCTCGGCGAGCATCAGTAAACGCGCGTCGGTCTCAGCGAGCAAGGCCGGCAGCGCTTCGGGTCGCGCGCGATGCTTGCGCGCCGTATCGTGGATCGCGGCGAGACGCGCTTCGACGCGTTGCAACTCTGCTGGATCGACCTCGAGACGCCGGCGATAGTCGCGGAGCGCGCGCGCCGCCTCCTTCAACTGGATCGCTGCGGGCTCGACAAGGGCAATGATCTCGCGTAGTGCTGGATCGAGCGCCGAGTTGGTTTCCAGCCGGTGCATCAGTTGCGAAAGTCGCACCGCCAGCGCGTCGTCGCCGTCGATCAATGCTTCCGAGCAATGCGCTGCCGTCTCGAGCAGGCTCGCGGCGTTGGCGAGCCGCGATTGCGCCGCCGATAACTCGCCCCATTCCGATTCGGTCATGCCGAGCGCCGAAAGCTCACCGCGCCGCGCCTCGAGAAACTCGCGCTCGGACACCGATGCCTTCGCGGCACTGGCTGCGGCTTCATGCTTTTCGACCGCGGCACGCCAGACGCGCCAGCTTTCACCGACTTCGCGCGTCAACGTCGTGAAGCCGCCGAATGCGTCGAGCAGCGTTCGCTGCGCATCGGCCGAAGCGAGCGCTTGATGCGCGTCTTGCCCATGCAGATCGATCAGTCGCTCCCCGAGCTCGGCCAGCTGCGCAAGGGTTGCCGGTCGGCCATTGATCCACGCGCGGCTTCGTCCCTGCGCGTCGATCACGCGCCGGAGCAGCACGTCGTCGTCGGACGCGAGCTCCTGTTCCGAAAGCCAAGCGGCGGCGGCAGCCGCGTCACCCACATCGAATTCGGCGGCGAATTCGGCGCGTTCGGCGCCGGGACGCAATTGCCGCGATTCGAAGCGGTCACCGAGCAGCAAGCCCAACGCGTCGAGAAGAATCGATTTTCCGGCCCCCGTTTCGCCGGTCAGCACCGAAAAGCCGTCGTCGAATTCGACGTCGAGCGCTTCGACCACAACGAAATTGCGGATCGAGAGCAGGCGCAGCATAAATTAGGGTCAGACTCCACTTTCTGGCAATTCAACGCGGTGAGAAAGTGGAGTCTGACCCTAATTTGTTCCCAGAAAGTCGAGTCTGACCCTACTTTATTCCGCGAATCCGCTCCGGCGTTTCGCTCCAGTGCAATTTCTCGCGCAACATCGCGAAATAGTCGTGGTCGTGCGGATGCAGGAACCGCGCGCGATGGTCGGCGCGGCGCAGTGCAACGCGATCGCCTTCCGTCAAGCCGAAGTGCGCCTGTCCGTCGCAGTGCACCGATGCGTCCCTGCCGTGGCTGATTGCGATGGCGATAAGCGAGTTGTCGGGAACGGCGATCGGCCGATGCGTCAGCGCGTGCGGTGCGACCGGCACGAGCGCAAATGCCGGAACTTGCGGCGCGACGATGGGGCCGCCGGCAGAAAGCGCGTACGCCGTCGAGCCCGTAGGCGTCGTGACGATGACGCCATCAGCGCGCATCGAATAGACGAAGCGGCCGTCGATCTCGACCGAGCATTCGATCATCGTGCCGAGCGCGCCGCGGTTGACGACGACATCGTTTAGCGCCAGCGCGTGCTCACGTGATCCATCGGCGCGCTCGACGGTGGCGGCAATCAACGTGCGGCGCTCCTCGACGTAACGGCCATCGAGCATCGCACCGAGCGCCGTCTCCATCCGTGCGAGAGGGATGTCGGTCAGAAAACCGAGGCGGCCCTGATTGACGCCGATCAGCGGAACATCGTGCGGCGCGAGCTGACGCGCAAACGACAGCATCGTTCCGTCACCGCCGAGCACGATCGCAAGATCCGCGGCGGCGCCAAGGGCGACAGCGTCCACCGCGGGCAATTCGGGTTGCATCGCCAACACAGCCGTCTCGGACTCGAGCGCCACCGCGTGCCCGCGCTCTGCCAGAAATCGCGCGAGTCTGACGAGCGGTTCCGCGAGCGCCGGACTGCCGGGACGCCCGACCAAAACGATCCTGGGGAAACGCGCGGGGAGGGGCGCCGACATGGGCGCGATTAAACCATAGGCCGATGCGCCGCTCCGTTGGCCGTTCGGCTGAATTCGCGATCAAATTGCGTTGTCGTACGACTGCCACGGTAAGATAACCATCACGCTTGAATGACGACCATGCTGGACGCCCGTGCCCAACACTTGCTGAAGACTCTGATCGAGCGCTACATCGCCGAGGGTCAGCCGGTGGGCTCGCGCGTGCTTTCCCGGCATTCGGGGCTCGAGCTCTCCCCCGCGACCATCCGCAATGTGATGGCCGATCTGGAAGAGATGGGTCTGATCGCCAGCCCGCACACGTCCGCCGGCCGGATGCCCACGCCGCGGGGTTATCGGTTTTTCGTCGACACGCTGATGGTGGTGAAGCCGCTCGAGCAAGGCGAGATCGAGCGGCTCGAAGGCGAGTTCGACGGCGATCGCCCGCAGCAGCTCGTCAACGCAGCGGCGTCGTTGCTGTCGCAGCTCACCCAATTTGCTGGTGTCGTCATGACGCCGCGGCGACGGGAAGCGGTCCTCCGATTATCCGAGCACCGTGTGCTGCTGATCGTCGTGACGCCGGAGGGCGATGTCCAGAACCGCATTTTGCACACCGATCGGCCGTACACGTCGGCGCAGTTGATCGAGGCGACCAATTTTTTCAACCAGAATTTTGCCGGGCACTCGTTCGTATCTATCCGCGACCGTCTCGCGGCCGAATTGTCGGCGCTGCGCGAAGACATCGCGCGTCTGATGCAGGTTGCGATCGAGGTCGGCGAAGGCGCGCTCTCGGAAGGCGATTCGCTTGTCGTCACCGGCGAGCGCAATCTGCTCAACGCCGAAGATCTTGCATCGAATATGGACCGGCTGCGGCAGTTGTTCGATCTCTTCGAGCAGAAGACCTCCCTCCTGCATCTTCTCGACGAGTCGCAGAAAGCGCAGGGCGTGCAAATCTATATCGGCGGCGAATCGGGCCTTGTGCCGCTCGACGAATGCAGCGTCGTGACGTCACCGTATGAAGTCGGTGGTCAGGTCATGGGCACGCTGGGCGTCATCGGTCCGACGCGAATGGCCTACGAGCGCGTGATACCGATCGTCGGCGTGACGGCGAAGCTCTTGTCCAACGCACTGTCGCGCGAGCGGGTCGACGATTGACCCCGATGTCAAAAGCCCTGCAATGAGCGACGCAGGGCCGTCCCAAGGCGCGAATTACTCCCCCTCTGTGGGCAGAAGGCAAAGCGTAGCGGCCGCATTGGCCACTGAGGCCGCAAGCGTGGGGGTCCAACATCCGAATGCTCGGCTGATCGAATCTTTCTACAACGCGTTCGCGCGCCGCGACGGTCGGGCGATGGCCGCGTGCTATGGAGCCGAAGCAACGTTCGCCGATCCGGTTTTCGGTCTCCGCGGCGCAGAGATCGGAGCGATGTGGACAATGCTCTGCGAGCGCGGCGCCGACTTGCGCGTCGAAGCGCGCGACATCGCTGCGGACGCCCATGCGGGCCGCGCGCATTGGGAAGCGTGGTACACGTTCAGCGCGAGTGGGCGCCCGGTGCACAACGAGATCGACGCCACGTTCACTTTTTCGGACGGCGTGATCGCATCACATCGTGACGTCTTCGATCTCTGGCGCTGGAGCCGCATGGCGCTCGGAAAGAAGGGGACGCTGCTCGGCTGGACCCCGCTCGTGCGCAAGGCGATTCGCAAGCAAGCGCGGAAGAGTCTCGACGCGTGGATCGCCCGCTCTCCGGAGCACGCGACCTGATCGATGTCCCGTTATCGTCCTGAACCGCCATTCGCACACGACCGCGCGCCGAAGATCGGCGTGTTGCTCGTCAACCTGGGCACGCCCGATGCACCGACGACCGTCGCTGTCCGCCGTTATCTCGCCGAATTTCTGTCGGATCCGCGCGTGGTCGAGATCCCGCGCGTTGCCTGGATGCCACTCTTGCACGGCGTCGTCCTGCGGACGCGGCCGTCGCGATCGGCAACGAAATACGCGGCGATATGGACCAACGACGGCTCACCGCTGCTCGTGCACAGCACCAAGCAGAAAGTATTGCTGAGCGGTTATCTCGGACAGCGCATCAAGAACGAGGGCCTGCCTTCCGATCTCTGCGCAGTGGAGCTCGGCATGCGCTACGGGCAACCGTCGATTGCCGCCGCGCTCGGCAAGCTTCGCGCCGCGAATTGCGAGAAAATCCTCGTGCTGCCGCTTTATCCGCAATACGCCGCCGGCACAACCGCGTCCGCGTTCGATGCCGTGAGCGCGTATTTCGGCGCGATGCGACGCGTACCGGCGCTGCGGTTCGTCGACACGTTTCATGACGATGCCGGCTACATTCGAGCGCTCGCCCGCAGCGTGAACGACTATTGGCAGAAACAGGGTCGGCCGGATCGCCTTGTATTGTCGTTCCACGGGGTGCCGCGGCGTTCGCTGACCGCCGGCGATCCGTACCATTGCTTCTGCCATGTCACCGCGCGGCTCCTCGCGCAGGAGATCGGACTCGAGCCGAAGCAATGGGTCCTGAGCTTTCAGTCGCGGTTCGGACGCGGTGAATGGCTCAAGCCCTACACCTTTGACACGCTCGCTGCACTGGGACGCGAAGGGCTTGGGCGCGTCGACGTGCTGTGCCCCGGGTTTGTCGCCGATTGCCTCGAGACGCTCGAAGAAATCGGCATCGCGGGTCGCCGCGCGTTTCAGAAGGCCGGCGGCAAGGAGCTTCACGCGATCCCGTGCTTGAATGAGCAACCGGCATGGCTGACCGCGCTGACGGATTTGGCGTTCCGGCATTTGGCCGGGTGGCTCGAGCGGCCGCCGGACGCCGCAGCCCGGGAGCGAACCCTGTTGCGGGCCAAGGTCGTCGGCGCCAAATTCTAGAACGAATCGCAGCAAATCCGGGCCGATCGCTATTGAAAGCGCCGGCAAAGACCCTATTGTGTGTGTGATTGGCTGGAATTAATCACTTTGATGCTTATGACGCCCAACGATCCCAATTCACGCGAATCGGCCGAAATCGTGCCTGCCAAGACGGGTGAAGCCGTCGCGGACAGCACGCCAGCGGACCCCGCTCCCGACCTTGCAGACCTGTTGAAAAAGGCCGAGACGGAGGTCGCGGACCTTCGCGACGCATGGCTTCGCGCGCGCGCCGACGCCGAAAACACGCGCAAGCAGGCGCAGGCGGACATTGCAAAGACGTATAAGTACGCGATCGAGAAGTTCGCCGAGGATCTTCTGCCCGTGAAGGACGCGCTCGAGCAGACGCTTGCTGCCGAGAACGTCACGCCGGAAACACTGAAGTCCGGCGCCGAGTTGACGCTGAAGGCGCTTGAAACTGCGTTTGGCCGCGCGCAAATCACCGAAATCAATCCGGTCGGCGAGCGGTTCGATCCGCACCGCCATCAGGCGATGATGACCCTCGAATCGCGGGAGCCGCCGAACACGGTGGTGACCGTCTACCAGAAGGGTTACCTGATCAACGATCGCACGCTACGGCCGGCGCTTGTCGCGGTCGCCAAGCCGGCGGAGGAGCAGGACGAATCGGCGCCGCAGAACAGCGCGAGCACGGGCGACGGCTCCCCTTCGGGCAGGCGTTGATTCCGGCGACAGCAGCCCCATCTCCGCCCAAGAAACTCCCGCACAGAGGTTAGACATCATGGCAAAAATCATTGGAATCGATCTCGGTACGACCAACAGCTGCGTCGCCATCATGGAAGGCGGCCAGCCGAAGGTCATCGAGAATTCGGAAGGCGCGCGGACGACGCCCTCCGTCGTTGCGTACACCGACGACGGCGAAGTGCTGGTCGGCGCATCCGCGAAACGGCAAGCCGTCACGAACGCGAAGAATACGATCTTCGCGGTCAAGCGGCTGATCGGACGGCGCTTCGAGGAAAAGGAAGTGCAGAAAGATATCGGCCTGATGCCCTACAAGATCGTCAAGGCCGACAACGGCGACGCCTGGGTCGAGGTGCGCGGCAAGAAGATCGCTCCGCCGCAGGTCTCGGCCGAAATCCTGCGCAAGATGAAAAAGACCGCCGAAGATTATCTCGGCGAGGAAGTCACCGAGGCGGTGATCACCGTCCCGGCCTACTTCAACGACTCACAGCGCCAGTCGACGAAGGATGCGGGCCGCATCGCCGGGTTCGAAGTCAAGCGGATCATCAACGAGCCGACGGCCGCTGCGCTGGCGTTCGGCCTCGACAAGAAAGAAGGCGACCGCAAGATCGCGGTTTACGACTTGGGCGGCGGGACGTTCGACATCTCGATCATCGAGATCGCCAACGTCGAAGGCGAGCATCAGTTCGAGGTGCTGTCGACCAACGGCGATACATTCTTGGGCGGCGAGGACTTCGATCAGCGGATCATCGATTACATCGTCACCGAGTTCAAGAAGGACCAAGGCGTCGATCTGAAGAACGACGTGCTCGCGCTGCAGCGCTTAAAGGAAGCGGCCGAAAAGGCGAAGATCGAGCTGTCGAGCTCGCAGCAAACCGATATCAATTTGCCGTACATCACGGCGGATCAGTCGGGTCCGAAGCATTTGTCGATCAAGCTGACGCGCGCAAAGCTCGAGTCGCTCGTCGATGATTTGATCGAACGCACGGTCGAGCCGTGCCGGATCGCGATCAAGGACGCCGGCGTCAAGCTTTCGGACATCAGCGACGTCATTCTGGTCGGCGGCATGACGCGGATGCCGAAGGTGCAGGAAACGGTCAAGAACTTCTTCGGCAAAGAGCCGCGGAAGGATGTGAATCCGGATGAGGCTGTCGCGGTCGGCGCAGCGATTCAAGCGTCGGTGCTGGCGGGCGAGCGGAAAGACGTGTTGTTGCTCGACGTCACGCCGTTGTCGCTTGGCATCGAGACGCTCGGCGGCGTGATGACGAAGCTGATCCAGAAGAACACGACGATTCCGACCAAGGCGACGCAAGTGTTCTCGACGGCCGACGACAATCAAGGCGCCGTGACGATCCATGTGCTGCAAGGCGAGCGCGAACGCGCGTCGGGCAACAAGAGCCTCGGCCAGTTCAACCTCGAGGGGATCCCGCCAGCGCCGCGCGGCGTGCCGCAAATCGAGGTGATGTTCGACATCGACGCAAACGGCATCCTGCACGTCAACGCCAAGGACAAGGCTACCGGCAAGGAAAACAAGATCACGATCAAAGCCAATTCCGGTCTATCCGAGGACGAGATCCAGCGGATGGTGAAAGACGCGGAAGCGCACGCCGAGGAAGATCGCAAGCTGATGGAAACGGTGCAGGCGCGTAACGGGCTCGATGCGCTGGTCCACAGCGTGAAGAAATCGCTCACCGAATACGGCGACAAGGTTGGCGCCGACGAAAAGGCGAAGATCGAAGCGGCGCTGAAGGAAGCCGAGGACCTTCTGAAAGAGAAGGACGCGGCGAAGGACGCGCTCGAAGCGAAATCGGAATCGCTTGCCAAGGCGGCGCAGAAACTTGGCGAAATCATGTATGCGAAGGCGCAGCAGGACGCCGCAGGCGGGGCGACGGGTACGGGTCCGGACGCGGCGCATGCGCCGAAGCAGGGCGAAGAAAAAGTGGTAGATGCAGAGTACACGGAGGTGAAGGACCGGAAGTGATTCTCGACGGCGTCTACGACGCCGGTTAACTCGGCCGTCTGCATGCTGCGATGAACGAGTTGTGGTTTATGTAATGATTGCGCGCCTAAGTTGGCGATGTGGCGGCAGAGGGAGCTGCTGAAAATAGATGGCGAAACGTGACTACTACACGGTGCTGGGCCTCAACCGCGACGCTTCGGAAGAGGACATCAAGAAAGCCTATCGCAAGCTCGCGATGAAATTCCATCCGGATCGCAATCCGGACGACAAGACCACCGAAGAGAAATTCAAGGAAGCAAAGGAAGCATACGAAGTCCTGACGGACGCCCGCAAGCGCGCCGCGTACGATCAGTTCGGCCACGCGGGCGTCGATCCGTCGATGGGTTTCGGCGCGGCCGGTGCGCGCGGCTTCGGTGGGCCGGAAGGCTTCGGCGGTTTCGCCGACGCGTTCGGCGATATCTTCGGCGAAATCTTCGGTCAATCGGCAAGAGGCAGTCGCGGCAACGGCGCGTTCCGCGGCGCCGACCTTCGCTACAACCTGGATCTCTCGCTCGAGGAGGCAGCACGCGGCGCGGACGTCAAGATCCGCATCCCGACGATGGAGACATGCGAGACGTGTCACGGCTCCGGCGCGAAGCCGGGCACCGAGCCGAAGACATGTCCGACTTGTCATGGTCGCGGCGAAGTGCGCGTGTCGCAGGGCTTCTTCTCGATCCAGCAGACCTGTCCGACATGTCATGGAACGGGAAAGATCGTTCCTGATCCGTGCATGACCTGTCATGGCGCCGGGCGCATCAAGAAACACAAGACGCTGTCGGTGAAAATTCCGGCCGGTGTCGACCAGGACGATCGCATTCGCTTGAAGGACGAAGGGGAGGGCGGAACGAACGGCGGCCCCTCCGGCGACCTGTACGTCGTCATCAATCTGAAGCCGCACCCGATGTTCCAACGCGAGGGTGCCGATTTGCATTGCGAGATGCCGATCAGCTTCGCCACGGCGGCGCTCGGCGGGGAGATCGACATTCCGACGCTGGACGGCCACGCGAAGATCAAGATCCCGCCCGAAACGCAGACGGGTCAGGTGTTCCGACTGCGCAACAAAGGGATTCGTCCAGTGCGCGGCTCGGTGCAGGGCGACCTGTATTGCCATCTCGCCGTCGAAACGCCAGTACGGCTGACTGCGCGGCAAAAGGAATTGCTGCGCGAGCTCGAAGCGAGCACGCAAGCCGATCCCGAGGCGCACAGCCCGCGGGCGAAATCATTTTTTGACAAAGTTCGCGATTTCTTCGGGCCGTAAGGCCGAAGAGCGAACGTTCTGCATCACTCCGGCAAACCCGCCTTCACCAATCCTTCGCGAAGGTTTTCGCGGTCGCTGTCGAGCCGGTAATGCAACGTCGCCAGATAGCGTTTGATTGAAAACCTGGGATCGGCCTTCAGTACCTCATCGGCGTGCGCCTTTGCCGCCGTGCGATCGCCCATTTGCGCGAGCGCCGCCGCGAAGAACGCGTGATGCGTGCAATCCGGGTGCGCGAGCCGGCTTAGCGCCTCGATCGTCTCCTTGTATTGTCGCGCGGTGTAATGGGCGCGACCGAGGTGATTCCAATAGCGCTCCGGGTGATACGGGTTCACCCGCATTGCTCGTCTGATCCATTCGATTCCCTCTTCGGGCCGGCCGAGCCACGTCAGCAACTCACCGTTCTGAACAAGGATTAGATCGTTGTTGGGATTGAGGCTCAGCGCACGCTCCTGATGGTAGCGAGCCTTCTCGTGATCGTCGTGCGCCAGGTTCACCGCGGCGAGGATTCGGTGAACGTCGCTGTCGTTGTCGTCCAGAGTCAGAGCGGCGCGGGCCTCGGCGACCACCTTTTTCCACGTGCCTTCGCGATCCTCGCACCAATTGTTGACCCACGCCTGTCCCACAACGCAAGCCTTCCACGCATGCGCGTGCGCGTATTTGGGGTCCAGGGCGATGGCGCGGTCGAGCATCCTTTGCGCTTCCGCGTTGTCCTCGGGCGTCGAGCGGTGGTGCAGGATCTTGCCGGTCAAAACGTACTCATAAGCGGCCATGTTTTCGGTCGGCTTACGCTTCGCCCGATCGTGGCCGGCTGCTTCGATCCGGCCAGGGAGCGTGCCGACGATTGCGCTCGACATCTCGTCTTGGATCGCGAAAATATCTTCGATCTTGCGGTCGTAACGCTCTGCCCAGATGTGCCGGTCCGTTTCGGCATCGATCAACTGCACGGTGACCCGGACCCGATCGGCGGCCTTGCGAACGCTCCCTTCGACAACGTACTGAATGTCGAACTCGCGCCCGATGTCGCGCACCTTGACCGGCTTGCCCTTGTGCACGAATGCAGAGTTGCGCGAGATGACGAGCAGATCGCGGAAGCGGGACAGCTCCGTGATGATGTCCTCGGTGAGGCCGTCGGCGAAGAACTCCTGCTCGGGATCACCGCTCATGTTGACGAAGGGAAGCACCACCAGCGAGGGTTTCGTGGCCGCGCTTCGCTTCTGCTCCGCGCCTCCCGATCGAGGCAAACGTTCGCTGTCGACCAACACGCGAAAGACGCGGATTGGCCGGACGATGTTCTTGACGTTTTGCTCGCCGAGGTCTTCAAACGCAACGTCCAGCCGATCGCCGACTTGGTCGCGCACCGCGGCGGAAACGCAGATCCCGCCTGCGGCCGCCAGTTCCTGGAGACGCGCCGCCACGTTGACGCCGTCGCCGAAAATGTCGCCGTCGTCGACGATCACGTCACCCAGGTTGATTCCGATCCTGAACTCGATCCACCGCGCCGGTGACACGTCGGCGTTGCGGCGCGCCATCCTGCGCTGGATTTCGGCGGCGCACTCCACCGCGTCGGCGACGCTTTGGAACTCGACGAGCATTCCATCGCCGGTCGTTTTGATGAGCCGTCCCTTGTTCTTGGCGATCGCCGGATCGATGAGCTCGAGCCGGTGAGTCTTCAAACGTGCAAGCGTGCCCGTCTCGTCGGCTTCCATCAGTCGGCTGTAACCGACCATGTCAGCCGCGAGAATGGCGGCCAATCTTCGTTCCTGCTGTTCCATTGCGCTCTTTGTCGATCAGCCCATTCGCTTGCGTTTCCGCACTTTCGTGCGCACACCGAGCGTGCCCGTGCGCTTCGTGACGACGGGCTTCGTTCTCGCCGTGCGAATCGCCTCGATCGGGCGACGATAGCTGATATTACGCGGCATGTCGTTGTCCCTCCTGAAAATGCTACGCTTTCCAAACAATTGGCGGAAATGGGGAGGCGCAGAGTCCGATGGCAATGCTCGCACGCGGCGACGTGGATCTCTATTACGAAAGTGTAGGCGATGGCCCACCGCTTCTTCTCATTGCCGGTCTCGCCTCCGATTCGCTGAGCTGGCAACCGGTCGTCGCCGATCTCGCCGCGCATTACCGCGTCATCACCGTCGACAATCGCGGCGCGGGGCGAACAACTCCGCAGACCGCGGCGACAACCATTCGCGCGATGGCCGACGACTGCGTCGCGCTGATCGAGCATCTTGGATTGCCCTCCGCCCATGTGCTGGGACATTCGATGGGCGGCTTCGTCGCGCAGGATTGCGCGATTCGCTATCCCGACAAGGTGAACGCGCTGGTACTTGCTGCGACGTCATCGGTGAATTCCAAGCGCAACAACGACATGTTTTCCGATTGGGCATCGGCACTCGCCGATGCCGCGGACAGGAAGGCGTGGTTCCGCAATCTGTTCTATTGGATATTTTCGACGCGTTTCTTCAATGACGCCGCGGTCGTCGACGCCGCGATTCAATATGCGCTCGCGTATCCGTATCCGCAAAGCGCGACGGCATTCCGGAATCAGATCGGTGCGATCGCCGCGTTCGATTCGACGAAAGCGCTAGCGAGCATCCGGATGCAAACGCTCGTCCTGGGCAGCGGCGAAGATCTGTTGTTTCCACTGGACGAATGCCGGAAGTTTGCACGCTCGCTGCCCAATGCCGAATTTGCCGCAATCGAAAACGCCGGACATTCGATCCATATGGAAAATCCGCAGGCGTTCGTCAAACACGTCATCGATTTTCTGCCACGACGGTAACGCCAACGCAAATGGTTTACGAGCTGCACTACTGGCCGACGATCCAGGGCCGCGGCGAGTTCGTGCGGCTTGCGCTCGAAGAGGCGGGCATTCGCTACATCGACGTCGCGCGCACGGACGACGGCGAGGACGTCATGCTGACCTATCTCGACGACGCGCACGTCACGCGGCCTCCATTTGCGCCGCCGTTTCTGAAGGCGGGGAAGCTGATCATTGCGCAGACGGCGAATATTCTGCTGTTCCTCGGCGAGCGGCACGGACTGGCGCCCGCGACAACATCGGGGCGCCTGTGGACGCACCAGCTGCAGCTGACGATCGCCGACCTCGTCGGGGAAGTTCACGACACGCACCATCCCATCGCGTCGAGCCTTTATTACGAAGATCAGAAGCGCGAAGCGAAGCGTCGCGCGCATTATCTGATCAAGGAGCGGCTGCCGAAGTATCTGGGGTATTTCGAGCGCGTGCTCGAGCGCAATCCACGGGGATCCAATTTCCTGGTCGGCGCAACGTTGACGTACGCGGACCTTTCGGCATACCAGCTCATCGCCGGCCTCGCATATGCGTTTCCGAAAGCAATGGCGCGACTCGGCAAACGGCATCCCAACTTGATGCGCCTCCATGCGGGTGTCGCGGTCCGGCCTCGGATTGCGGCATATGTCGCTTCCGAGCGCAGGATTGCGCACAACGAGGACGATATTTTCCGACTCTATCCCGAGCTCGACGAATGACGTCGAATGTCGTGGGCGGATGCAGCCCGGCTCGGTAGACTCGAACCTTTCGAAGAACAAGGAGTCCCGGTGCTCGCCCGCATTGCTGTCGTTTTCGCGCTATGCTTTTCCACCGCCGCTTTTGCGCAAATCAGGATTGGATTGATGGTCTCGGCGACGGGTCCGACGTCGGCGATCGGCATTCCGCAAAAGAACACCGGCGACATCCTGCCGAAGAAAATCGGCGATGTGGCCGTCGAATACATTTCGCTGGAAGATGGCGGCGATACGACACGCGCCGTGCAAAA
>VBCG01000096.1 GCA_005881895.1 Betaproteobacteria bacterium
TCTCGTCCTTAGCACCGTCGATTTTGCCCCCGGTGCGCATCTAAGCTCCTGATATAAAACGTGGGTGACGTAAAAGCTTGTTCACCATTAGTGTTGGAGAGTGCAGGCGATACCGCATATTCGGACTTATAGTGGACTTACGGTAGAAGCTCCCCCACCACGAAAAAGCGAGCGAGAAAAAGATGAAAACGAAAATTGGCGGAAACCTCGTCTCAAACATCGAGCCGCGGTTGAAGCCTTACGAGATCTGCGATACGGAGCTGCGGGGCTTTCGAGTTCGGGTTCAGCCCTCCGGTGTCATTTCCTTCATATGTACATTATCGAACCCGTCTGGGACGGCGGCACCGCGTGGTCTTGGGTCGCCACCCTGCGATGTCTCCTGCCCAAGCCCGCGACGAGGCGCGCAAGGTGCTCGGCGATGTGGCACGCGGTATCGATCCAGCGGCCGAACGCGCGGCCGAACGCCCACAGGATTTGAAAGAACGTGCCGAGCACACGGTTGAGAGCTTCATCTGTACTGAGTACCGGCCCTGGGGGAAGGCGCATCTTAGAGATTATGTGTTGGCGGAAGGTCGCCTCAAAGGCTGCTTTGGCGATCTCTATCCGAAAAAGCTTGATCAGATTACGCAGTGGTCGGTTGAAAAATGCCGCTCAGAGCGGCTGCGAGGGGGATCTCGCCCGTGACCGTTAATCGCGACGTGGCCGAGTTGCGCTCGGCGCTCGGCAAAGCCGTCCAATGGGGCTTCTTGGATGTGCACCCGCTGGCGCGCATGAAACCAGTCAAGACACACGCGGAGCCGATTGTGCGTTGGCTTAGCGAAGACGAAGAGATGCGGTTACGTGCCGCCCTCGAGTTTTCGCGAGGAGCTGGCTTCGGTCCGCACGTGTTCGCGCGAAATCCTACCGCAAAGAATTTGGCGACCCGCCGACGTCCAATCTTCGGCAGGTTGACCTTGCCCGGTTTCAACCTACATCAGGATTTTGATAATGTTCTGATGAACGGAGAGCGCGATGGCCAAGGCAGGCGCGCACCATCCGTCGCGATCGACGCCGATAGCATTCAGCACTTCTTACGAAGCACGAAGTATCTGGCACGAAGCGCTTTGAGTGTCGCGCTGGGTCGGCGCCGCGCGATCTTGCTGTAAGGCACTTGGATACCGGGCGCCGCGATCACGCGGGCCGCGACCTCCTACCTATCTGTTCGTGCGGCGCCTGCGATTACATCGGCGGCGTGAGCCCGTCCTTGCCGAAATTTACGCGCGGTGCCTCTAGTATTCCATCAGGCCGTGCGGTCGCAGCGGCGATGAAAATCTTGACCCCCGGCTTGAGCTCGCTCTTAGCTGCCGGCACGTAACTGACGATAGGGGCGTCGGGCGGAACGATGATCTTTTTCTCTCCATCCTTGTACTTCAGGGTCAGCGTTCGCCCCTCGACCCCGGCGACCGTCTGCTCAACGTTGGCGTTGGTCATAGTGCTCTGGGGTCGAAGATCCCAAGGGCGATGCCCTTCGCCCGTCCCACGCATTGCTTCCGGAAAAATATGCACCTCGACTGCCTTCTGGCTCCCATCAGCCTGTGGCATCCCGGTGACCCCCACGAACGAGCCTGGTTTGATGTCCGAAATCGACGCGTTAGTAATGCCAACGACGGCCGCATTATCTGACAGCGCGACCTTGACGTCAGAACCGTCGCGCGACTTGACAACCAATGTCTGGCCTTCTACGTCTTCGATCGTGCCCCGCACGCGCACGGTTTCCTGCGCCCATGCCGCCGAAGCTACAAAAACGACCACAAAACCGCCCACCGCGGCGGCACGTCGGATCAAGTTGTGCATGTCACCCTCTCGAAATTTGTCATCAACTTATTCGACATGAGACAAGAGTTCATGGTTCGTCCCGCAAAACAGATTCCGAAGTGACATCTCCGGGCTCGATAGAGGACCCCGCGCTAAGGCAGGATCCTCCTACACAGGTTTCACACGCACTTAGCGCTGATGAGAGCAGGCCACATCGTATTGCGAAACGCTCGCGCTGTTGCGTGAATTCTGTGGCTGTTGCCCCGCGTAGACCGTTCCTGCTTGACCCGAAGGATTGAACGCGGAGCCGGGCGCCGATGCCGCATTACCCGGCGTATTGGGAGCGGACGCGCTTCCGCAACTTTGATTAGGTTGTCCCGTCGTATGCGAAGGCCCGAGCATTGTGGGCTGGGCAGTGTGGGTCTGCTGCGTTGCTCCGCTTGGCGCCATTCGCCTTGCGGCGACCGCTTCACTTGATAAGAACAGCGATAAGGCACTGATGGCTACGTAGGTCATGACAGATTTCATAGTCAGCTCCTTCCGTCGAAAATTGCGCGCCGCGGCGACGGCTCCGACGGCCGTGGCAGCACACCGGCGCGACCGCCGTTTATTTGCAAACCTACGATGGGGAAGAGTTATTCCGTTGGTGGCGAAAGCTGACGATGCCCTGACAAAGTCGCCAGGCGCTTACTGCGCGCCTTCTCTTGCAGCAATCGCGTTCGTTCTTCGCACTGCGCTCCTCGTTCGGAGCGCGATGTTCAAGGCAGAGGAACGGGCGCCTGGACTTCGTAAACGTACAAAGCACGAAGTATCTGGAACAAAGCGCTTCGAGCTTCGTGCTGAATACGGCGTACTTCGTATGCAGCACGCACCCCGAGGCCAACAGGACGCGACTCGTTGCGCCTAGCTCAGGTAGCGTGTGCTCCGTACGGGGACTAGACGTTCGTCGTGCGGGATGTGGCTCGATGTAGCAGAGAGCGCGATCCTCGGACTGTCACCTGGCCATCTCGCGCGTTGGCGCGGGGTGCCGGACCAAGGGACGCTGAATTTGAATCGACGTGACGGACGTATCATGGCCTGCTGGCGTGCCGTCGATGCTCCGCATAGGAATCTGGCTGACGGGCGGATGGGTTAGGCGTTCGATCCTACCGAACATCAAGCGTGCGGCCCAGCCGGAGGTACGGGCGATCGTCATCACCAGTCCCATCATGCCGATGATTTGCATGTTGGCGGGTTTCATGGAGACGCGGGTCTTGACGCGGATGAGCGCGACGATGAACCAGATTGGGTTGTAGAAGTACAAATATCCCGCAAGCATCGTCATTTGCTTTTGCCAGGGATGTTTGTGATTGGATGCGACTACGTAATTGCCGTCGTGCATGTGTGGGCGTACCGCCTTGCCACCTACGCTCTTGAAGACCTGGCCGCTCGTATAGGTTGGCTCGAGCAGCTTCGAACCCGCGGCGGGAGTGAGCATCAAGACCTGCATCGAGACCGCACCGGCTCTGCGCAACAGCTCGATCTGATTCAGCAATCCATAGTCCGACCCGCGCGAGTAGAGAGGTTGTGCATCGTGGTGCATCATCATCGGCATCGGGCAGATGCCTGCCTCGCGCAGCACACGGAACGCTTCGGTGGTCTTGTCGCCGCTCTGGCCCTTATTGACGAGAATCGCGGTCATATCCTCGACGCCAAGCCATAGCGCGCGGCAGCCGGAATCGCGCATAAGCGGCAGGTGTTCCTTCATCTGCAGCGTGTCGTGAACCGTCACCTCCGTGCCCCAACGCACCCGGCGGCTCAGTCGCACGCCGTCGAATTCTGCGCGGGCCAACTTCTCAACGATGTCGAGCGTACGTGACTTGTTGTTGAAGAAGTTGTCGTCGGCGCCAAAGAAGTAGCGGAACCCGTACTCCTTGTTCAGGCGCCACATCTCCTCGGCGATTCGTTCGCCGCTCTTGATGCGGTACTGCCGCTGGTTATAGGCTGGAATAGGGCAGTACGGACAGTTGAACTTGCAGCCGAAGGTCAGGACGAGTGAGCTGATCGGGCTTTTTTTTGCGACCTGATCGATCGGCAGCGCGCGTCCGCTCAGGGTTGCGTGCCGGCCGGGTGGCTCCAGAAGTCGATACCCAAGGACCGGATGCGGCAGCTCGTCGAGATCTCCTACGAGGCGTTGCATGCCCGTGTCGATCAGTTCCTCCGGCACTCCGTTGCGGCTACCTCGCGAGTACACCAGCCCGGGGACGTCGTCGAGCGCTCCGCTGTCCCGTGCGCGGACGAACGCCGAGCGCATTGATTCGCGGCGACCGCGCGCGGAGAGCAGCACTTCGATCAGGCTCAGCATGACGAATTCCTCGCCTGTGACCACGACATCGGCGCTGCCGGGGCGAGCAGGGTTCGCACTGAAAAGGTCATACGGCTCGTAGACCGCATGTGGCCCACCGGCGATGATCAGCGGGCGATGCGCGGGATCGATCCGGTACGCGTCCCGGATCAGATCCATGCACTCCTCGGAATGCAGGCTCATGCTCGAGACCATGAACAGATCGGGGATCCTGCCATCCAGTTGCATTCGCGACGGCCGGAAGTTGCGGTTCCACTGTTGCAGGACGATCCGGGTCTTGTCGAATCCGGCGTCCACCATCGCCGAGCCGATGGCGCGGACACCCGCAGGCGCCATCCGCGTATCGGCGAAGATGAACGGCAGCATCCGCGTGCGGTGGTCAAAGGCGCACGCAATCACACTCGCCAAGTCGTGATCCAGCGCAACTGTCCGCAGGCGCCCTCTGAGACGGGTCAGTTCGCCAGGCTTGAGCAGTTCGTCTCCGCGCGCGCGTCGAGGAAGCTCCATGGCGGAACGCTCCAAAAAAATGTGAAATGGCCGCTCGTTAAACGTTAAGAACGTGCGGCGGCAATCCTGAACAACGCCCGCTAAGCTGCTGGACGAGCAGCTCAACGGATTATGCGATGCGTAACTGCGCAAGCGATGCGCGGGCATCTCCTCCACTTACGTCCGGAACGATTCTTAGTTCCAGTGTCGTCACGCCGGCGAGATCGACCGCGTAATCTTCAAACTCACGCGTCACGGCTGGCGGACTGAAGTTATATTGCTGACGCACAATCTCCCGATAAGATTGACCGCCATCCGGCGACCACCGCAGCACGAACTCTTGCGTGCGCGCGTGCTGATCTTCGTGAAACAATAGTTGTATACGCCTCACCACCTGCAACTCGTCAAACAGCAGGCAGATCGTTTGTTCACCGGCTTGTGCCGCCCGCCAGCCCAATCCAGTGCTGGGTACAAGCGCCGCCTCGATCGGGTTGGCCGCGTCCTCGGACGTCAGTTCAACTTGCGCCAGGCTTTGCAAGTCTAGCCACCGTTGATCAACGGGTGCGACGTTTTGAGGTTCTTGATTAATTATCCGCTTGCGCATTCGCCTTCCTCTTACTCCTTTCTATCTTACGCAGCCCCGCACAGCCTCTCGGAAGTTGATCGGCGACCGGCGCGGGCGAAGCTCGCTGGCGAGCGTCCGTGAACGAAGGTTATGCGCTCACGTAGGTATTGTCGATGTGTTCGAGTCTGGCGATTCTCGGAGCGAGCTTTGCCTGAGCCTAGTAGGAAGGTTCCAAACTCGAATTTCCGACCCCAGCTGCCGCTGATGTTAATGGAGCGGCGTGCCGCAGTTTGCAAGTCCAATCGCCGTCCTATGGAGCTTGGCGATCAGTCGACCGTTTCATGTTGTCGGCATCGCGTCGACGACGTACCCAGTCGACGTACCTGGGCTCGTCCGCCGCAAGCCGCTCCAGCTTGGCGAGCAGTTCGCGTTGCGCACCGGAAAGCTTACGGGGTCGAATTAGGCGCAGTCTGACTAAGAGATCGCCACGCTTGCCTGTGGCCCCGTTCAACATGCCGTGGCCGGCAACGCGTAGCTCGGTTCCATCCACCAAGTCCGCGGGCAACGACACTGAAACCGGCCTGTCGAGTGTGGGCACTTCGACAATCCCGCCTGCCAACGCGCGAAATACGCTGATCGGCATTTCGCAGCGAAGATGGGGGAAATCCGGCTCGAATAGCGGATGCGCCGCAATCTCAACATTGACAAGCAGGTCGCCCGAAACCCTCCCGCTCCGACCGCGCCGCCCATAGCCTGGGACGCGCAAGCTACCGCCGGGTGGGACCCCAGCAGGAATATCGAAGCGGAGATGTCCTCTCTTCCGGGCACTGGTGCCGTTGCCCTTGCAAGCTACGCATTTATGTAGCGTTACGCCCTCTCCGCCGCAATCCGTGCAAGCCGTCGGCGCGGCGAGGAAAGATGGAAACCATCCGAAGGAGGGGCGCACATACCCCGACCCTCTGCAGTTATCACAGGAGGCGCGCACCTCGCTGGAGCCAGAGCCTCCGCACACAGAGCAATACTCGGTCCGGATAACTTGCAGCTCAACGCGACTGCCGCGCAACTGTTCGTCAAGAGTGATGCGCACACGACGACGCACATCCGGCGCCCTTGCGACGTGTGGTTCGCGCTGTGCCGCAGACCCTGACCGCGCGGCAGGGACGGGCGCGCGCTCGGCACGCGACGCGGCGTTGCGATCGTAATCGCTGCGGCGGGACGGATCGCGCAGAACGTCGTAGGCGAAACGAATAAGCTTGAACGTCTCCTCGGCATCGGCGCAGCTATTGCGGTCCGGGTGCCACAGCATCGCACGCTGACGATACGCGAGCCGGATTTCCTCCGCTGAGGCACCGGGATGGACACCAAGGAGACCATACAAATCGTGATCGGCAAGTGTCGGCTGCATCGTTTAATTATCGCCCGCGCGTTCGTCGCCGCACAACCCGCCCGGCTAATACAGGGCACTTGGCCCGACGGACGCAGAACTGCGAGTGAGAGGACCCCGCGCGATAAATCGATCCCGCTACGCTCGTCGTCGGCGTTGCACACCACACGTGACTAGACACACCGGTTAGCGCGGTTCGACCACTCCAGCTGCACGGTGTAAGCGCCGATCTTCTTCGTCTTCCATGCGCAGATGTCGCCGATTTCGCCGTTCACATCGTCGTACCAGCCGGCGCCGGGGATGGGATCGGTGATCGCCTCGCATAGTTCATGCGAGCTGGTCGTCGTTAGCGCGTCCAGCGTCGCGAGCCCACCTGCGCACCCTTTGCATCCAGGGAACGGCACAGCGGCGTAGAAAATCGCGCCGGAGATGTCGTTGTGATAGCCATAGAACGCCTGGCAGGAAGCGGCTCCCCCTTGCACGACCCGCACACCGGGCGATAGGTACACGAAGTAGAGTGTGTTCGGCGTCGGATGCGGGAACGCCGCGTTGGTCGAGATTTCTTGTTGCAGCATGTGCTGGAGCGCCGTGTCAGACACTGAGTGGAGTGGCGCCGGCGTTGTGATGGTGATGGTTCCCAATCGATTGCCAGGGCCGATCTTCTTACCCGGAACGCTGTATTCGGCAAGCTGGGTGATCAGCGGGCTGGTTAGGATGAAGTCAAAGAACTGATTGATCTCCGTGACCAACATCGCCTGCGCCTGTTGCCACGCGGCTCCCCAGAAAACGGTGAATATCTCGACGGTGGTCAGAAGCGGCCCGTTGCGATAGGTGAGTCGCGGCGGGGCCGCAGGGACAGCGGCCGCATCGACGGTTGGCTGTCCTGCGGCGCCAGCGTGGTAGAGCGGGACGATGCGAATGGCATCGGCGCGCGCGGGATAAATACCGCGTGCCTGCTCGGAAGTCTTGGATTTGGCCATGTCGAAGCGGTCGTGCGCAGGAGCTCAATTTGTGGATTTACACGTTGCATACTACTGTCGATTTCGTTTCGCGTTCTTGGCGGCGCCAACGCGGGTCGCTTGGCACGACATGCGCAAAAGCTAAGGACGAAGACGGATTCGCGCACCGAGCGTCGCAGATGGTCGGACGTTCATCAACACGTTGGAGTTCGGGTCTTCGACCGACCGCGCTGTGCTCGCGTACCTCCAACTGCGGTATCGTGTGAGGGGTATCAACGAGCTTTCGTGCCCACTAACCCGAGAGGGGACAAAGGTGCCACAAGAAACCGACTTGGCAAAACTTTCGGCGCAGGAACTGGATGAGCTGTTAGTGAGGGCCGCGAAGCATCGCGCTAGCCTGCAGCCCGCACCTCCCACCGAGCACCCGAAACCAACGGACGTCGTTGTGAATCCAGGCTGGTATACGGCTCTTATCGATTCCGGCACGTTGCTGCAAGTTCGACATCCCGGCTTTGGGTGGCTATCGTTTCTCATCCCAGCGAACGAACGCGCACATCTCCTAAGCCTGTTTCTTAGGCAAGCGCTATTCGTTCCCGAGCAGGGCGCGGGAAATGCTCCGCCCCCTGGATCAGCAGGCGGCACCGTTCATTGAGTTCTCCGAGCGCGGACGGCGACCGCCTTTGTCCTTCGTACTTCGTTCAGAGTACTCGTTACTGGGAACACGGAACTGAAGGCAACGAGCAAAATAGTCGGTCCGTTTAGACTCGTCCGAGCAGGACATCCTATTTGAGCAACGTATTTCTTACGACGGTAGTTAGCTCATAAAGCTCCGCCGGGACAGGTGGATTTGTCCAGCAAACGCACGTGTGGTGATTCACATCGAAGTGTGGGCGATCCGACGCCCGATCTGCGTCAAAGACGAGCTGAGTGCTAAGTTCGAGGGGTCGAAGGCCAGGCAGGTAGGCCTAACCAGTCACGTGAAGGAGCAGGGCGCCGGGGTCTCAGTTACGCGATTGTGGAAACGCGGAAACATTGACTATAAGAAAATACCTGAGCTCAAGGTGCTCGAACTGGACCAGTACCGAGGCTCGCCCCGGGAGGAGGCGCGGATCACGACAATTGCAGGATGACTGCGGCATCGGGTCGCGTGGCCGTTCCCAAGGTGGACTTATAGTGGACTTACGAACGATTAGGTCGACCAATTTGGTCGGCCTAATCTCGCGGAGATCCGCGTGGAATCTGGTGGAGACGAAGGGGATCGAACCCTCGACCTTCGCATTGCGAACGCGACGCTCTCCCAGCTGAGCTACGTCCCCACGACAAATAATTATAGCGCCAAACCGGGCCGCGGCTGGCTTGGCGCCGACGTGCCGCCGACCTCTCGCGGTCGTGCTAGATTGGGCATTCGCTCATCTCCATGCTTGGAAAACCATGACGCGCCAACCGATCCAGACCGCCGACGCGCCTGCCGCCATCGGCCCCTATTCACAAGCCATTCAGGCGGGAAACACCGTTTACCTTTCCGGACAAATTCCGCTCGATCCCAAAACCGGCCAACTGGTCGACGGCATCGATGCGCAGGCGCATCGAGTGTTCAAGAACTTGCGCGCGGTGGCGGCAGCGGCCGGCGGGTCGCTCGACGATATGGTGAAGGTGTCGATCCTTCTGCTCGATCTCGCGGACTTTGCCAAAGTCAACGAGATCATGTCCGGTTATTTCAAAGCGCCGTATCCAGCGCGCGCGACCTATCAGGTGGCGGGACTGCCACGCGGTGCGCGAATCGAAGTCGAGGGCATTCTGGTGTTGCCAAAAGGTCAGTAGGCGATCTTCAGCCGTTGTTGACGTGCAGAATGTTGCCGTCCGGGTCCTTGAACCACGCGGCCTTGAAATCTCCGAAGACGTGGATGTCACCCTCCAGCCGGCTGCCGGGCATATCGTAATGCTCGAATTTGATTCCCGCGTCCTTTAGGGCCCGCACGATTGTCTCCAGCTCGTTGCCTACGCTCCAAGTCGCTGACGTCGCTTTGTTGGTTCCCGCATACTGCGATCTATAGACGACGATCGTCGAGTCTCCACTCTTGTAGGTGATCGCTTCCGAATCCTCCGGACCGGATTTCTGGAGATGGAGCGTGCCCTCATAGAATTTCCGTGCGGCGGGTAAATCCTTCACGGCGATCGTGGCCAGTGCATTTCTGTCTGCCAGCATGTCGATTCTCCTGTGCTTTGACCTCTCCTTAGGACGGATCCAGATGTTCGTCACCAGCTCCGGCGAATTTGTTCCGATTGGTGACGGGTGGCAATGAGCCCGACAGCGGCCGCGAAACCGCGCGCAAAACCGGGTGACGCACTTGCGGCCAAGCTCGTCCGCCTCGGCATCTTCCGCGACGAAGATCTGGTCCTGCATTTGCCGCTGCGTTATGAGGATCACACGCATCTCGCCGCGCTTCGCGATGTGCGTCCCGGCGATACGGCGCAGGCCGAAGGGATGATCGTTCGGACCGACATCCAATACCGGCCGCGACGCCAGCTCGTCTGCCTGATCGAGGACGACGCACCGCGCGGTGCGCGGTCACAGCTCGTCTTGCGATTCTTTTCGTTTTACCCGAGCCATCAAAAAGCGCTTGCCCAAGGCAATCGCGTGCGCGTGTTTGGCGAAGTGCGCGACGGTCACTTCGGCCTCGAAATCGTCCATCCCCAGTTCAAGGTCGTGACCGGCGACACGCCGCTTCCCGACCGTCTGACCCCCGTCTATCCGACGACTGCCGGCCTTTCGCAGGACACGCTTCGCAGAGTCATTGCGCGTGCGATCGCTGTCGATCCGGCACGTACCGCCGAAGTGATTACCGGCGATTTCATGCGCCGGCGCCATTATTGGACATTCGCTGACGCGGTGCGCTTCCTGCACACGCCGCCACCGGGACTCTCGCGGCCCGCGCAAAACGCGTTGGATGCGCGTACGCACCCGGCGTGGACGCGTCTCAAGTTCGACGAGCTTCTCGCGCAGCAGCTTTCATTGAAAGCGCATCGCAAAGCGCGCGCGGCGAGGCGCGCGCCCGTCTTGACCGGCACCGGGAAGCTAAGTGGCGAATTGCTCGCGCGCGTGCCGTTCAAGCTCACCGCTGCACAGGAACGCGTGTGGTCCGAGATTCGTCGCGATTTAAAACGTGCGACACCGATGCAGCGTCTGTTGCAAGGCGACGTCGGCTCCGGCAAGACGATCGTCGCGGCGCTTGCGGCGCTGCAGGCGATCGAAAGCGGACGACAGGTCGCGTTCATGGCGCCCACCGAGATTCTCGCCGAGCAGCATTTCCGCAAGCTTTCGATTTGGCTTGCCGGTCTTGGAACCGACATCGTCTGGCTGTCGGGTTCGCTGCCGGCCAAGATCCGGCGCAAGGCGACGGAGCGAATGGCGAGCGGCGAGGCACCGTTCGCGGTCGGAACGCATGCGCTCTTTCAGGAAGGCGTCGAGCTGCCGCGCCTCGGTCTCGCGATCATCGATGAGCAGCATCGCTTTGGCGTCGCGCAGCGGTTGGCGCTGCGCGGCAAAGGCATGGCCGAGGCGCATCAACTGATGATGAGCGCGACGCCGATCCCGCGGACACTCGCGATGACGTTTTACGCCGATCTCGACGTTTCCGTGCTCGACGAAATGCCGCCCGGGCGCACGCCGGTGCAAACGCGCATCGTCAACCAAAAACGTCGCCGCGAAATCGTGCAATGGATCGGCAAGGTCTGCGCCCAGGGGCGTCAAGCGTATTGGGTGTGTCCGCTGATCGAGGAATCGGAAAAGCTCGAGTTGCAGACGGCGGTCGCGTTGCATGCGGAACTGACCGCCGCCTACGCTGGCAGCCTGAAAGTCGGTCTGATCCATGGGCGGATGAAGCCCGACGAGAAGGCGCAGACGATGGACGCATTTCTCCGTGGCGAAATCAACGTGCTCGTCGCGACGACGGTCATTGAAGTCGGCGTCGACGTTGCCAACGCGTCGATCATGGTGATCGAGCACGCGGAGCGTTTCGGGCTCGCACAGATGCATCAGCTGCGCGGACGCGTGGGCCGGGGATCGGTGGAGAGCGTATGCGTGCTTCTCTTCGAGGAGCCGCTCACCGACACCGCGAAGCAGCGACTCAAGGTCGTCTATGAGAACAACGACGGATTCGAGATCGCTCGACAGGATCTGCAGATTCGTGGTCCCGGCGAGTTTCTCGGCGCCCGGCAATCCGGTGTGCCGCTGCTGCGCTTCGCCGATCTCGAGCGCGACGTTGCGTTGATCGAGCAGGCGCGCGACATGGCCGACGAGCTGCTGGCGAAGGATCCCGGCGCCGCACATGCGCATCTCGAGCGGTGGCTCGGCGGACGCGAGGAGTACATCAAGGCATAGTCATGCTTGTTCGACGTGCCATCGCGAATGTAGTTGCCGATATGGCTTCGACAAGCGCATGGGTAAAGCCGACCCGTCGCACGTCTTTTCCGGGGGCGCTTTGGGCGCGCAACCCGCTACACGGCGGGATTGTCAAAAGCCGATGGAGTTCGCTTGCCAGCCGTTTCGGCTCAACGGCGTCTCTCGCTATAAGAAAGGAGAACGTTATGTCTTCAAGGAAATTGATTCACACTGCGTCGATCGCCGCGCTGGCGTTCGGCCTTTCGCAAGTGGCTCTCGCGCAGAACGCGCCTTCCGCCTCGCCGTCGACAGCACCTTCGACCAAGTCGACCGCAATGCAGGCGACCGGCAGCATGGCCGCCGCGAACCTGTCGAGGAGCGACCGCAAGTTCGTCGAAGAGGCAGCACAGGGCGGGATGGCCGAAGTCGAGCTCGGCAAGCTCGCGCAGCAACACGCTGCCTCGGATCAAGTGAAACAATTCGGCAGCAAGATGGCCGCCGATCATCAAAAGGCCAATGAACAGCTGAAAAAGATCGCAGCCGCGAAGGGCATCAATCTGCCGGCGGACATATCGAGCAGCGATCGTCGCGAGTTCGATAAGCTCTCGAAAAAGACGGGCGCCGACTTCGACCATGAGTACATGAAGGAAATGGTGTCCGACCACAAGAAGGACGTGAAGGAGTTTCAGTCGGCGGCCAAGTCGGCGGCCGACCCCGAAATCAAGAACTTTGCGTCCTCGACACTGCCGACGCTGCAGCAGCACCTGGACATGGCGCAACAGGCCGAAGCCGCGACCAAGAACGAGAGCAGCACAAAAACCAGCTCCGCGCGTTAGGCCGTACCTGGCGGCGGCGCGGGGTCTTTAAAACCCTGGCCCGCCGCCAAATCTGATCAAAATCAAGCCGGCGTCGCGCAACCCGCTTGGCCTGCCGTCCGGGGCGGTGCGATCGGGTAAAATTTGCCCCCACAAGGCACCCTCCCGGATCCATGTCGCTCCATACGCTTGGCCTCAATCACGCAACGGCACCGCTGGCGGTGCGCGAGCGGGTTGCGTTCGCACCCGACGCGCTAACCGATGCGCTCCGCGACCTTACCGGTGGCCGGAAAGTGAAGGAGGCGGCGATCCTGTCGACGTGCAATCGCACTGAAGTCTACTTTCACGGCGACGATCCGCAGTGGGTGACGCGCTGGCTCGAGCGCGTACAAAACCTCGCCCGCGACACGTTGGCGCCGTACATGTACATGCTGCCACGCGAGCAGACGGTGACGCACGCGTTCCGGGTCGCGAGCGGCCTCGATTCGCTGGTACTTGGGGAGCCGCAAATCCTCGGCCAGATGAAGCAGGCGGTCCGTTCGGCGGAAGCAGCCGGGTCGCTCGGCGTCATTTTGAATCGGCTATTCCAGCGCACGTTCGCGGTCGCGAAGGACGTGCGTACGCAAACCGATATCGGCAGCGCGTCGATCTCGATGGCCGCTGCGGCCGTGAAATTGGCGGAACGCATTTTCCCGTCGATCGCCGGGCAACGACTGCTTTTGATCGGCGCCGGCGAAATGATCGAGCTCGCTGCCACGCATTTCGCGGCAAAGAATCCGAAGTCGATCACCGTCTCCAATCGCACGATGGAGCGCGGCGAAAAGCTCGCCACGCGTTTTTCCGCCGAAGCGATCACGCTCAACGAATTGCCGGAACGCTTGCCGCAATTCGATATCGTCGTGACGTGCACGGCGAGCACGCTCCCGATCATCGGCAAGGGACTGCTCGAACGGGTCATCAAACAGCGGCGACACGCGCCGATTTTCATCGTCGATCTCGCCGTGCCACGCGATGTCGAACCCGAGGCGAGCGCACTGCCCGATGTATTTCTCTACAGCGTCGACGATCTGGCCGAGATCGTGAAGGACAATCTGCAAATCCGCCGCGAGGCCGTTATGCAGGCCGAACAGATGATCGCCGAGCAGAGCGCCCATTTCCTGCGCTGGCTCGAAGGGCGCAGCGTCGTGCCGACGATTGCCGCCCTGTCGGACCATCATGACGCACTCCGCGCCATGGAGCTCGAACGCGCACGGCGGTTGCTCGCCGGCGGAACGCCGCCGGAAGAGGTGCTCGAAGCGTTTGCGCGCGGGCTCACCAACAAGCTGCTTCATGCGCCGCTCGTGGCGCTCAACGCCGCCGGAGACGCGGAGCGCGCCGAGTTGATCGCCTCGCTGCAGCGCGTCTACAAGCTTCCCGACTCTTCGTCGGGCGAGTCGTAGCGCTGCAATTCTGTCGTCCTCGCGCAAACGGGGACCCATTGCCCGTAGTTCAAAATGGATTCCCGCGTGCGTGGGAATGACACGCAAAATTCATGAAAGCCTCTCTCCGCCTTAAGCTCGACCAGCTCGAATCGCGCCTCACCGAGCTCCATCATCTGCTCGCCGCCGAAAACGCGACGCGCGACATGGACCGCTATCGTGCGCTCGCGAGAGAGCATGCCGAAATCGATCCGATCGTCGAGCGTTTTCGCGAATTCACGCAGGCGGAGGCCGACCTCGCGGCCGCGACGGCGTTCGGCAGCGATCCGGAAATGAAGACGCTGGCCGACGAAGAGCGCGCCAGCGCGCAATCGCGAATCGAGCGGATCGGCGGCGAATTGCAGGCGATGCTGCTGCCGAAGGATCCGAGCGATGAGCGCAACATTTTTCTGGAGATCCGCGCGGGCACCGGCGGCGAAGAGTCGGCGCTATTCGCCGGTGCACTATTCCGCATGTACGCTCGTTATGCCGAGCGAAGGAAGTGGAAGGTCGAGATCGTTTCCTCGTCGCCCTCCGATCTCGGCGGTTTCAAGGAGATGATCGCCCGAATTGTCGGCGACGGCGTTTACGCGAAGCTCAAGTTTGAATCGGGCGGCCATCGTGTGCAGCGCGTCCCGGAAACCGAAGCGCAGGGTCGCATTCATACGTCGGCGTGCACCGTCGCGGTCCTGCCGGAAGCCGATCCGGTTGCTGACATTGCCATCAATCCGGCGGATCTTCGGATCGATACGTTTCGCGCGTCAGGCGCAGGCGGCCAACATGTGAACAAGACCGATTCGGCAGTGCGCATCACGCACTTGCCGACCGGCATCGTCGTCGAATGCCAGGACGATCGCTCGCAGCATCGCAATCGCGCGCAGGCGATGTCGGTGCTCGCATCACGGCTCGTCGAAAAAGAGCGGCAGGAACGCCAGCAGAAGGAGGCGGCGCATCGCAAGAGCCTTATCGGCTCGGGCGACCGCAGCGAGCGCATTCGCACGTACAACTTTCCGCAGGGGCGCGTGACCGATCACCGGATCAACCTAACGCTCTACAAGATCGACGCCATCATGGACGGCGATTTGGACGAGCTCATCAACGCGCTCGCGCAGGAGTTCCAGGCGGAGCAGCTCGCCGCACTGGCCGGAGAAGAACGGTGAAGACGCCCTCACCCCAACCATCTCCCGCCGGCGGGAGAGGGAGTGTCAAGCCGTGGATGCAGACGCTGCGGCTCGAACTGCGCGAATTCACGCGTGCCGACTTCGACGAGTTGCTGCGGCTCGACAGCGACCCGCGCGTGATGAAATACATCAACGGCGGCAAGCCGTCGTCGAAAAAGGACATCGAGGCGGCGCTCGGACGCGTCGCGCGCTACTACCGAAGCTGGTATGGCCTGGGCGTCTGGCACGCGACGCGTCGCGACACGGGCGCGTTCATCGGCTGGTACTGCCTCAAGTATTGTCCGCCGACGTGCGACGTCGAAGTCGGCTACCGCTTGCTGCGACAAGCATGGGGGCAGGGCTTTGCCACCGAAGGCGCGACCGAGCTGGTCCGTTATGGTTTCGACGATCTCGGCCTCGACAAGATCATCGGCGTCACGCATCCCGGTAATCGGGCATCGCAGCGCGTGTTGATGAAGGCCGGCCTCGATGACGCCGGATACGCGCGCCGCTACTACGGCAGACGCCTCCGCTTGTTCGTCGGGCATCGTGACGCGCGGCAAGTCAGCGCGGCATGATGCTTACCGTCGCGCAGGCTCTCGCACAAAGCGGGCTGGTTCCCGTCGACGCACAAGTGCTGCTCGCCTACGTTGTCGGCAACACGCGCGCGTGGTTGACTGCGCACGCCGACGAATCGTTGACACCTAACGAGGCGGCGCGGTTTTTTTCGCTGGCGAGGCGCCGCCGCGACGGCGAGCCGATTGCGTACCTGACCGGCGTGCGCGAATTCTGGGGACTCTCGCTGCTCGTCACGCAAAACGTAATGATCCCGCGCCCCGAGACCGAGACGCTCGTCGAACGTGCGCTGGCCCGGCTCGCGCCTGATCGTGCATCGCATGTGCTCGATCTGGGGACGGGATCGGGAGCGATCGCGCTGGCGCTTGCGCGCGAGCGCCCGCCAGTGCAGATCGTTGCGACCGACGTGAGCGAGGCCGCGCTTCGCGTCGCCGACGCGAATGCCAGGCGCCTCGGTCTGTACAACGTCCGCTTTACCCGCGCGGATTGGTATGACGGTATGGAGCTATCGCCCGAGCGCCCAGCGTTCGACGTCATCGTCAGCAATCCGCCGTACATCGCCGCCGGCGATCGGCATCTAGGCGAGGGCGACCTGCGGTTCGAGCCGATGGCATCGCTCACCCCGGGCGGCGACGGCCTATCGGC
>VBCG01000199.1 GCA_005881895.1 Betaproteobacteria bacterium
AGAACACGGCGCGACGATCCAGCGCCTTTCGGGTTCGCCAGTGGCCATGTACGCGCTCGACCTCAATCCGTCGATCCTCACCGAGGATGGCGAGTTCGTGTACTTCGGACCCTACATGCAATACATGTCCGGCGTCACCGACACGCAGGTGAAATGGGTGCTCGAGTACCGCAGCGACAATCCCGGCATCCGCGACGGCGATATGTTTCTCG
>VBCG01000200.1 GCA_005881895.1 Betaproteobacteria bacterium
GGCATTTGCATCCCGCCGGTGAAAATCGTGGAGCGCAACGAAATCCGGCGCGACATCGAGGAGCTGTACCTCCGTTCATCGCGCAAGCCCGAAGCGGTCGCGCTGGATTTTCGCGCCCAGCTCGCCGGCAATATCACCGCTCGCGATCGCGTTCTAGCGCTGATACGTCGTTACGGGCCGGAGGTCGTCAAGGGCGTCATGAAGCGCATCATCGATAACGCCGAAGCCGCGTTCCTCAAAAAGCTCAAGCGCTTACCCGACGGCGTCTTTCGCGAGCGTTCGTACGTCGAGTGCTGTCGTCCGGGCGACCGCGGCACCTATCGCGTCATGCTGACGCTACGCAAGAAAGGGACACAGCTCATCTTCGAGAACGACGGCACGGCGCCGCAGGGCGGCGCGATGAACGCGACATATTCGGGCTGGCGCGGGTCCATCATGGTTGCGCTGAATCAGCTCCTCTGCTGGGACCAGTATTTCTGCATCGGCGGCGCGTTGCGCCATGTCACGTTCGACCCGACGCCGGGGACGTTCAATTGCGCGAATTTTCCCGCGTCAGTGTCCACGGCGCCGATCCAGGCGATGGAGATATCGCTCTATCCAGCGTACAACGTACTCTCGAAAATGATCCACAGCGACGAAGAAATGCGCAAAGACATCATGTGCATCGGCGGCACGAGTCAATGGCCGGCTACGATCTTTCGCGGCACCGATCAGTGGGCCGAGCCTTACGGCTATCTGCTGGTCGATCCGATCGGCGGTGCGATCGGTGCGTTCGCGACCGGCGATGGGATCTCGACCGGCGGCCAGTCGCGCACGCCGATCTGCAAGCTGCCCAACATCGAACACACCGAACAGACATTCCCGCTGTTGTTTCTGTATCGCAAGGAGGTGGTCGATTCCGGCGGGGCGGGACGCTATCGCGGTGGACTGTCGGCAGAATCCTGCTTCATACCTCACCGCACCGATGCGATCATCCACGACACGCTCTCGTCAGGCAACGCGATCCCGACGTCGCCGGGCATGATGGGCGGCTACCCGGCGACCACCAATGCCTACAAGTTCAAACGAAGCACCGATATTCTCGAGCGGATCGCCGCGCGCGAGATGCCCGCGGATATCGCCGACGTGCACGGCGACGAAGTCACGTTGCAATTGCGTCAGGAGAATTTCCCGCAGCAACCGCATGACGTTTACGCAGTCATCTGGTCTGCGGGCGGCGGTTTCGGCGATCCGCTGGAACGCGATCCGTCGCGCGTGCATGAAGACGTGATCGACAATCGCTCGGTCTCGCTTGCCGCGGCGCGCGAAATCTACGCCGTCGTGATCGCCCCCGACGGCAATATCGATGAGCCGGCAACGCGCAAGCTACGCAGCAGCCGACGCGAAACGAATCGCCAGAAAGATGGACATGTCGCGCGCCTTGACGGCCCGTCGCTGGCGCGCCTGACGGACAGCCTCGACCTGCGCCGCGAAAAGGATGGCGTGCATGCCGCTTGCTCGCGCTGCGCCGCGGACTTGGGGCTCGCGAGCGGCAACTACAAGGACCAATGCGTGCGACGTGATGCCGATATCCAGGCCGCGAACCCGAACATCGGCGATTACCGGCGCTACATCGACGATCGCCCCGTGTTCAGGCAGTTCTTCTGTCCCGGTTGCGGCACGCTGATCGAAAACGAAGTCGCGCGCGAAAACGATCCGGTTCTGCATGACATCGAGCTGCATTTGCGCTGAGGTCCTATCAATGAAGCATCCACGCACACCGCGCGATCGCGTTCCCTACTCCGCGATCATCGATCGGCCGGTGCTCGTTCTCCCACGGGACGCGCGCATGGTCGTGTGGACGATCGTCAACGTCGAGGATTGGGGCATCGAGCGGCCGATGCCGCGCACCGTGCTGTCGCCGCCGATGGGTCAGCCATTGCTGCCCGACCTACCGAACTGGGCGTGGCACGAGTACGGCATGCGCGTAGGTTTCTGGCGGCTCCTCGACTGCATGCAGAAATTCGGCGTGACGCCCACACTCGCGATCAATGGTGTCGTGTGTCGCAACTATCCACGTGTCGCACAAGCCGCGAAGGACGCCGGCTGGGAATTCATGGGGCATGGTTTGCTGCAGCAGCCGATGCACCACGTCGAGGACCAACGCGCGGCGATCCGCGAGACCCTGGATGTGATTCGCGAGTTTACCGGCAGGGCGCCGCGTGGTTGGGAGAGTCCCGGTTTAACGGAGACCTACGACACCATCGACTACCTTGCCGAGCTGGGGATCGAGTATGTCGCCGACTGGGTGCTCGACGACCAACCGGTCTATATAGCGACGGCGTGCGGCCCGGTGCTCTCGGTGCCGTACACCGTGGAGATCAACGATATCGCGATGATGGTCGTTCAGCACCACGCGGCCGAGGAGATGCTGCGCCGCGGCAGCGCCCAATTCGATCGCCTGTACGAAGAAAGTGCCGTCTCGCGCCGGGTCATGGCGATCAGTGTGCATCCCTATGTATCCGGGGTCCCGCATCGCATCGGTTACCTCGAGCAACTCTATCGATACGTCCTTGGCAAGCCCGGCGTCGTGCATTGGACCGGCGAGCAGATCCTCGACTGGTTCCGTACGCAGGTATCGCCGGAAGCCGGGATTGGAAACGCGCGATGATGTTGATTGACAGCGCGGAAAACGCTGTGTAAGCATCGTTGTGCCTTAGGAGGAGGTGACGGAAATGAACAGACTCACGACGTGGTTCACGACGGGACTTATCGTCTTTTCGCTCGCGCTCGTTGCGCCCGCGCTCGCACAACAACCGCTGAAGATCGGCTTCGGTATGAGCCTCACCGGGCCGCTGGCGGGCAACGGCAAGGCAGCGTTGATCGCGATGCAAATCTGGGCCGAGGACCTCAACGCCAAAGGCGGCCTGCTCGGCCGCAAGGTTGAGCTCGTCTACTACGACGACCAGACCAACCCATCGACGGTGCCGAGCATCTACAACAAGCTGCTCGACGTCGACAAGGTGGATCTGCTGGTGTCGGGCTACGGCACGAACGTCATTGCGCCCGCGATGCCGATCGTGATGCAGCGGAACATGGCGTTCATGGGTCTGTTCGGCCTCAACGTCAATTCGAAATTCGACTACGACCGCTACTTCCAGATCATGCCCGCGGGGCCTGAGCCGGCGATCGGCTGGACGCAAGGCTTCTTCGATATCGCGATGGGTCTTTCGCCCAAGCCGCAAACGATTGCGCTCGTGGGCGCAGATGCGGAGTACCCGGCACTGGCGCTCGAGGGTGCGCGCGCGCAGGTCAAGCGGACGGGCCTCAAAGTGGTCTACGACAAGACCTATCCGCCCAACACCGTCGACTTCTCGCCGATCGTGCGTGCGATTGCCGCGACCAACGCCGATCTCGTCTTTGTGGCTTCCTATCCGCCCGATTCGGCGGGCATGGTGCGCGCGGCCAATGAGGTCGGTCTCAAAGCGCGGATGTTCGGCGGCGGGCTGGTCGGCCCGCAATTCGCGGCGCTCAAGACGCAGCTTGGACCGTTGCTGAACGGTATCGTCAACTACGAAACCTACGTGCCCGATGTCGCCGGAAAGTTCCCATTCCTGGAACAGTTCCTCGCCAAGTATCAAGGCCGTGCCATCAGGGAAGGCGTCGATCCGCTCGGGTTCTATTTGCCGCCGTACGCGTACGCGATGATGCAGGTGCTCGAGCAAGCAATCAAAGCGACTGGCGGACTCGATCAGGCGAAGCTTGCTGATTACATGCACACCTACGAGTTCGACACGTTCGTCGGCAAGGTCCGTTTCGCCAAGAACGGCGAGTGGGCGCAACCGCGGATGCTAACGGTGCAGTACCACAGCGTCATCGGTAACGACCTTGAGCAGTGGATGCGACCGGGTCACGTCACCGTGCTGTATCCGGCGAGCTACGCGACCGGCACGGTGAAAGCGCCGTACCAGGACAACAAGAAATAGGGCCGAAACGGCGCAGTCAGAATCCCGACGGCGCCGTTCTTATCACGATGGAATTCCCGACGGCGTTGGTGCTCAACGCCATCATCGCCGGGCTGTTGCTCGGCGGTTTCTACGCGGCCCTGAGCGTCGGCATCTCGATCTCGTTCGGGATGCTCGACGTCGTCAACATCGCCCACCCGGCGTTCATCATCCTCGGTTCGTACATCGCCTATATCGTCAACGGCTGGATGGGCGTCGACCCGATCGTCGTTTCGCTCGTCGTGTCGCCGCTTTTTTTTGCGCTTGGGATTCTGCTCTACCGCATCTACTACGTGTGCTTCGAAAGACGCGGCCAGGAATCGCTGCGCGGACTCGCGTTCTTCTTCGGCATCCTGTTCATCACCGAAGTTGCACTGGTGTTGATCTTCGGCGTCGATTACCGCATGGTGCGGACCGCCTATTCTGAGACGACGTGGCGGCTCGGCCCGGTCGATTTCCCCATGCGCCTGGTCGTGCCGTTTCTGGTATCGGTGACGATGGTCGTCGGTGTGCAGCTTTTCCTGACGCATACGTTCTTCGGCCGCGCGGTATTGGCCGTGGCGCAGGATCCGCTCGCGCTGCGCCTGATGGGTGTCAATCCAACTCGCGTGAAGGGGCTCGCATTTGCGCTCTCGATCGCAACCGCGGGCGTCGCGGGCGCATTCCTCATCGTCATCCAACCGGTGCAACCTGCCATCGGGCGCGAGTATATCGGCCTGGTTTTCGCGATCTGCGTGCTCGGCGGCATGGGCTCCATCTGGGGCACGCTGCTCGGCGCGTTCGTGCTGGGAATCGCAGAATCATTCACGTCAACGTTCTTCGGCCCGTCGTGGGCGCCGGCGGTGTCGTTCGGGTTGCTGCTGGCAGCGCTCGGGTTCAAGCCTTCCGGGCTGCTCGGCCGATGAAGAACCGCACCTTTGCTGCCCTCGCGTTCGCGACCGCCGTGGCGGTCATCGCCGCCAGTCGTCTCATCCCCAACGATTATTTCTTCTCCGCGGCATACACGGTGCTGCAGTTCATCATCCTTGCGACAGCGTGGAATATCCTCGGCGGGTACACCGGCTACGTCAACTTCGGCTCGGCGGCGTTCTTCGCAACCGGCGCGTATTCCAGCGTTTTCCTCTACAAGGCGCTGCATGCGCCGCTCGTCGTGATGATCGTGACCGGGACGCTGGCCGCGGGCCTGCTCGGACTTGCCGTGGGCTATCTGACGCTCCGCATGCGCGGCGTTTTTTTCGCGATCGCCACGCTTGCGCTGGCGGTCGTGCTGTACACGTTCGTCGTGAACTGGGATTACGTCGGCGGTGCGCGCGGCGCGTACATCATTCAGCCGCGCGTCATACCGTTCGGGCTGCCGCGCTACATTCACTTGCTGTACTCGGCGATGGTGCTGATGACCGCGTTGGCCCTGGTCATCGCGCGCGCGATCGAGACTTCGACGATCGGACGTGGTCTCGCGGCGATCCGCGACGATGAGCTTGCCGCGGAGTGCGCCGGCGTGCCGACGTTGCGGCTCAAGCTCTTCTCCGCCACGGTGAGCGGCGCGCTGATGGGCATGGCGGGGACGACCTTTCCGTATTACCTGGCGTATATCGAGCCGAGCGCGGCGTTCAGTCTCTCCTACGCGGTCAACAGCATCGCGATGCCGCTGATCGGCGGCATGATGAGCTGGGTAGGGCCTGTGATCGGTGCGGTGCTTCTCGGATCAGTGCAGCAAATCGTGCAGGTCACCATATCGTCGGCATGGAACCTGCTGATCGTCGGCGTGCTGCTGGTGGCGTTCGTTACGCTCGCGCCAAACGGCATCATGGGCTGGGTCGACGCTTGGCGACGGAAGAGACGCTGATGGCGGATCAGTTGAACCAACCGCTGCTGCAAGTCTCGGGCGTCACCAAACGCTTCGGCGGCTTCACTGCGCTCGACAATATCGATCTCATCGTGCGGCCGTGCGAGCGGCTCGTGATCGGCCCGAACGGCTCAGGCAAGAGCACATTGGTGAACTGCATCGCCGGAACGCTGCGTAACGAGGGAGGCAGCATTCTCTTCGATGGACGGGATCTCGGGAGCGATCCACCACATGGTCGCGTCCGCCTTGGACTCGCGCGAACCTTTCAGATTCCGAGACCGTTTGTCAGCATGTCGGTGCTCGACAATCTATGCGTACCGCTGGAATACGCGGCCAGACAGCACATCAAACTGGGCAAGAGCGAGATCGCCGAAGCGGCGATGCACCTGCTCGAGCAAGTCGGCTTGGCCGACAAGTCACACGCGCTTTCCCGCGGGCTCACGCAAGTGGATATGCGCAAGCTCGAGCTTGCGCGCGCGATGGCGGCGAAGCCCAAGCTGCTCATCTCGGACGAGGCGATGGCGGGACTCTCGGCGTCGGAGGTCGATGACATTCTCGTGTTGGTTTCGGGACTCCAGCAACAGGGTGTCGCGGTGATCATGATCGAGCACGTGATGCGCGCGGTGATGAAATTCTCGGAGCGCGTCGCGGTGCTTGTTGCAGGCAAGAAGATCGCCGACGGCGATCCGCAGTCGGTCGTCGACAACGACCAAGTCATCAAGGCCTATCTTGGCGAATAGCCTGCACATCGAAGGATTGCGCGCCGGCTATGGCGCGGTGCAGGTGCTCGAGGGCATCTCGCTTCACGTCAATGATGGCGAGACGGTCGCGCTGCTCGGCACCAACGGCAACGGCAAGAGCACGCTCATGAAGTGCATCATGGGCATCGTGCCGTTGCGTACCGGAAGCATCACTGCAGTGATCGACGGCATCGAGCACAATCTTGCCGGGCAGGCGACCGAGGACATCGTCAATCTCGGCATCGCACTCATCCCGGAAGGACGACGCCTGTTCCCGCGCCTCACCGTCGAGGAGAACCTGCTGCTCGGAGCGTATCGGCCTATCGCGCGCGACGCGATCGCTCGCAATCTTGCGTTCTGCCACGAAGTCTTTCCGAGGCTCGCCGAGCGCCGCACCCAGCTCGCCGGCAGCATGAGCGGCGGCGAACAACAGATGCTGACGCTCGCACGCGCCTTGATGACGGCGCCCAAAATCCTGCTGATCGATGAGCCTTCGGTCGGCCTGTCGCCGCTGCTCGTGAGCCACATCATCAACCAGATTCGCGACCTCAAGGAGCGCTATGGCCTGACGGTGCTAATGGCCGAGCAGAATTTTCATCAGGCGATCCGCATCGCCGACCGCGGTTACGTGATCGTTCACGGCCGGATCGAGTATGAAGGCAGCTCGCGCGATGAGCTTTCCAACAACGCGCTGATTCGCAAGCTCTACATGGGGCTGTAAGGTGCGGATACATCGAATCTGACCCAACAGACGCCGTCAGAATTTATCTGCGTCGGCGGTGATTGACCGTCTCAGAACGGCCCAACTCCGGCCGGTCGCTGTTAGCGCTCAGTTTGCCCACAACCGGACGTTCGGTGCCGACTGGACGGCGGATAGCAGCTTCGTCTTGGTGCCGCCACTCCCAGCGTAGTCCATTACCTTTTCGCTAGGTCGGATCTACCGCTGACATGAATGTCTGTCAGTAAATCATTGGATCACCTTATCCGCGCGCGGCAGCAACGACCGCGGGAGAGCGCGCCTTCGCATTCGCTTGTCTTGTGAAGTCATACGGCAGGAGTAACCTGACGTTTCGGACGCGAGCACAAATCGGGTCGGGCTAACGGTTGCGAAGGCAGATCCTGGGCAGAGGTATCGCGGCCGCGCGCGCGAATTCGGAGCCCCACCTTGGCCACGGCTGGCGTTGGATTGCGCTTTATTTTCGAGACGTCGAAAGCGGTTGACGGACGCAAGGTCCTCAACGCGTTTCAATGGCTCAAGGAGACAGATGATGCTACCGACTAAGCCGATGTTCTCATCGCTTGCGCATGTTGTGGGGTGCGTGGCGTTTATCGCCATGCTGTTGCCGACCCCAAGTTGGGCGGATCGGCCGGTGTCGACGCCGGGCGTTCCACCCACGGCGGAACAGAAAGGCTTCCACCGGGGTGTTGTCGCCGTTTCCAATCCCCTCGCCGCGGAGGTGGGCATCAGGATCCTGGAAGAAGGCGGTAATGCGGTTGACGCGGCCGCCGCCATTCAGTTTGCCCTCAACGTGGTCGAGCCGGAGTCCTCCGGCATCGGCGGCGGCGGCTTCATGATGATCCACCTGGCCAAGACGAACGAGACGTTCTACATCGATTCGCGCGAGAAGGCCCCCGCGGCCGCGACGCCGAACATGTTCGGCACGCTAAGCTTCGAAATTGCCTCGACGAGCGGCATCTCGGTCGGTGTTCCAGGGACGCTGCGCGGTGTGGCCACCGCGCTTGAGCACTGGGGAACGATTCCGCTGGCCAAGGCGCTCAAGCCTGCGATCAAGTTAGCCTCGGATGGATTCAATGTCGGCCCGCTGCTGGCTGCCGACATTGTCGACACGACGGACCGGGGCTTCACGATGACTAACCTTCAGCCCGAGACCGCCGCCATCTTCCGCCCGGGGGGCGTCCCGCTCAAGGAAGGCGATCTGCTGGTACAGCCCGATCTCGCCAAGACCTTCCAGCTGATTGCCCAGCATGGGCCAGACGTCTTCTACAAAGGTGAGATCGCCCAGGCTATCGTCGCGGCTGCGCAATCGCGCACAAGGGCAGGGGCGGCCGGCTTAGGGAAGATAACGTTGGCCGACCTCGCTGCTTACGACGTGAAGATCCGGCAGCCCATCGTTGGACATTACCGCGGCTACACCGTCGCGTCGATGCCACCGCCTTCCTCGGGCGGCCTCACCATAATCCAAATGCTGGAAATGCTCGAGCGGTTCCCCATCGGTGACAAGGGTCAAGGGTTCGGCTTTGGAGCGAAAAACACGCTGCACGTCATGATCGAAGCCATGCGTCTGGCCTTTGCGGACCGGGCCTTCTGGATGGGCGACGAGGACTTCGTTCATGTCCCGAAAAAAGGTCTGCTGGACGCCATGTACGTGGCGAGCCGAAGCGCGATGATCGATCTAAACACCGTCTTGCCGCCTACGACTCAAGGGAATCCGTTGCCATTCGACATGGCGTCCCTGCTGTCCGACAAGGTCAAGCTGGCGGCGCTGGTACCACACCGTGAGGGCACTCACACCACTCACTTCGTGGTCGTCGACAAGCACGATAACATCGTCAGCTACACCACGACGATCGAGTCCCTTTTCGGCTCCGGGATCACCGTGCCCGGCTACGGGATCGTCCTCAACAACGAGCTCACCGATTTCAATTTTCCGCCGGCGTTCGATCTTGCCACAGGGAATCCCGGGGCGAACGACGTGGCTCCGTTCAAGCGCCCGCGCAGCAGCATGGCGCCCACGCTTCTCCTGAAGGATGAGAAGCCGTTCGCCGTCATCGGGGCCGCGGGGGGCGCCACTATCATCAACTCCTTGCTGCAGATCACATTCAACATCGTGGACCATGGCATGACGATCCAGGAGGCGATCAATGCACCGAGGATATCGTCGACACACCGCAGTTCGGTCTCCTGCGAGACAGGACCGATTTTCCCGCTGGGTTTCACGCCCACTCCGCCGTTTTCCGCCGCGGTAGTGCAGGCGCTGCAAGCCATGGGGCATGACATACCCCCATGCAGCGCCAACATTGCAACCGGCGCATCTTCGGCGGCCCAGGCGGCGATCATCGATCTGCAGACCGGGAAGCAGTACGGCGCGGCCGACCCACGGCGCGAGGGTACCGTCATCGGGCTACCACGTCGGCACCAAGAGGACGACGGGGAAGATTAGGCGGTGAAGGTCGTGCCGAAGAAAGCGAGACTTGTCATTCGCGTAGTCCCAGTAAGAAGTCGCCGGGTGCGGCCGCCGAGGGCTTGCGGCGGCCGCCACCGAAGCCCTAACACGGACGCCAGTGGCAAAAAAGGCAACGCGGAAGTGCGCGTCGATCAACGCGGGGAACTGAAACCAAAACGGAAATTACTTCCTCTTCAAACCGGCCACGACGTCATGACGTGAACGTGTGAGTCACGGGAACGTACGCCGTGCCTGGAACACGTTCTTCGCCAAATCTACCCCAACGCGAATAAGCTTCATGCTGGACTCCTTCTCCCTGTTGACTGGTCGATGACACTTCCAGTCTGGCACGCTGATGCCGTTTAGGTGAGGAGGGGTCCATCCCATTGCTTTCTAGCACCGAACGTCAGCTTTCCGAAAGGGTCGACGGACCGGTCAGGGTCGAGAAGCGCCCGTCGGTCGAGATCAACATGAGACTCCTTTCACCCAAAAAGGAGCGACTCATGGATGCGTCGACGAAGACCACTTGGTGCGTTACGCCGTGGAACAAAGGTAAGCTGCTCGGCCGATTCCGTTGAAAAACTCGAGAATGCACATACTGCGAATTCTTGTGAGGGTGCGTTGCTCTCGACAATTCACTCGACGAATTGTCGCAGCACTTGTTAGAACGGTCCTCGTTGCGCGCAACAGGAGATTGCATGGTCCCCCACATCCGAGAAGGAGCGACGCCTCTGCGGCCCTGGAATTTTTCGAGTAG
>VBCG01000195.1:0-588 GCA_005881895.1 Betaproteobacteria bacterium
GCCGTCGGCGTCCATATCGAAGTTTTTCACAGGGCACCTACTCCCGAGGGCGAGCGTGTCACCGCTTACGCCGAAGTGACCAAAAGCGAAGGACGGCGAATCGAATTTAGGATCGAGGCGAAGGATGGCGTTGAGGAGATCGGATCTGGAACGCACGGGCGGATGGTTATCGACCTCGCCAAATTCGCCGAACAGTTGAAAACGAAACTTAGGTAGATTCGGCTCGGCAAGCACTCGTCTCATAAGCTACGCCGCAAATTAACCCAAACCGTCCGCCGCACATTTCGAACTGAGCGCCACTGAGCCGAACCGAATTACGCGATGCTCACGCACTCAGCTTGCACGTAGCCTTTCGCGCACGCACGATGGCGCGAATTGTTGTTCGCGTGCCAAATGCCGGTCCACGCCCTGCTCAGGGCGTCGGTCTTCTTCAGTCTCGTCGTAGCTGGTGGTCGTGGTGCGATTGGCCTGGCCGCTCCCCGCCGGGGCGTGGTTTTGACGCTGATCATGTACGGACAACATTCCCAGGAGCGCGCGGCCCCGCCGACGGCGCGCGTGACGAGGATCATTTGTGCCGTTCCACGTTCC
>VBCG01000195.1:596-3666 GCA_005881895.1 Betaproteobacteria bacterium
CACACATAGCTCGTCGGTTATATTTTAATCAATAGCCAGCAGGTTATCGATCCCAAATGCCGAACGCTCACGATGTGCTCTTCAGAACGCTCGCCGATCCGACTCGGCGGGCTCTCTTCGAACGACTGTGCCGCGAAGGAGAGCAGACGGTCGGGGCTCTGACGGCTCAGGCCGGAGTCTCGCAACCGGCCGTCTCAAAGCATCTCGGCGTTCTGAAGCAGGCCGCGCTGGTGCGCGACCGCCACGAAGGTCGCCAGACGCACTATAGCGCGCAGCTCGGTGCGCTTGCCCCCCTGATCGATTGGACAAGCCAAATGGCCGGCTTCTGGCAAAGCCGGTTCGACCAACTCGAAGATCTACTCAAAAGGATGGACCAATGAGCAATACTGCGACCGAAACGCTCTCCGTCGTTGTCGAACGGGAGATACCTTTTCTGCCGGAAAAGATCTGGCGCGCGCTCACGCAACCACACCTGATCGAGGAGTGGCTGATGAAGAACGATTTCAAGCCTGTCGTGGACCACCGTTTCAATCTTCGCGCAGACTGGGGCGCTGTCGACTGTCAGGTCCTGACAGTCGAGCCGAACAAAACGCTGTCTTACACGTGGGCCGCCTATGGTCTCGAGAGTGTCGTCACTTGGACTCTCACCCCTACGAGCACGGGGACCCACCTGCGCATGGAGCAGTCGGGCTTCCGGCCGGATCAGCAGCAGGCCTACCAGGGCGCCAAAGGCGGGTGGCAGCGGTTCTTTGCGGCCCTGGAGCAGGTATTGGCGCGGATAGATTGAAGTCTGCCGGCACAATTCAAAGCTGGGCCCTGTTTACAGAGTTGCATAGCGTAGGCATCTGCGGATAGGGCAATACGAAGTGCGTCGAGGAAGGAGCGGGCGAGCTTGTCATATCGCGTGGCGATAGCGCGGTTGATCTTCAGGTGACCGATCATGCGCTCGATGCTGTTGCGCTCGCGATACATGCGCCTGTTCCAGCGGATTTTGGCCTTGCGATTGCATTTGGGCAGAATGCAGGAACGGATACCAGCCTCATGCAGGCTGGCGCGGATGATTGGTGATTGGTACCTTCGCAGGATAGAAAAACAGCCGAATGAGGTGCAAACAATATGAAAAAGAGCGCAACGACCAAGGGGGGCGAATCCCCTTCTCGCCTGATCGACGCGAGGATCAAGGAACTGGACGACTGGAGGGGCAAGACGCTCTCCCGTGTCCGCGCTCTCATCAAACAGGCTGACCCTGAGGTGGTCGAGGAGTGGAAGTGGAGAGGCGTTCCGGTTTGGTCTCACGATGGACTGATCTGCACCGGCGAGACGTACAAGAGCGTCGTGAAGCTGACTTTCTCCAAAGGCGCTTCGCTCAAGGACCCTTCAGGACTATTCAACTCCAGCCTTGAAGGCAACGCCCGGCGCGCTATCGATTTCCATGAGGGTGATGAAATAGATGATGACGCCTTCAAGACGCTCATACGCGCCGCTGCAGCCCTGAACAGGTCATCGGCCCGATAGTCGAATCCGGCGCCTCATGAGTTGCCGCCTATCCTAGCCGGCGCGATGAACGGCCGCACCCGTGATTAGCGCGACTCCGACCTAGGAAAACACTGCTCGCACAGGAACGACCAATGGTGTTCCTTGAACGATAAACGCCACTGCAATGATCACGTAGATCAACAGCATCACTGTTGCCGCGAAGGAAGCTACGAGGGCTGCGGCAAGACGTTCAGCTAAGGACGGTTGACCGTCGGTTGGAGTTGTTCGGCAAGCGCCTGAACAGGATTGGCCTTGTAACGTAGTCAGTGCCGGGTTTCGTATACAACGGCTGCAGCGGGTGCCGATTTCAAGTCCAGTCTCACGCAGTCTTCAAACGCTCAAGGCGCGATGTATGCGGTCTTGACCGTGGTAAAGAATTCGGCTGCGTACCGCCCTTGCTCGCGCGGTCCATAGCTCGAGCCCTTGCGGCCTCCGAACGGCACGTGGTAGTCGACGCCCGCCGTCGGCACATTGACCATCACCATGCCCGCTTGCGCGTGGCGCTTGTAGTGCGACGCATGCTTGAGCGACGTCGTGACAATGCCCGAGCACAGGCCCAGCGGAGTGTCGTTTGCAAGTGCCAGCGCCTCGTCGTAATCCTTGGCGCGGATGACGCAAGCGACAGGGCCGAAGATCTCCTCGCGCGCGATGCGCATCGTGTTGGTGGTCTCGGTGAACAGCGCCGGCGCGAGGTAGTAGCCCTCCTTGGCGCGCTGGACTCGTTCGCCGCCGTACGCGAGCATCGCGCCCTCGCCCTTTCCCACATCCACGTACTTGAGATCGGTACCCAATTGAACTTGATCGACGACGGGGCCGATGTCGGTCCCCGGCGCGAGCGCGTCGTCGACTTTAAGCGACGCCAGTTTCTCCTTCATCGCCGCGACGAAGCGGTCATGAATGCCCGCGGTGACAATGAGCCGCGACGACGCGGTGCACCGTTGCCCAGTCGAGTAATACGCGCCCTGCACGGCGCAGTTCACGGCGGTTGCAAGATCCGCATCGTCCAGCACGACCATCGGATTTTTCCCGCCCATCTCGAGCTGCAGCTTGGCCATGCGCGCGACGGCCTTGGCGGCAATCGAGCGACCCGTTTCCACCGAGCCCGTAAAACTGAGAGCCGCGACGTCGGGATGCGTGACCAGCGTTTCGCCCACGATCGCGCCGCGACCCATGACGAGATTGAATACGCCGGCCGGCAATCCGGCCTTCGCCAGAATGTCCGCGAGCGACCATGCGCAACCGGGCACGAGCTCCGCCGGCTTCATGACAACCGTGTTGCCATAGGCCAGCGCCGGCGCGATCTTCCATGCCGGAATTGCGATGGGAAAATTCCACGGGGTGATGAGACCCACGACGCCTACCGGCTCGCGTGTGATCTCGACCTCCACGCCGGGACGCACCGATGGCAATTTTTCTCCGCTGAGCCGCAACACTTCTCCGGCGAAGAACTTGAAGATGTAGCCTGCCCGCATCGCTTCGCCTACACCTTCGGGTAGCGTCTTGCCTTCCTCTCGCGACAGCAGCCTGCCAAGTT
>VBCG01000195.1:3698-8229 GCA_005881895.1 Betaproteobacteria bacterium
TCGACAATGTTCGCGCGGTCCTGAATGGATCCGATCGACCATGCCGGAAATGCTTCCTTCGCGGCCGCAATCGCGGCGCGCGCCTGCGTGGCGTCGGCTTGCGCATACTCGCCGATGACGTCGTTCAGATCCGATGGATTGCGATTGGCGATCGCAGTGGCGCCCGCCACCCAATCGCCTGCGATGTAGTTGCGAAACGTATTGGTGGTCATGTGTAGCTCCAAACGACGTAACTGCGAAGTTAGAGAAGCCCGCGCTTCGCGAGGTTGCGCATCAATGCCGCCGTTCCGAACGTCCAGGGCGCGACCTTATCGGCGTGGTCGACCCGGTTCACCAGCGCGCCCAACAGCGGCGTCGTCACCGTGACGATATCGCCAACGATGTGAGTGAATCCTTCACCTGGCGCGAGGCGGTCCTTGGTCGGGGCGAACATGGTGCCCAGGAAAAGCATGAGGCCGTCGGGGTACTGATGGTTGGGTCCGATCGCCTGCGACACCAGATCGAGCGGATCGCGGCTGATCTTGTTCATCGCGCTCGCGCCATCCAGCACGAAGCCATCCGGCCCCTCGACTCGCATTGCAAGCTCGCACCGGCGGACATCTTCGATGCTAAAGCTGTCGTCGAAAAGTCGAATCAACGGCCCAATTGCGCACGACGCGTTGTTGTCCTTCGCCTTTCCGAGGAGAAGAGCACTGCGGCCTTCGAAGTCGCGCAGATTGACATCATTGCCGAGCGTTGCGCCTAACGTGCCGCCGCGGCTGTTCACGACGAGCACGATCTCAGGCTCGGGATTGTTCCACGTCGATTTCGGATGCAAGCCGACGTCCGCGCCCAGACCGACCGCTGACATCGGCTGCGACTTGGTGAAAATCTCGGCATCCGGTCCGATACCCACTTCGAGGTATTGCGACCACACGTGCTGCTCGATCAAAACTTGCTTCAGCCGCGCTGCGTCGGGCGAGCCGGGTTGGACCGCGGACAAATTGTCGCCGATGACCGCGACAATCGAACGGCGCACGGCGTCGGCCTTTGCCGGGTCGCCGCGCGCCTGCTCCTCGATGACGCGTTCGAGCATGCTGGATACGAAGGTCACGCCGCTTGCCTTGATCGCCTGCAGGTCGCACGGCGCGACCAGCGACGGCGCGTGAACATCACGATCGCGCTCCGACGAATTGGCGAGGACCGCCGCGAGATCGCCGATGCGCGGAAGCGATTCGATATTGCGAATCGCCACGACGGGGTCATCAAGCTCCAGCAGATCGCGTACCGTCGGCGCAAGGCGCGACAAGTCATGGAGCGCACCATCGCGCACGACGACGACGATCGGACCGGCAACCGCGGGCGACCATACGCGACCGATCAGCGTCGCCTGCGACCTATCGACCGGCAGGCATCGGGGAATTGTTAGGCGCTCTCTCACGTCATTCCTCACCGAGCTTTCATTAAGCGCGCTCAATCGATACGCGCCAGCGGATCACTTCCCCCAGCGCAGCACGAGTGGATCGACTTCGCGCGCGAGCTCGAGCAATCCGGCGCGCGTGGCAGGATGCAGCGGCTCGAGCGGATGGCGCACGGCATCACTGCGGATGACGCCGCCCTCCATCATCGCTACTTTCGTGGCGCGCAAGCCGCATTGCCGATTCTCGAAATTGATGAGCGGCAGCACACGAGCATAGCGCCTCGCGGCCTCGGCGCGACGTCCCGCGAGATGGTCGATGACGATCGGCCGGATCAGATCGGGCAGGAGCGCGCTTGGCATCGTGCCCGTTGCGCCCGCATCGAGATCGGCCATCAGCGTGATCGACTCTTCGCCATCGAAAGGTCCCTGGATCGCATCGCCGCCCGCTTCGATGAGCCCGCGCAACTTGGCAGCGGCGCTGGGCACTTCGATCTTGAAATAGCGAACCGCCGGCACCTCGCGCGCAAGCCTGACGAGGAATGGCACCGGCAGCGCCACGCCGCTCAATGGGGCATCCTGGACCATGATCGGAATGGCAGCCGCGTCGGCGATCCGCGCGAAATGCTCGATGATGGTCTTCTCGTCGGCGCGCAGCGCGGTGCCGTGATACGGCGGCATCAGCATCAGCATCGCTGCGCCCGCCTCCGCGGCCTTTTTTGCGCGCGCCACCGCAATGCGCGTACTGAAGTGACTGCAGGTGGTGATCACCGGAACGCGGCCCGCAACGCGCTTCAGGCAGACATCTATCAGCGTATCGCGCTCGTCATCCGACAGCAGGAACTGCTCGGAATAGTTGGCGAGGATGCAGATGCCATCGATCCCCTGGTCGATCATGCAATCGAGCACGCGGGTTTGACCGTCGAGATCGAGCTCGCCCGTCTCCGTAAACGGCGTTGGCGCGATGGGAAAGATGCCTCGCAGCGATGCGCTATCGGAAACGGCCACGGTGAGATACCGCCCTGAAAGTCCGACCCGAATTCAAAGCCCGCTCTTCGAGTATTTTGCGCTTGGGGTGCAACTTATTGTCGGGCCGCACAGCCCTTAGCTTTGCGCGGGATGAAGCCGATCACTGACCAATCAGCGACCATTCTTGACCCGCCAATCCGCGAAGTCGCGATTAGTCTGATCGTCGGTTGCCGGATACAGGCCGAGGATCGAGCGTCCTCTCAGCACTTCCTCGGTCACGAAATCTTCGAACGCCGTCATCTCGACCGCCTCCTCCGCGATCTCGTCCGCGAGATGCGCTGGAATGACAACGACACCTTCGGCATCGCCGACGATGACGTCGCCGGGGAATACCGGCGCATCGCCGCATCCGATCGGAACATTGATGTCGAGCGCCTGGTGAACCGTCAGGTTGGTGGGCCCAGCGGGACGATGATGGTAGGCGGGTATGGAAAGTTTCGCGATATCCGGCGAATCGCGAAAACCGCCGTCAGTTACCACGCCCGCTACGGCTCGCTTCATCAGGCGCGCGACGAGGATCGACCCGGCGGAGGCCGCGCGCGCGTCCTTTCGGCTATCGATGACCAGCACCGCACCGGGTGGGCACTCTTCCACCGCCTTGCGTTGCGGGTGGTTGCGATCGCGGAACACGCTGATGGGGTTGAGATCCTCGCGCGCCGGGATATATCGCAGCGTGAATGCTTCGCCCACCATCGTTCCGGCCTGCGGATTGAGCGGATGCACGTCCTGGATGTACTGGTTGCGCAGGCCGCGCTTGAACAGCGCGGTCGTCAATGTGGCGGTGCTGACCGTCTTTAGTTTGTCGCGAGGGCCGGGGCTGAGCGTACTCATGAAGTTCCGCCAGAATATACCGTGCGTCTGCCAGACGCACCGAACGTGGTACCGGAAATGTCGCGGCCCTCCTCGACGTAGCCGATATGGCGCGAGCACATACAGGGGTAGCCACTCCCGAAGACGCAACGCGGGCGCGACTTCCGGTCGCTTGCGGATTCAAGTTGCGTGCCGCCAAAAGCCGCAGCCGGAAGCTACAATTTGGTTAGCGTTTCCACGAATTGGTGCTGCGCAGCAAAAGTACTTGACTTCGAGGGAGAGCGAGTCTTAGAATCGCATTTGTGCACTGCAGCAAATCAGTCGACGGGTCCGGTTTGCCGGGAGCCCGAAGTTATGCAATCAAAAGAACCCACTGGGGTTCAATATCAACCTCGACGGAAGGGAAAGTTCATGAACAACGTAACCGAGCAATTCGCTGGTATCAACAAGGCCGGCTATGACAACGCCGTCCGGTTCGCCACCTTTTCGCTGGAAAAGGCGGAGCACCTTTCCAAGTTCAACTTCCAAGCGGCCAAGGCGGCCCTAGAGCAAGGCGTGCAATCCGCCGGCGTCGTCGGCGGCATCAAGGAGGTGAAGGAATTCGCCGCCGTCAATACCAAACTGAGCGAAGCCGGCATGCAACAGGCCCTGGGCTACACGCGCGGCCTGTACGAGATCGCGTCGCAAGGGCAAGCCGAATTCACGACGTTGGCCGACGATGCGTGGGCTCGTTATACCAACCGCGTCAGCGCTTGGATTGAAACCGCGGCGAACAACGCTCCGGCGGGCTCGGAGGTCGCCGTGAAGGCGCTCAAGTCGACGGTCGCGGCCACCAACGCGGCCTACGAACAATTGTCGAAGGCAACCCAGCAGATCGTAAGCCTGGCCGATGCAACGGTACGTGCCGCAATTGCCAACGCCGCGAAGGCCGCGCCGACAACGAAGGGCTCCAAGGCTTCATAAGCGACATTCGGCGAACGGGTGCAGTGCCCGGTGGATTGGATCGGGCACCGCAAACCAAGATGCGTTCTGGAGCCCTGTTTCGTCGTGCGCGACGCCGGCTCGGCCAGCACGGTAACCTGCGGGGCTTTTTCCGTTTGGGAACGATTCTGGGAACGATGACGGAAAAAAACATGAGCGAAACGGTTGCCTCGACGCAATCAACGGCGCGCAATGAGGGCGGGATCGATGCGGACAACCGATTTCAGGACAGCAGAACGAACGCGGTCGCAGAAGCATCCGGCACCGGCAATTCGGGGGACTCCGCGCCGTCCATCGTACGCATCGCAGATGGGG
>VBCG01000196.1 GCA_005881895.1 Betaproteobacteria bacterium
GGATTCGCGGTGAAGCACAACTCGTAATCGTCCCCACCCGCGAGCAGACATCGGAGCGCCAATTCACGTTCGGTGCCGGCGAGCTTTCCATCCAACGCAGATGATCGCGGGATCGACGCCAACTCGATGATCGCACCAACGTGCGATGCATCCAGAATGTGCGCGAGATCGCCGGTCACCCCGTCGGAAACATCGATCGCGGCCGATGCGATTCCGCGTAAACGTTCGCCGAGCCGAACCCGCGGCTGTGGTTCTTCGAGTCGTGCTCGCGCCGCTTCCAGCGCATCCGGTGCGAGCGTCGTGCGCTGCTGCATTGCTGCAAGCGCAAGCGCAGCATCGCCGAGCAAACCGGAAACATAGAGGTCGTCGCCCGGCTTTGCGCCGCCGCGCGTCAGCGCCGTTCCCGGCGGCACTTCGCCGACGATCGTGACGCAAAGATTGCGCGGGCCTTTGGCCGTATCACCGCCGATAAGCTCGACGCCATACGCGTCGGCAACGGCGAAAAAACCGGTCGCGAATTCCCCAAGCCACGCCTCATCCGTATCAGGCAACGCCCCCGCGAGCAGTGCGTAGCGCGGTGTCGCACCCATGGCCGCCAAGTCCGAAAGATTGACCGCCAGCGTCTTATGGCCGAGGCGATGCGGATCGGTATTCCGCAAGAAGTGACGTCCCTCGACCAACATGTCGACGGAGAAGACAAGCTCCATTCCGGGCGTCGGCCCAACGACCGCAGCATCATCGCCGACGCCGATTCGTACCGAGTCGCCGCGTGGCGAACGACGAAAATAGCGATTGATCAGCGCGAATTCGTTCACGCGGGCGTGTTGCGCTCCCGCGCAAGCGCGGCGATTTCTGCCGCGCGAACGTCGGTGGCGACTTTGTCGAGCACGCCGTTCACGAACTTGTGCCCATCGGTGCCCCCATATGCTTTGGCGAGCTCCACGGCTTCGTTGATCACAACGCGGTAAGGAATCTCGAGTCGGTTGACGAGCTCCCATGCGCCGATGACGATGATCGCGCGCTCAACCGGCGATAGATCCTTCGCCTTTCGATCAAGGTACGGCGCGATGCGGGCGACCAACGCATCGTAATCGCGCGCCACCCCGATCCACAGCTCGCCGAAATACGGCTGATCGGCGCGCTGATGCCCTGCACTCTCGCGAAGGTCCGCGGCGATCTGCTCGGCGGCGGCACCGCCCAGCTGCCGCTCGTAGAGTCCCTGCAACACGAGCTCGCGCGCGCGGCGCCGCGGATTAGTCTTCATCAATCGCGTCCAGAAGATTCGCAAGCTCCAGCGCCGCTTGCGCCGCCTCGTAACCTTTCGTCTCCATCCGCGCCCGCGCCTGTTCTTCGGTGTCGCAGGTCAGGATGCCGTTGCCGATCGGAATGCCGAACTCGAGCTGGACGCTGGAGAGACCGGCCGCCGATTCGTTGGCGACGATTTCGAAGTGATACGTGTCGCCGCGAATGACAGCGCCAAGCGCGACCAGCGCATCGAAGTCGCCGCTCTGGGCAAGGCGCTGGAGCGCGAGCGGCGTTTCGAGCGCGCCCGGAACGGTGACGATTTTCGCGTGATCCTCCGCTACGCCAGCCTCCGCGAGAGCGCGCAGCGCACCTCGCAACAAACCCTCGCCGATTTCCGGATTGAAGCGCGACAACACAAGCGCGACCCTACGGTCATGACCGCGGAGATTGGGATCGATACGTCGAATGGCCATGGTTACACAGTCGCCGGACGACTCGAGACGGCGCGCACGGGCGCGCTGCGTTACGAAGCGCTGCGTGCCGGCGGCGCCTCCTCATAGCCGGTCACTTCGAGATCGAACCCGGCCATGCTCGGCATCTTCCGCGGCTTGGCGAGCAGGCGCATCTTGCCGACGTTCAAATCGCGCAGAATCTGCGCGCCGATGCCGTAGTTGCGCAGATCCATTTTCGTCTGCAGCGGCGGCGAATCGGCCAACGCGCGACGGCGAAGCTCGTCCGCACTCTCGGGGCGGTGCAAAAGCACGATGACGCCGCGCCCGGCCTGCGCAATCGCGCGGAGCGCTTCGGCGACGCTCCATGAATGCGTAGCACTTTGCTGATCGAGCAGGTCCATCACGGACAGCGGCTCATGCACGCGCACCAGCGTTTCGGTCGACGGCGATAGCGGCCCGCGAACGAGCGCAAGATGCGTCGCATCGGTCAGCTTGTCGCGGTAGACAACGAGCCGGAACGCGCCGAACTGCGTCGCCAGCGGCCGCTCGGCGATCCGTTCGATCAGTTTCTCGGTGCGGCTGCGGTAGTGAATGAGATCGGTGATCGCGCCGATCCTCAGTCCATGTTCGTCGGCGAAGCGCTCGAGATCCGGCAGACGCGCCATCGTGCCGTCGTCCTTCATGATTTCGCACAGCACCGCCGCCGGCGAAAATCCGGCGAGGCGCGCAAGATCGCAGCACGCCTCGGTATGACCGGCGCGCGCCAACACGCCGCCGGGTTGTGCGACCAGCGGAAAGACGTGACCGGGCTGGACGACATCATCGGGCTTTGCGCCGGGCGCGGCGGCGACGCGAATCGTATGCGCCCGATCCGCCGCCGAGATGCCCGTCGTCACGCCGTGCGCGGCCTCGATCGACACTGTGAAATTCGTGCCGTGCGACGAGCGGTTTATCGCCGTCATCGGCGCGAGATTCAACTGTCGCGCGCGCTCGTCGGTGATCGGCATGCAAATCAAGCCACGGCCGAACTTCGCCATGAAATTGATCGCTTCCGGCGTGACGCGATCGGCTGCGATGACAAGATCGCCTTCGTTCTCGCGGTCTTCCTCGTCGACGAGAACAACCATGCGCCCATCGCGAAGCTCCGCCATGATGTCTTGGATAGGTGCGATCGGCATGCTGTCGTGTCAGAACTCGAGCGAACTGATCATCTTACCGGAACCGCACTCCTCACCTCCACCCTCTCCGCGCCAGGCCGGGAGAGGCGGCCCGGAGCGAAGCGGACGGCTGGCAGCACGCGGAACCACGCGGCATAAAGCGCCGGCAGGAAGATCAACGTCAACGCCGTCGCGATGATGAGCCCGCCCATCATCGCCACCGCCATCGGTCCGAAGAAATCGCTGCGCGTCAACGGAATCAGTGCGAGCACGGCGGCCGCGGCCGTCAACACGATCGGCCGGAACCGTCGGACCGTGGCGCCGATCACCGAGTCCCACGGCGTATGCCCCGCCACAATGTCACGGTCGATCTGATCGACGAGAATCACCGAGTTGCGCATGATGATCCCGGACAGCGCGATCGTGCCCAACATCGCGACAAAGCCGAACGGCTTGCCGAACAAGAGCAGCGCTAGCGTGACGCCGATGAGCCCGAGCGGCGCGGTCAGCACGACCATCACCATGCGGGAAAAGCTCTGCAACTGGATCATCAAGAGCGTCAACACGACGATGATCAGCAGCGGCACGCCGGCGGCAATCGACTTCTGCCCCTTCGCTGAATCCTCGAAGGCGCCGCCGGCCTCGATCCGATAGCCAAGCGGCAACGTCGCGCGAACCGCATCGAGCTGCGGATTCAAGCGTGCCGTCACGTCGGGGCCTTGCGCGTCGCCTTTCACGTCGGAGCGCACAGTGACGGTCGGCAACCGGTTACGACGCCAGACGATCCCTTCTTCCAGCTCGTAGTGGATGTCGGCGATCTGCGTGATCGGCACCGCCTTGCCATTGCGCGATGAGATAGCGAGATCCCCTAAGAAGCTCATCTTCGCGCGCTCTTCCGCCGCACCGCGCAGAAGCACCTCGATCTGCTTGTCGCGCTCGCGAAAATACGTGACGTTCGTTCCCGACAACGAGCTGTTGAGAAACGCGGCCAGATCTTGCGACGACACGCCGAGCAGTCGCGCCTTGTTCTGGTCGATCACGAGACGGATCGCCTTCGTGGGTTCGTCCCAATCGAACTGCACGTCGCGTGTTGCCGGATCGCGCCGCAGGATATCGGCGGTCTCACGCGCAATTTGGCGCACCGTGGCGATATCTTCGCCGGAAACGCGAAACTGAACCGGAAAGCCGACCGGTGGTCCGTTCTCGAGCCGCGACACGCGTCCGCGCAGTCCCGGAAAATCGTTGGCGAACAGCGTCAACAATCGCTCACGCACACGTTCGCGTTCCGCGTTGCTTTTCGCCACCAGCACGAACTGCGCGAAATTGGATTGCGTCAATTGCTGGTCGAGCGGCAGATAGAAGCGCGGGCTGCCGCTGCCGACATAGATCACGGAATGCTCGACGCCCGGGTCGCTGTCGAGCATCGTTTCGAGCTTCTTCGCCTGTTCGAGCGTCGCGGCGAACGAGCTGCCTTCGGGAAGACGCAAGTCCACTAACAGCTCCGGCCGCGACGACGCCGGAAAGAATTGCTGTGGCACGAAGCGGAAGAGGCCGAGCGCACCCACGAAGAGAGCGAGCGTTGCGACAAGCACCGCCGTGCGATGGCTGATGCACCAGGCGATCAGCGCCCGAAACCGGCGGTAGAACCGCGTGCGGTAGACCGCTTCCTCGTCGCCGAAATGCGCAACGCTCGGAACGGCCGGCGGCTTGTGCGTGAGCCGTGCCCACAGGCGCGCACGCAAAGACGGACCCCGCGCTTTCGTGGGGTCGGGCAGCATCTTGTAGCCGAGATACGGAATCACGACGACGGCGACCACCCACGACGCGATCAGCGCAATCGCCGAGACCTGAAAGATCGAACGCGTGTATTCGCCGGTGCCGCTGCGCGCGGTCGCGATCGGCAGAAAGCCCGCGATGGTGATGAGCGTGCCCGTCAGCATCGGGAACGCCGTGCTCGTGTACGCGAAGCTTGCCGCGCGCAAACGGTCGTAGCCCTGCTCCATCTTGATCGCCATCATTTCGACCGCGATGATCGCGTCGTCGACCAGCAACCCGAGCGACAGGATCAACGCGCCGAGCGAAATCTTGTGCAAGCCGATGTCGGCGAGCCACATGCAGGCGAACGTTGCGGCGAGGACGAGCGGTATCGACACAGCGACGACCAGGCCCGTGCGCAGGCCGAGACTCAACAACGACACGACCAGGACGATCACGACGGCTTCGGCCAATGAACGGACGAACTGGTTCACCGAACGCTGAACGGCTTTCGGCATGCTCGTCACCGATTCGACGTCCAGCCCGACCGGCAATTGTCCCTGTATGCGCGCGGTCTCGCGATCGAGATCGTGACCGAGCTGAATCACGTCGCCGCCCTGCGCCATCGTGATACCGAGGCCCAACGCCTCATGTCCGCGCCAGCGCATTTTCTGCTGAGGCGGATCGACATAACCGCGATAGACATGGGCGATGTCGCCAAGACGGAAGACACGATCGTTGGCGCGAATGGCGATGTCGGCAATCGCGTCGAGCGAATCGAATGCGCCGCTCGGCCGCACGTAGATCCGATCCGTCGTGGTGTCGAATACACCCGCTGCCGCGACCGCGTTTTGCGCCGACAGAGTCTGCAGGATCTGCTGCGGCTCGATTCCGAGCGTTGCGAGCTTCGCATTCGACAGCTCGATAAAGACTTTCTCTTCCTGTTCCCCGATGAAATCGACTTTCGCGACGCCGGGAACGCGCAGCAGCTCGGCACGGATGCGATCGCCGAAGTCCTTCAAATCACGATAGCCGAAGCCGTCGCCGACAATCGCGTAAATATTCGTGTACGTGTCGCCGAACTCGTCGTTGAAGAAGGGCCCTTGAATGCCGGGTGGCAGCGTGCCGCGGATATCGCCGATCTTCTTCCGCACCTGATACCAAGTCTCCGGGACGAGGGCCGGCGGCGCCGAATCCTTGATCGCGAAGAAAACGAGCGACTCGCCGGGCTTCGAGTAGCTCCTCACATAATCGATGTTGTTTACTTCCTGCAGCTTGCGCTCGATCTTGTCAGTCACCTGCTGCTCGACGTCGCGCGCGGAGGCGCCGGGCCACTGCGTCTTGATGACCATGACCTTGAACGTGAATGGCGGGTCCTCCGATTGGCCGAGCCGCTGATACGCCAGCGTGCCGACGAACGCGAAGACGATGATGGCGAACAGCACGACCGAGCGGTGCTGCAACGCCCATTCGGACAGGTTGAAGCGCGCGCGCGGCGCGCCGATCGGCTCGACGGGCTTCACGTCAGATTTCTCGCAGACTTGGGCGACGCGGGGACGATGACCGGTGCATGCACAGGCGACACCGTCGACGCGCTATCGCCCGAGCCTTCGTAAGGACGCACCGTTTCGCCCTCGCGGAGTTTGTGGACCCCGGCGGTAACGATCCATTCGCCGCGCGCGACGCCGTCCGTGACGATCACACCGTCCTCGCGAAACTGACCGACGACGATCGGGCGCAGGCTCACGGTGCGCGACTTTTCGTCGTAGATCCACACCGCGGACGCGTTGCCTTTGCGATAGATCGACGTAAGCGGAAACAACGTGGCGTTCGCGGCCTCTGTGCCCGGGACCACGACGTTCGCCGTCATCCCCCAATGCAACCCCGGATCGGGATCGAGGATCGTCACGCGAACAGCGAACGTTCGGGTAACCGCATCGACCGCCGGCGAAATTTCGCGGACGCGCGCGGCGTAAATCCTTTGCGGATTCGCCCACAAAAACACGCCGAGCACTGGGGCGGCGCGCAGCTCCGCCATCCGGCTCTCCGGCACGCTGATCGAAACTTCCCGCTCGTCTTCGCGCGCGAGCTTCATCACCGTCTGTCCCGCAGTGACAACTTGACCCGCTTCGACGCTTATTGCCGTGATGACGCCGCCATCGGGCGCGGCGAGCGTCGCATACGCTGCCTGATTCTGTGTCACCGAAAGTTGAGAGCGCGCCTGTTCCCACTTGGCATGATTGGCATCGAGCGCGTTGCGTTTCTGGTCGAGCGCGGACTCGCTGATGAATTTCTGCTGTCGGAGATTTTCGTAGCGATCGAATTCCGCTTTCGCGTAGCGGTATTCCGTTTCCGCGGCGGCAACGGCGGCTTTTTGCGCATCCACCTGCAGCGCGGCATCCGCCGGATCAAGCCGCGCCAGCGATTCTCCGCGGACCACCCGCGCACCGACGTCGACGTTGCGTCCGATTACTTTGCCGCCGATTCGAAAGCCGAGGTCGATCTCGTGGCGCGGCTTGACTTCGCCCGCGAAGACGGCGGTCCCTGTGGTTCCGCCGAGCTTCACTTGCATCAGTTGCACCGGGCGCACGGGCTCCGGCGTGGGTTCTGGCTTGGCGCACGCGACCAATAGAACGGCGGTGATCGCCACCGCGGCGCCACCGATGATTCGCGCAGTGCGTTCCGTCGCGTTCATTGTTTCGTCCTTTGTGCGGGCGCGAGTCGCCGGCCGATCGTGCCATCCCACAGCGCACCAAGCGCGCGCTGAAGCTCAGTTGGATAGTCGAGCGCATCGATATGACACGTTCCCGGCACAAGATCCTGTCGACTCGCCGTCATCTGCCACAGGCCGACAATCAGCGCGTAGCTGTGGCGCAGGAGCGAAACGCCGCCCCCGGGGGCCAACTCGGGGAAATGTCGCTCGAGCCCGACGCTCGCGGCCTGAAGCCGCTGCGCCATCCGCTCCTTGAACGCCAGCGCGATTTCGCGCGGGACCTCGGTCTCGAGAACGCCGAAGCAACGCGTCGCCAGCGGGAGGAACGTCGCTCGCTCGACGATGTGCGTCCGCGTAATCGTCGTGATCTCCTCGATGCTGACCGCTTCGTCGCGCGCCAGCAGCGCGATCAGCGCGCGAAAGAAGTCGTCGACGTGGCGTTCGTGGAGCGCGAGCAGGAGCTCGTCCTTGCTGGCGAAGTAGAGATAGACGGTGCCTTTGGCGAGACCCGCCTCGTCGGCGACTTCGGCCATATTGGCAACGCGCACCGGCGCCCGAACGAGGAGACGCTCGGTGGCGTCGAGAATCGCGTGGTGACGCTCGTGTTTGTCTTCGGTGTGAATGGCTCGCTGACGAATGACCATGATGTCGGACTCGTAAATGACTTGCAGTCAATTACTGGCAGATTAAGTGACCTGTGGTCAGTTGTCAATAGTTCGCTGACGAGAAAGCCGCGTGGCTGGCGCTACGATCGATGCCGTCCGAACCGCGGTGCGGCCGGACGTCGTTCAGCCGAGGCCCATCTTCTGCACGAACGGGAGCCAGCGGGCGCCGGCGTGGAGCGGCTTCAGCAGAGGATCGGTAGCGGAATGACCGAGACCCGGATCGCGCGCCGCATAGGCATTCTCGAGCCACTCGAATGCGCGGTCGACTTCCCCGCGCCAAGCGCAAGCCTCCGCGACCTGATAGCCCGCCGCTGCGCCGTGGTCGTCGATGATGTTGGTCAGCGCCGCATCCGATTCAGCAGCACGTCCGAGCGAGTGCAGCGCCATCGCCGTACCCAGCAAACGGAAATCGGGAAGGACTTCACGCTCCGCCAGCTCGAGCGCTTCCGTCGCGTTGTCCTTGAGCAACCGTGTAATCGCCAGGAAACAATGGACGAGGCCGGCCTTCGGATTGAGGTCCAGCGATGCCCGCAGGGCGGCCTCCGCTTCGTCGAGGCGGCCATATATCGCAAAGCGCAGGCCGAGAAAGCGCCGGTAGGTGCTGCTCAGTGGATCGAGCGCAACCGCCCGGCGCAGGAGCTCGATCGATTCGTCCGCGCGCCCGAGTATGCCGGCGAGGCTCGCAACCCCGCGCAGCACGTCGGCGTTGCCTGGCGCGAGAGCCAATGCGCGCTGCAAGTGGCGGTCGGCGACCTTCCAGTCGTGGCTCTCTCAGCCACCAGGCCGAGCGCGGCGTGCGCCTAAGGCGAGATCGGGCGCGAGGTCCAGCGCGCGCTGTGCGGCTTCGCGCGCTTGGTGGAATCCCGAGTTCACCGGCCTCCATCCGAAGCCTGCTTGCGTCCAGTAGCCGCGCGAAAGACCGGTCCACGCCAGCGCGAATCCCGGGTCCAGCGCAATCGCCTGCTCGAAGTAGCCGACGCCGCGCGCGACATCTCCTCCGTCATGCGCTCGAGGAAAAAGCGTCCCTGCAGATAGAGACGGTACGCTTCCAAGTT
>VBCG01000203.1 GCA_005881895.1 Betaproteobacteria bacterium
AGGCGATTCTCGTCGATCGCTTGACGGCCAAGACGCAAAACGGCGGCAACACGCGCATTCTGTGGAACCATGTGGTCGACGATATCGTCGGCGACGAATCGGGCGTGACCGGCGTGCGTGTACGCGACCTCAAGCGCGACGCTGCCGACCAGTTGCCGATGCAAGGCGTTTTCATCGCGATCGGCCACACGCCGATACGCCCTTGCCCATGAACGTTTGCTCGGACGGCAATCCCAGATATTTTGCCGAGGCGCCGGTCGCAATGATCAGCGCGTCGCAAGTATATTGGCCGCTGTCGCCGGTGAGCGCGAACGGTCGCGGCTGCAAGTCGACGGTGTGAATATGATCGAAGATCAACTCGGTTGCGAATCGCTCGGCGTGCTTTTGGAAGCGCATCATCAGATCGGGCCCCATGACGCCATCCGCATCCGCCGGCCAATTGTCGACGTCGGTCGTCGTCATCAACTGGCCCCCTTGCGAGATACCGGTGATCAGCACCGGCTTCAGATTCGCGCGTGCCGCGTACACCGCAGCGGTGTAGCCCGCGGGACCTGAGCCGAGAATCAGCAGACGCGCGTGCTTGGGTGCCATTCGTTGCTTTCTGTACACAGAGTGGAGATTCTACAAAGTATGGCCGTTCACCATGGAAGCAAGCCGCGCGCTATAATGCCCGCGGTGAGGATTTCGCGGCAAGTCCATGTTTAATAAGAGGAACGGAAACCGCAAACGGCGGTCGCCCCCGCCGGAGGCGACGCTGTCGCCGCGTTTCGCCCGCCTCGTGCGCGAGTCGTGGTGCTTGTTGGTCGCCGCCGTCCTCATCTACATCGCGTTGATCCTTTCCACGTACACGAGAACCGACCCCGGCTTCTCATTTACCGGAAAGAGCGACACGATCGCCAATCGCGGTGGCGTCGTGGGCGCTTGGCTCTCCGACCTTCTGTTGTATTTGTTTGGCCTATCCGCGTGGTGGTGGGTCGCGGGCGGTGTCATGCTGCTCGTCGCCGGTTTTCGGCGAATCGCTGAACCGGATCGCGTGCGCGAGCAACCGCCAGGACTCGCTGCGTTCGGATTTGCGTTGGTGCTGCTATCGAGCGCAGCAATCGAAGCGATACGGCTGTGGAAGCTACCCGCCGTACTGCCGCTCGCGCCGGGCGGTGCCTTTGGCGATTCGATCGGCGATGCGCTCGCCCGCGCATTCGGCTTCAATGGCGCAACGCTGCTGTTGCTCGCCGCATTCGCCATCGGCTGCTCCCTTCTTTTCGGCGTGTCGTGGCTCAAAGTGATGGAGAGAATCGGCGCCGCGCTCGAATCGCTGCATCAGCGGTTGCGTGAGCGCCGCGAGCGCGAACAGGATCGTCGTATCGGTGAGATCGCGACCGTGGAGCGCGAGCAGCTTGTCGAACATTTGCGTGAGGAATCATTCGATCGCGAGCCGGTGCTCGTCGTGCCGCCCATCACCGCCGTGCCGAAGTCGGAGCGTGTCGTCAAGGAAAAGCAGCGACCGCTGTTCAAGGAGTTGCCCGACTCCGCGCTGCCGCCGTTGTCATTGCTGGAGGATGCTCCACCGTTGACCGAATCGGTGAATACCGAGGTACTGGAATTCACGTCGCGGCTGATCGAGCGAAAGTTGGCCGACTTCGGTGTCTCCGTGAAAGTGCTCGCGGCTTATCCGGGTCCCGTCATCACACGCTTCGAGGTCGAGCCCGCCGTCGGGGTCAAAGGGGCGCAGATCGTCAACCTGATCAAGGATCTGGCGCGTGCGCTCTCGGTCGTATCGATTCGCGTCGTCGAGACGATTCCCGGCAAGTCGTGCATGGCGCTCGAGTTGCCGAATCAAAAACGGCAGATCGTCAAGCTGGTCGAAATTCTCGCATCGACCACCTACAACGATGCGCCGGGTGCGCTCACGCTCGCGCTCGGCAAGGATATCGCCGGCAAGGCCGTCATCGCCGATCTGGGCCGAATGCCGCATTTGCTCGTCGCGGGCACGACGGGCTCCGGTAAGTCGGTCGCAGTGAACGCGATGATTTTGTCGCTCCTCTACAAGGCTGATCCCAAGCAAGTTCGAATGATTTTGATTGACCCGAAGATGCTGGAACTCTCGGTCTACGAGGGTATTCCGCATTTGCTCGCGCCGGTGGTCACCGACACGCGCCTCGCGCCGAATGCGCTGCACTGGTGTGTCGGCGAAATGGAGCGGCGGTACAAGCTGATGTCGCAATTGGGCGTGCGTCACCTGGCCGGTTACAACCAGCAGATCGCGGACGCGCGCAAGGCTGGCAAGCCCATCGCCAATCCGTTATCGGCGACACCCGACAAGCCGGAGCCACTCGAGGAAATGCCGCTGATCGTCGTCGTCGTCGACGAGCTCGCCGATCTGATGATGACGACCGGCAAAAAGATCGAGGAGCTGATTGCGCGCATTGCGCAGAAGGCTCGCGCGGCGGGCATCCACTTGATTCTTGCGACGCAACGGCCATCGGTCGACGTGATCACCGGCTTGATCAAGGCCAACATTCCATCGCGGATTGCGTTCCAGGTTGCGAGCAAGATCGATTCGCGGACGATCCTAGATCAGATGGGCGCCGAGGCGCTACTCGGGCAAGGCGACATGCTGTATCTGCCGCCCGGCACCGGCTATCCGCTGCGTGTCCATGGCGCTTTCGTAACGGACGCCGAAGTGCATCGCGTCGTCGAACATTTGAAATCGCTTGGCGGCCCGCAATACATTGAAGGACTGCTGGACCGCGCGGACGTGGAGACCGATGAGAGTGTTTCGTTCGAGAGCGGCGACGCCGAGGCCGATCCGATGTACGACCAGGCGGTCAACGTCGTGCTCAAAACGCGGCGGCCATCGATCTCGCTCGTGCAGCGGCATTTGCGGATCGGCTACAACCGCGCCGCGCGCTTGATCGAGCAGATGGAACGCGCGGGACTGGTCTCGCCGATGCAGTCTAACGGCAATCGCGACGTGCTGATCCCGGCGGGCAAGGCGGCGGACGCGTGATCATTCGCCGCGTCGTTTTCTGTGTCGCGTCGTTCCTGTTGTCGGTGGTATCTATTGCCGGTCCGGTCGAAAGTTATCGTACGGGCCCCGAATATTGTCCGCACGACCGGGCGCCGACTGCGACTACGCTGACCGAGAAGGAAGTGATCGAGCGCGCACGCACGCTGTTGCCTCACGACTTTTGCGGGCCTGATAGTTTCGTTTCGGGTTGCGACGCCGATTCGGAGTGGGCAAACGGCGCGTGGCGCGTCTTCGTCCAGCAATACAGGCACTCTGGCGATCGCAAGGACCGCGGCGGACTGACACACTCGTACGTGATTCTCGATCGCGTCGGCAACTGCCTCGCCAACATACCGGGTACGGAACTCGGCGCGCGCAATTGACTCCGACCATGATGTTGTTCCGTTCGCTCGCAGTCGCGGCCGCTTTAGCGTATACGACCGCCGCCGGCGCCTCAGGGCTCGATCAACTCCACGCGTTTCTCACGGAGACAAAGACATCGAAGGGTACGTTCACGCAGTCGGTCGCGAGCAAGACGCGCCCTGCAGCACAGAAGTCGAGCGGAACGTTTGCTTTCCAGCGTCCGGGCAAGTTTCGCTGGACGTACGACAAGCCGTTCGAGCAGCTGATCGTCGGCGACGGCGCACGCGTGTGGGTCTACGACCGCGATCTCAATCAGGTCGTCGTGCGCAAGCTCGACGTCGCGCTGGGCGCGACGCCGGCTGCGTTGCTCGCAGGTGACAATGCGCTCGAAAAAAACTTCACGCTGATTGCGGGCGCGGTGGCTGACGGGCTCGAGTACGTCGACGCGACGCCAAAAACACCGGAATCTCAATTTACCCGTGTGCGGATCGGCTTTCGCGACAATCTCCCGCGCAGGATGGAATTGACCGACGCGTTCGGTCAGATCACCACACTTGACTTTGCGTCAGTCGAGCGCAATCCCACGCTCGCCGCGACGCAATTTCGCTTCGACGTTCCCTCAGGTGCCGACGTCGTCGGCGATGCCGGCGCGAAGTGACGAGGGGTGGTCGGTTATGCCGGCAGCCACGTACGCACACGTGGATGATCCAGCACTTCCCGATTGACGATGAATTGCGGTCGTCGCCCGCTCTGCGCATCGACAATGCTCGAGAGTCCCGTGACCGCCATGTTGTGAAAGCATTCGTCGGTCCAGCACAGCGAATGCGGCGTGACGATTACGTTATCCATCGCGAGTAGCGGATTCGCGGGCTCGACCGGTTCAGTCTCGAAGACATCGAGCGCCGCACCGGCGATTGCGTTTTGCTGGAGCGCTTCGATCAATGCTGCTTCGTCGACGATCGGGCCGCGGGCGACATTGATGAAATAGCTGGTCGGCTTCATTTGCGCCAGTTCACGCGCGCCGATCAAGTGATGCGTTTGCGCGTTCAGCAGGCAGCACACCACGACAAAATCAGCGGTCGCAAGCAACGTGTTGAGATCGACGAGCTTCGCGCCGAGGTAACCAAGCTCGACGCGATCGGCGTATGGGTCCGCTGCGACGAGCGCGAGGTCGAACGTGTGCGCCATGCGCAGTAATTCCTTGGCGATACGTCCGGCGCCGATAACGCCAAGCGTTTTGCCGGTGAGACCGGTTCCCATATGGTCGATGCGTTCGCGCCAGCGGCCCGCTCGCGTCAAACGATCCTTCAGCATCAATTTTCCGGCGAGCGCCAGGATGTAGGTCAGTGCGATCGTTGCGACCG